>DFGG01000176.1 GCA_002371695.1 bacterium UBA3756
TGATGGGACCACAATAGGCGGTGACTATAGCCACCAGGATGCCAGAACTGAGAATGACCAGCAGACGAGCCCTACTGATGTTGAGTCCTAAGTTGGAAGCATAGCGGTCGCCCAACAGCAGAAGATTCATCGACTTCACCAACAAACAACTCAAAGGCAGCAACACGCACATCAAGGCCACGAACAACAACATCTCATCACCGCTGACCCGAGAGAAAGAGCCCAGTCCCCACACCACGAAAGCCTTCACATCCTCCTCTGGCGAGAGGAACTTCAGCACACCGATGATAGCATTGGCCAGATAGCCAATCATCACACCTATAATTAATAAGGTGACATTACCCTTCACCCTTTGCGAAATCCATACTATCAGCAACATCACCGCCAAGGCACCTATGATGGCAGCCACCGACATGGCCGCATCGCCCAAATAGCCGAGGCGCGAAAGGGCCACGCCCCCTATCCTACCCGACAGCAACACCACAAAGGCCACACCAAGGGCAGAGCCATTGCTGATGCCCAGTACCGAAGGGCCAGCCAGGGGATTGCGGAACACGGTCTGCATCTGCAAGCCACTGACGGCCAGACCTGCTCCTGCCACAATAGCTGTCAGGGCCTGTGGCAGTCGCGACTGGAAGATGATGTTGGCCCATACCTCATTCACCTCGTTGCCCAAGAGGATGCGGCAGACATCGGCCACGGGAATACTGACTGAGCCAATGAGCAGATTGACAATCGTCAGCACGACGATGAACATCAACAGCAGAACAATCCGTGAAATCCGTGTCATCCGTGGTCGACAATTATTTCAGTAAAGAATAGAACTTGGGCTGATAATCCTTCTCCACCAGTTCGGGATGGAAGATAGCCACAAAATCCTTCAGCAGCACGTCGGGCTCTACAGGCGATATCTCATAATAGGGCGTCTGCTTCATATTGCTGTAGATCACCTTCCGCTGCTTGAAGGCCTCGAACAGTTCGTTACGGGGTTCGGATGCCTTCAGGGCCTCATAGCTGAACTCGCCGGGATAACTGTTCAGGATACGCCAGTAGTCTGCCTTGGCAGCCAGGGCATACATCTTCTCGAATTCCAGATTCTCGCCTGCCGTCTCCTCGTCATCGATGACGTAGTCAGCTCCGGCATCGCGGAATATCTGTGCCAGATAGTTCTTGCCACCTACGGCATGCCATGTACCGCTGTGCATCTCGCCGCTGAACACCGATGGGCGCTTCTCTACCTTAGCGGCCATAGCCTTGATGTCGTTATAGCGTTGCTCGATGCCAGCAAACACATCGTTGGCCTCCTTCTCCTTGCCGATGAACATGCCCACGAACTTGATCCACTCCGCTTGTCCCAACGGGTCGAGCTCTTTATAGCCGAGATGGGGAACCAGCGTGATACCCGTCTCTTTGATAGGCTCATAGCCGCCGCGCTTGAAGGGCGAGATGAAGATCACGTCGGGATTGGCAGCCAGCACCATCTCTGTATCGAAGTTGCCCTCCATGCCGATCTTTACGATACGTCCGTCCTTCACTCGCCGCTGTATATCCTCATTGTAGAGGTTCTTCGTACCCGTCAGTCCCTTTACCACATCGTGAGCATCGAGGGCGGTGAAGTTCGACAGCTGCAGCATCGTCATGCAGATGGTACGCTTGATAGGCACCAGCACCTTGGTGAAACCCTCGGGCACCTTCACCTCGTCGGACCTGACAAGGGCAAAGCAGTCATGGCTGCCCACCGTGACCAGTCGCATGCCGGCAGAGTCCTTCACAGAGAAATACTTCGCATAACGGGGCTGGACAGAAACGAGAGAGTCCGCCTGGCCTAAGTTGCCAGACGGACTATCAGTATTGCCAGTCTTGGATGTGCAAGCACACAACATCGCACTAATGGCGACCATCCAAACTGTTTGTCTCATATCATCTTTATTTCGACAGGTCGGTAAACGTAGCCACGCGGTTGAAGTCCACCTCGTCGAACAGCTCGTCGGTGGCGCCCATGCCCTGGGTCTCCAGTCGACTCTCGGGGATGCCGTAACGCTTGACGAGTGCATTCTTCACCGAAGCGGCACGAGCCTCCGACAGCCTCTGGTTCAGTTCGGGATTACCCTCCGGCGAGGCATAGCCCTTGATGAGCAGGCGCGACTCAGGATGGTTCTTCATATACTTGGCGATCATGGCCACGCTGGCCATCTGGGCGGCATCCACGGCGCTCTTGCCCTGGCCGAAGATGACCGTCGGCTGCAGCACGTTGTTGTTGACCACCTTCGTCACCACGTTCTTCACCACTGTCGGCTTCACGTTTCTGGCAGCCTTCAGCGAGTCCTCCAGTTCTGCGATACGACGGATATCACGGGCAATGCGCATATCCTTCTTGTCATTCTCACCACGCAGCTCATTGATACGGGCGTTCAGGTCGTCGATCTCACCCTGATCGCGAAGCTGCTCGATGGTGAAGTTATGGCTGTTGTTGCTGTTGCCGAACTTGTAGTTGACACCAACATTCAGCTGGAACAGGCCATTACGCGAGTCGTACTTGAAAGAATTGTAAGGGTTCGACAGGGCGTTACTAAGTTTCCCGTTGTCCCACAATCCATAAATCACAGCCGGCTCAAGATAGATCTGCCAGGCCTTGTCGGCACCGAGGTTGAAAGCCAGGTCAAAAGCGGCCTTACTGTTGATACCGTTAGCACTGGTACCTAAGAGCGATCCGAACTCATGGGTCCATCCGAAACCGCCCAGGAAGAACAGCTCAAACAGACGGGGCTCACCCTGATAGCCTCCGAAGAGGTTTGACAGGTTCAGCGTACCCAGCGCGTCGACATTCGTCGTATTGATGAAGGTCTTGGTATTCATCAACGATTTCTTTGTCGACTTAAAGTAGGCATTGGCATCGATAGCCACACCCAGCACCGTGTTCAGGTTCTTGCCCAACCTCACTCCAAAACTGGGAGCCACACCCTTCATGAAACCATAGTTGTCCCACTTCTGCATAGGCGTAGCCACTCCGGCATTAATACCGATATACCAGTTGTCACCACCCTTGTGCGTAGTAACTGTCGTCTTCTGTGCGCCTGCCGAAACAGTCAGCATGGCAGCACAAATCATCATCAACGTCTTCTTCATTTAATTTCCTTAATGATTTTGGCACCCTCATCCACAGCCTGCATGTTCAGGGGAATCAGGTCGTGATGGCGCTCGGGCAGCGTCTTCTTCAGGGCTTTCTCCACGCCCTTGGTACCCACAACGGGGCACACCTTCAGCAGTCCGCCGAGCACAATCATATTAAACACCTTGCCGTTCTTCATCTCGGCAGCCTTGTCCATAGCGTTGATCTCATAGATGGTGATGTCCTTACGCGTCGGCGGGTTGATGATGCCGAAGCCGTCGTAGATGAGGATACCGCCGGGCTTGATCTTCGGCTCAAACTTCTCCAGCGAGGGCTGGTTGAGCACGATGGCCACATCGTAGCGGCTCAGGATGGGCGAAGAGATACGTTCGTCGCTCACGATGACCGTCACATTGGCCGTACCGCCACGCTGCTCAGGACCGTAAGCGGGCATCCAGGTCACTTCCTTGTCCTCCATCAGTCCACTGTAGGCCAGGATCTTACCCATCGAGAGCACGCCCTGACCGCCGAAACCACTGATAATTATTTCCTTCTTCATTTGTCTGTCGTATCTTTTAAGTCACCTTTGGGATAGAAGGGGAACATGTTCTCCTTCATCCATTCGTTAGCTTTAGCGGGAGAGAGTTTCCAACCACTGTTACATGTAGAGACGAACTCCACCAGACTCGAGCCCTTGCCGGCCATCGATGCCTCGAAAGCCTTGCGCAGAGCCTTCTTGGCCTTGTTGATAGAGGCCACGCTCTCCACGCTCTGACGCGTCACGTAGCAGGTTCCCTCCAGTTGGGCAGCGATATCCGCCATCTTCAGGGGATAGCCATGAATCTCAGGATCACGGCCGTAAGGACAAGTAGAGGTCTTCTGACCAATCAGCGTGGTGGGGGCCATCTGACCACCCGTCATACCATAGATGGCAT
>DFGG01000175.1 GCA_002371695.1 bacterium UBA3756
AGTTGTCCCACACCAGTTTATAGTGGTTGATTTTCTGGTAGGGGTGCCACTTGCCATAGCTGTGTCCGCTCCAACCGTCTTCATGGGCCAGTTCTCCAGTCAGTTCATCGCGCTCTCCCTCGATGATGCCGGGTGTCTGTCCGTAGGCAGAGAGTATGAGATGGGTGTGTCCCCACCGTTTGTTCAGTCCCAGCATCAGGCGTCCTGCTATTTCCCTGAATTGTGAGCCAGGCACATAACCGTCGTATTTGTTCTTGTAGGCGTGGGCCATCTTTTGTGAGAAGCGTCCGTCCCACACAAATCCCTGCTGGTTGCCGGCAAAGTTGAGCGAGTAGTCGAAGAGTCCGTTGTTGGTCTGATACTCCGTTGATGCCTGTGCCTTCATCTCGCCTTCAGCCAGGATGGGGGGCGCATGCAGGATCAGTACGCCTGCCATGGCATCAGAGCCATACATCAGTGAGGCAGGGCCTTTGAGGATTTCCACGGAGTTAATGCCAGCGCCGTCAATCTCGATGCCGTGCTCGCCGCCCCATTGCTGGCCTTCCTGTCGGATGCCATCGTTCATCACGACGACGCGGTTGTAGCCCAGTCCTCGGATGATAGGCTTGGAAATGCCTCCGCCAGTAGTGATTTGTGATACGCCTGGCTGACGGGCGATAGCATCTATGATATTAGTGGAGGTCGTCTGCCGCAGCTCCTTGCTGTTGACGATGGAAATGGGGGCAGTGGAGTTCTTCAGTTTGGTGCTGCCAGTGACGCCTGTCACCAGCAGTTCGTTGAGTTTCAGGTGACGATAGAACACGTCGGAGGAGTCCGACGGGTGATCATGGTTGTAGTGCTTGTGTTGTCCGTCAGCATCCTGCTGGTGGTGGTTGTCTTGTGCTGTCGCTGTCAGACATATCATCGATACGAATATCGACAACAGAAGCCACGCCGTTGCTATCCTTTTCCTCTGTATTCTCATTTTCGGTTGCAAAGTTACGAAATTTCTGTAAATAGCGTTGCTAATTCGAAGAAAAGTTGTATCTTTGCAGAAAATTCTTGTGGTCAGCATGTTATGAGGCAGTTGTTTTTCGAATTGATGCAGGTTTCCATAGGACAGTTGGACTGTCTGAGTCGCGGCCCCTCTCCCGAAGAGTGGCACGCGTTGTATGAGTTGACACAGCGTGAGGCCGTGGCAGGTATCTGCTATCATGGTGCTGTGGCTTTGTTTGAGTTCGGACTGCGTGCTCCTCAGGACCTGATTATCGACTGGATGTCGGAGTCAGAGGAAATCAGGGAGCACAATGAGAATGCTGGCAGCCGGTTGGCTGATTTCCAGCAGCATCTGTTGAAAGATAGGATACGTTCATCCGTTTTCTCCGGTGAGGGACTTCGTTCCTGTTACGGTGATGAGTTGTTCTACTTGCGTGAGTCTACCAGCATTGATGTCTATTTCACGGGTTACAAGAACGTGGCAGAACTTGGTAAACCGTCTGGACTCGATGTCAACCTGATGGATGCCATTACCGTGGGAAAGCATTCTTGGCGGAGCCGTCGACTGGAAAAGTGGGCTCTGGAGAATGACGAGATGCTCTTCACCAAGGATGACCGTCTGACCGTTCCTGCCACCACGATGCGTGCCGTGCTTTATATGGCCTACCTCTACAACCGTCTCATCAGTCGTAACCTCTCGATGCGCGACCTGATGGACTACTTTTTCATCCTCCGTTCGTTGGGAGGTCGGTTTGAACCCTTTGACAATGCGAAGCAGAGCATCGGCGATGTGTTCCGGCTGCTCCGTCTCTCACGTTTTGCAGGGGGTGTCATGTGGCTGATGCAGGAAGTGTTTGCACTGCAGCGTGAGTGCTTGCCGGTAGAACCACTTGAGGAGGAGGGACGATTCCTGATGGCAGATGTGCTGCTCGACTATAGCTATCTCTCGCATTGGGGACACCTGCTGACACATTATTCTTGGTATGATCTGATAAAATCTTGAACGTATGGCTTTGAATGAAAACAAAAACCTCAAATTGTATTACAACATTGGCGAGGTCGCCAAGATGTTCGGTGTGAACGAGAGTACCCTCCGCTATTGGGAGCAGGAGTTTCCTCAAATCAAGCCGAAGACCAGCGGTCCGTCCAAGATCCGTCAGTATCAGGAGAAGGATATCGAGCAAATCCGCGTCATCCACAATCTGGTGAAGGTGCGGGGATTCAAGTTGGCTGCTGCCAAGAAGATACTCACTCAGAATCGTAAGGGTGCCGACAAGAAGGCGGATGTACTGGAGACGCTGATAGGCATACGCTCAGAATTGCAGGTGCTCAAGAAACAGCTCGACGGCTTGCAGTAATTGAGACCCCCTCTATCTCCCCCTGTAGGGGGAGGATAATAGTATCTCCCCTGTAGGGGGAGGATAATCGTATCTTATATTTCAGGGCACCCAGGTGGAACCCATGGTGAATACGGCTTCGGGGGTAATCTTTGCAGCCTCCTTCTTCGTGAGCTGACGGCTCCATCCGACGCGCTCCTTGGTGTTCGCTCCCTCTCCACGATTATTATACTCCAGGTAACGGGCAGTCTGCTCTCGTTGCTTCTCCCAGTGATGCCAGCCTTCCGGACGGATGTGGCGCCCCAGGTCACAATTCATGAAGAGCGTGTAGCCGTAGTCTCGCCAGGGGCGACCCAGATAGACCTTGTCTACTCCTTCGGCAGCTATCAGACGGCAGTTGTCGAACACGTAGCCGTAAGGCTGGTCTTTCGGTGTTGAGGCTGCCGTGACGTAACTGTTGACGAGGCTCTCGATGGTGCAGTCCTCAAACCAGGCTATCGAAGGACCGAAGATGAAGTCGGTAGTGCCACAGATATAGCATCCGTTGAAATAGACCCGTGTGCCCGGCACGCCAGTATAGATCGTGTCCTGATGTCCGAGAATGCGGCAGTTGATGACCCTGATGCGGTCACCCTCCGTATGCAGGGAGACGGCCTGGCCCTTACGGGCAGAATTGTTCTCGATGGTGAGGTTCTTCAGTGTGATGTCGTTGCCCTCCACCTTGAGGGTGTAGGTCCGGAAGGTTCCCATGGGCTGTTCCCGTGGGGCTGCAGTGCCGAGGATCACCTTCACGTTGGCATGGTCGTCGTAGGTGATGATGGTCTCTTCCTTGCTCTCACCGCAGAGCTCGATGTTCTGCAGCCAGGAGGGGATAATCAGTTTCTCCTTATACGTACCTTTTTTAATATATATAACCTTGTGGTAGTCCATGAAGGCGCGGCATACCTCGATGGCTTCGTCGATGGTACGGAACTCGCCCGATCCGTCACGGGCTACGACGATAGTGTCGGGATTGTCGTACTTGCCTGCAGCCAGGGCTGTCTGCATGCTGAAGATGGCGATGATGGCCAGAATTAGTTTCTTCATATTCGTTTGCTTTTTCAGGTTGGTCTCTACATGATTTCCGATATCTCCTTCAGGTCAGGCACTTTCTTCAGGTTGCTTATGATCTTCTTGACATCCTCACGGTCGTGGACCCTGAATTCGATGCTGCCGTCGAAGATGCCTTCTTCGCAGGTGATGCTGATGGTGTGGATGTTGACATTCATCTGCGAGGAGACTATCTGGGTGATCTCGTTCAGGAGTCCCACACGGTCTATGCCGCCCAGACGGATGGTAGCGTCGAAATAGAGTCTCTTGTGCATGTCCCACTTGATGTCGAGAATGCGGTTACCGAAACTGGTCTTGAGCTTGGCAGCTACCGGACAGTTACGCTTGTGGATCTCTATCTGCTTCTTGTTGTTGATGTAGCCGAGGGCGTCGTCGCCAGGGATAGGATGGCAGCAGCCCAAGAACTTATATTGGGTGATGGTCTCCTCAGAAACGTAGATGGGCTTTTTACGGTTGAACTTCTCTGGCACGATGAACAGTTCCTCCTTGTGCTGTTCCTCTTTCTTCTTCTTGCCTACGAATGGCATGTATTTGCGCCATCCGCTCTTTCCCTCGTCTTTCTTGCCAGTCAGTTCGTCGATATCTTTGTCGCCCAGGACGATGGTCTTCTCTCCAACGGCGATGAAGAAGTCGTTACGCTTCTCGTAGCCGTGCAGTTCTGCCAGTTTGTCGGCATTGGCAGGCGTGTTCTCTATCTCGTGTTTCTTCAGGAACTCTGCCAGCATGTCCTCACCCTCTTTCTGTACCTCACGATTGTCTCGCCTCAGGATGGCCTGTATCTTGGCCTTGGCCTTGGCGGTAGAGACAAAGTTGATCCATGCCGGACTGACATGCTGTGACTTGGAAGTGAGAATCTCCACCTGGTCGCCGCTGTTCAGCTTATGACTCAGTGGTACCAGCTTGTGGTTCACTTTGGCTCCGATACAGTGACTGCCGAGGAAGGTGTGGATGGAGAAGGCAAAGTCGAGCGCCGTACAGCCTGCGGGCATCGTCTTGATTTCACCCTTTGGCGTGAACACGAAGATCTCGCTGGCAAAGAGGTTCAGCTTGATGGTGTCGAGGAAGTCCATGGCGTCGGGCTGCGGGTCGTCGAGGATTTCCTTGATAGTACGGAGCCAGTCGTTCAGTTCGGCCTCGTCCTCTGTGTATTCCTCATCCTCCTCGATACCGTCCTTGTACTTCCAGTGGGCTGCGAATCCCTGTTCTGCCACCTCGTCCATACGGTCGGAGCGTATCTGCACTTCTATCCATTGTCCGGTCTTCGACATCAGGGTGACATGCAGGGCCTGGTAGCCGTTGGCCTTGGGATGACTCAGCCAGTCGCGCAGACGGTCTGGGTGTGACTTGTATATCTTGGAGATGGCAACGTAGATATTGAAACATTCGTTGACTTCTTCTTCGCGCAATCTGGGAGTGAAGATGATGCGTACGGCCAGGATGTCGTAGATCTCGTCGAACGTCACGTGCTTGTTCTGCATCTTGTTCCAGATGGAGTAGGGGGTCTTTACCCGTTGCTTGATCTCATACTGGATGCCCATCGCATCGAGGGCCGTACGGATGGGAGCGGTGAACTGTGCGAACAGTGTCTCACGCGACTTCTGGGTGTTCTCCAGTTTCTTGGAGATGGAGGCATATTCGTCAGGGTGCTCGAACTTGAAACTCAGGTTTTCCAGTTCAGACTTTACCTTATAGAGGCCCAGGCGGTTGGCCAGTGGTGCGTAGATATAGAGGGTCTCTCCTGCTATCTTGTATTGCTTGTTGGCTGGCTGCGAGTCCAGGGTTCGCATGTTGTGCAGACGGTCGCATATCTTGATGAGGATGACTCGTATGTCGTCGCTCATGGTGAGCAGCAGCTTCTTGAAGTTTTCTGCCTGTGCCGAAGCTTGCTCTCCGAAGATGCCGCCACTGATCTTCGTCAGTCCGTCAACAATCTGTGCTATCTTGGGCCCGAAGATGTTCTCGATGTCCTCTACGGTGTAGTCTGTGTCTTCCACCACATCGTGGAGCAGTGCCGAACAGATGCTGGTAGAGCCGAGTCCGATCTCTCCGCAGGCTATCTGCGCCACGGCGATGGGGTGCATGATATAGGGCTCGCCGGAAAGTCGGCGCACACCCTTGTGAGCCTGACGGGCAAAGTTGAATGCCTTTGTGATCAGGTCCACCTTCTTGCGGTGGCGTGATGCCAGGTAACTGTTGAGTAGTTGTTGGAAGGCGTCGTTGATAAGTTTGTCGTCGCGCTCTTCCTGAGTCATCATTTCTTCATCCATAGTGCTTCTTATCTTCTGCGTTTCCTGCTCGAACGGCGTCCCGATCTTGATCTGCGCTTTGATGCTGACTTCCGCTTGACTGCTGAGCCGCGCCCTCTCTTGGCTGAGGCCCTGCCCCGCTTGGCCGAACTGCCCCTGCGGGCCACACGCTTGTTGCGTGAATATCTGGCATTCCGTCGGCTTACCTTTGCCTTCTTGCGCGTATAGGTAGGAACGTCATCGTTGATGCTGACCTCGACACGCTTGTTCAGCAGTTCATCGACACGGTAATTGTAGATGCTGTCCTGATAGTCGATGAATCGGCCGGTGTCTGCCAGGGGCAGGCGTATGGCCGACGGCTTCGTCTGACCCGGCACCACGTCGCGCCGATACTCCGGGTTGAGCGAGCGCAGCAGGTCGGTGTCGAGTCCCAGCACTGCTGCTATCTGCTCCAGGTGGACGTTGCGGTTCACCACGACGGTGTCTGTCTGTGCCGGCAGACGGGTGGTCATCGGACAGATGTTGTGGTCGCAGTAGTAGGTCATGATATAGTTGGCAGCGATGAAGGCCGGCACATAGCCTCGTGTTTCTGCTGGCAGATAGGGGTAGATGTTCCAGTAGTCCTTCACGTTGGTCTGCACGGAGTCTTTCTGGGCTGCCTGGGCTCGGTGGATGGCCTTGTTGATATTCTCGGGGCCGCAGTTATAGGCAGCTATCACCAGATTCCAGTCGCCGAACACCTTGTAGAGGTCTTTCAGATAGCGGGCGGCTGCATACGACGACTTGACGGGGTCGCGGCGCTCGTCTACCAGCGAGTTGACTTCCAGACCATACTGTTTGCCGGTTCCGATCATGAATTGCCACAGTCCCGTTGCACCGGCAAGCGACACGGCTTTCGGGTTGAGGGCAGACTCGATGATGGGCAGGTATTTCAGTTCCAGCGGCAGCTGGTAGGCTTCGAGGGCTTCCTCGAAGATGGGCAGGTAGAAGTTGCAAGCTCCCAGCATGTAACTGACCGAATAGCGCAGTCGGCCGCTGTAGCGATCGATGAACTTCTGCACCACGTCGTTATAGGCCAGTTCCATCACCGACGGTATCATGCT
Source organism: bacterium UBA3756 (assembly GCA_002371695.1). The sequence continues at coordinate 6,772 of DFGG01000175.1, forward strand.
CAGGCGCTCCACATAGACCTCCTTGGGGAATGTGGGATTGACATTCTGCATGTTGCAGTCATTGTCGGTGCTCAGATAGTTCTTCGACATATAGAGGTTCAGCAGACTGTCCAGGTCGTAGGTCATGGCCTCCGGGAATTCAATCACTTCCTCGTTGCCTTCTTTGTCGGTGACGGCAAACTCGTCTTCGCTGAGTGCCAGGGTGTCGGCCTCTTCCTCTTCTTCCTCTAATTCTTCGTCGAGGATAGTTTCCGTGTCGTCCTCTTCTGTATCATCCACCACAACCTGGGCCTGGGTGGCCAGGGGCGCCGCCCATAGTGCGGCGGCAAGTATACTAAAAAATAATTTCTTCATCTATTTCAATCTTCAATTTTCAATGTTCAAAAGTTCAGACTGCACTGTAGTCCAACCCTTGAGTCGAGTGGGTTGCGGGAGTGCTCGTCGTTGATGATGGTGGGCTCTACCTTCAGGCTCAAGTCCTTGGAAATGTCGAATACCGACAGTTCTGCATCGACATAGGCGTCGATGACCGACAGGGCATAGACACCAATCAACACAAAAAAGCTCAGGTCGCGCCAACGGCGATACCTATCCTTGCGCTTTTTGAAAATGTCTCTGTAAGTATCCATGTTGTTTGATGTGATCGTTGCTCCCAGATGCAGGAACCTGTTGTAGCTGTCGGTATTCGGGTTGCTGTCGGAGATGTCGATAAAGGCCTGTGAATAGTCCTTGTACATGTTGTTGTTCCAGTTCATCGCATACAGACAGCCGATGAAGCCGCCATAGACGATGGGAAGTTTCCAGTATTTCCTGTTGTATATCTGTCCTCCACCAGGGAAGACGATTGCCAGCCATAGTGCCTTTTGGGGATTAGGCCTCCAGGCCGACCAGTCCTTAGCCTCTTTTTTAGGAATCGGCTGCTGTCCCAGGGCGATGTTGATGTCTTGGCTCAGACTGTCGACGGCTATGTCCCTGCTGATGCTGTCTCCGTAGAGTCTGTCGGCCACGACACTGTCAGCAGGTGCAAGGTCGTCGTCGATCTTTGCATCTCTCACGTCCTGAGCCTGCAGGGCGGCCATGCCTCCCATGGTGAGCAGGGCTGTCAGTAGCGGTTTCCTGTATCGTGTCAGTAATTGTTGTATCAACTTTTTATCTTGTCAATAGTGTTCATAATGTGTTCCAGTTCCTCTGCATTGTTGAAGGCGATGCTGATGCGCCCCTTTCCCTTCGGGTTGTACGACATCTGTACTTTCGTCTGGAAAAGGTCTGCCAGTCGTTTCCTCAGTGTGTTGAACTCTTCCGGCAAGCGGGCTGGCGTTGCGGCGGTCTTCTTCACGCTCTGCAGATTCTCGCCGTTCTTGAGTTGCTGCACCATCTCCTCAACCTTCCTGACGGAATAGCCGTTCTTCTGCACCTCCTTGAACATCTTGATCTGTGCCGAAGGGCTGTCGAGTGCCAGCAGAGCACGGGCGTGGCCCATGTCCATCTCGCGGTTCTTCAGTGCCATCTGTATCTGGGCAGGCAGCTTCAGCAACCTCATGTAGTTGGTGATTGCTGCACGGCTCTTGCCGACACGCTCGGATATTTTCTCTTGCGTCATGCCACTCGTGTCGGCCAGATGCTGGTAGGCCAGGGCTATCTCGATGGCGTTCAGGTCCTCACGCTGTATGTTCTCTACGAGGGCCATCTCCATCACGTTCTCGTCCTCCACCGTCCGGATGTAGGCCGGGATGGCAGACAGTCCTGCCAGTTTTGAGGCGCGCCAGCGCCGTTCGCCGGCGATAATCTGGTAGTTGCCGTCAGGCATCTGCCTGAGGGTGATGGGGGTGATGATACCCACTTCACGGATGCTGTTTGCCAGTTCCTGCAGGGCTTCCTCGTCGAATTCCCGGCGTGGCTGGTTGGGGTTGGAGAATATCTTCTCGATGGCAATCTCGTTCAGGTTCGACGTGCCTTCCGTCTCGATGTCCCTGGTGTCTATCAGGGCGTCGAGACCTTTACCTTTTCCATTTCCTATGTTGTCCAGGCCGCGGCCCAGTACGTTTCGATCGTATTTCTTATGTACAGCCATGTCCGCTCTTCTCGCTATTCATTGTTTTTGTTAATAATCTCCTTGGCCAGGGCCAGGTGGTTCTTACTGCCTGTAGAGTCGGCGTCATAGAGGATGACTGGCAGGCCGTGGCTCGGACTCTCCGACAACTTCACGTTGCGCTGGATGACAGTCTTGAACACCAGTTCCTGGAAGTGGCGCTTGACTTCGTCGTAGATCTGGTTGGCCAGACGCAGACGGCTGTCGTACATCGTCAGCAGGAATCCCTCAATCTCCAGCTGGGGGTTCAGTTTGCTCTTGATGATCTTGATGGTGTTGAGCAACTTGCTGATGCCTTCCAGGGCGAAGTACTCGCACTGCACGGGGATGATCACGGAGTCGGCTGCCGTCAGGGCATTGACGGTGATGAGTCCCAGTGAGGGCGAACAGTCGATGAGGATGTAGTCATACTCATCCCGGATAGGGGCCAGCACCTGCTTGATGATTTTCTCGCGATGCTCCATGTTCAGCATCTCTATCTCTGCGCCCACCAGGTCTATGTGGCTGGGGATAATGTCGAGTCCCTCGATGTCGGTGGTATAAATGGCATCCCTGACGTCTGCCTTGTTGATGATGCACTCATAGATGGAGCAGTCCACTTCCTTGATGTCTACGCCCAGACCGCTCGAGGCATTGGCCTGAGGGTCGGCATCCACCACCAGGACGCTCTTCTCAAGAGTGGCCAGGGAGGCTCCCAGATTCATGGTCGTGGTTGTCTTTCCGACACCTCCCTTTTGGTTTGCTAATGCAATGATTTTACCCATTATATTCTCTTTTACCTTATTTTAAAATGGAAATTTGGGCACAAAGTTACATATTTCTTGCGAGAAAATACGTCTATTTAAACCTTTTTTCGTAATTTTGCAGTCAAAATTTGATATTTTATGGAAATTAAACGACCACTGCTGCTCATTTCCAATGATGACGGCTATCACGCCAAGGGTATCCGCTCGCTGACAGAGATGCTCTCCGACATGGCCGATATCATTGTCTGTGCCCCAGAGTCGGCGCGCAGCGGTTTCTCTTGTGCTTTCTCCGCCACACTCCCCCTGCGACTGAAACAGCGGCGGCAGATGCCGGGCGTTGAGGTATGGTCGTGCAACGGCACACCTGTCGACTGTGTGAAGATGGCGCTCTCCGAGATTGTGCCCCGCAAGCCCGACATGGTGATCGGCGGCATCAACCACGG
>DFGG01000063.1 GCA_002371695.1 bacterium UBA3756
GACCGCAGCCTGGTGGAGAGTACACTCACCTTCGGCAGCGATACCGACGCCGGTGTGGACAAGCTCGGCGGCAAGGTGACTCTGACTGTCGACCGTACCGAAGGCGGTCTGCTCGTGACGATGACCAATGGTACCGTCACCAAGACCTACAAGCAGACCTCGCCACTGGTGAATCTTAATGCCGACCCGGCTAACGAGACCATCCGCTGCTTCCTTGTGCCCGAGGGTTCTTGCATCAACTGGCTCGGTTCTACCATCGAGCCGATTGGTGGCTTCACCTCTAAGGATGACAAGCAGCCGTTGTCGATGGAGGTGACGGGTGTGCCTACTGAGGTGCTTGTTGACACTCCGATGGAAGAGGCCTTTGCCAATGTGACGGCTGTCGTTCAGTTTGAGCAGGGCGTAACGAAGACGGTGACGGCTGAGGATCTGCAGTTCGAGGCCATCCCCAACTATAATGAACTTGGCACCAAGACCTTGGTTATCATCTACAACAAGACCTTCAAGGGTGAGAATGCAAGCAATGCCGCTGTGGCTGTTAAGACATTTAGCGTAGTGAACGAACTCTCCGCCTTTACGCAGACTGTGGTTGTCCCCAACCCGCTCGTGCTCGGTGCTGAGGACAATATGTCTGGCTGGTGGTCTGCTCATACCGACAATATCAAGGTTGAGCCGAAGGAGACCAAGGTGGTCAACTTCACCAACTACACCACAGGTGAGAATAACTGGAACAATTTCGTCATTGTGCTCAACGACGCTACTACCGCCAAGGAGTACGCTGTGGTACGTGCCGACAATTTCGGCTGGGGTGATGGCTATGCTGCCTGCACACCGAGCGGTGGTCAGGCCGACTGGGATGCATGGCGTGCAGCCATGAACGGTGCCCGTGTAACGGCATACATCACTAATAATGGTGATGGAACAGCGGACGTGAAGGCCGTGATGCATGGTACTGACGGTGTAGACTATTACCAGGCCTATACGGGCATCAATACCGTTGATCCGGATGATATGTACTTCCGCTTCACCGTTGACGGTTGCCACATGGTATTCGACAACGAACTGGGTACGCCTGACTGCACTGCCGGCTGGTGGAGTGTTCATACTGCAAACGTGCAGATTCCGTCGCATACGGTATGCACGGTTCGCTTCACCAACTATACCAGCGGCGCAAACAACTGGAACAACTTCGTGGTTGTCCTCAACGATGCTACTACCGCCAAGGAGTACGCTGTGGTTCGTGCCGACAACTTCGGCTGGGGCGATGGTTATGCTGCCTGCACGCCGAGCGGCGGTCAGGCTGACTGGGGACTCTGGCTCGCTGCCATGAACGGAGCGCCTGTAGAACTGAAGATTTCCAACAATGGTGACGGTACTGCCGACGTGAAAGCCGTGATGTATGGTACTGATGGCAATGACTACATTCAGGACTATATCGGCATCAACACCATTGACCCGGACGATCTCTACTTCCGTTTCACTGTAGATGGTTGTTATCTGAAATTTGAATAATTAGATTCCTTACCAAACAGGGCGGGCAAGAATTGTGCCCGCCCTGTTGTCATAAAAACTGTTCATTATGAGAAAACTTTTACTTGCTTTGACCGCTGCGGTCTATGCGTTGGCTGTTCCGCCTGTTCAGGCAGCCGACTCTTCTATCTACGATGTGACTACCCCCAAGCGCGTCTCAGTTCATGATCCCTCCATCGTGATTGGCTACCAGAAGAATGGGAAAATCACGGGCGAGAAATCCGACGGGGCCACCAAGGTCTATTATATCTTCGGCTCGCATCGCGCCTTTGCCCGCAGCAACGACCTGCAAAACTGGGAAACATTCACCAACAACATATCCACCAACTACAAGACCATCTTTGCTACGGATGCTTTATGGGCCGCAAAGGGTGGCCCGCAGGGAAATAGTGCCTACGATGTAACGGGCAACCTTTGGGCGCCTGATGTCGTCTGGAACCCCACCATGCAGAAGTGGTGCATGTATATGTCGGTCAATGGTGACAACTGGTTTTCGTCCATCGTGCTACTGACGGCTGAAAGCCTTGATGGCGACTGGACGCGTGTGGGACCTGTCGTCTATTCGGGGTTTGTCACCACAGAGCAGGCCAAGCAGACAGACTTCTTTACCGTCCATACCTCAGATGCGACACTTCCCTCCCGTTATGTCAATGGCGGTGGACGCTACACGCTGAACGCCATCGACCCCTGTGCCTTCTTCGACAACGACGGCAATATGTGGATGACCTATGGCTCGTGGTTCGGCGGTCTTTACATCCTGCGTCTTGACAAGACAACAGGCTTGCGTGACTATTCTTACACCTATGAGACAACCGACGGCACAGCAGCCGGAGCAACCTCTGACGAATATATCGGAAAGAAACTGGCCGGCGGCAATGGCGTGTCGGGTGAGGCTTCCTACATCGAGTATATCGGCGACCGCTACTATCTCTTCTGTACATACGGCGGTCTGACGTCTGATGGCGGGTACAATATGCGTGTCTATTCCTCCACCGATGTCCTGGGACCCTACAAGGATTTGTCAGGGCAGTCAGCCATCTACTCCACTTCCAACACGGCCGTGGGAAGCCTGAGTGGTACCGTGGGCACCCAACTCATGAACTACTACAAATGGGATCTTATGGGCTATGGCTATGTGGCCCAAGGGCACAACTCGGCCGTCGTAGATGATGACGGTCAGGCTTATCTTGTCTATCACACCCGTGCTACCTCATGGGGTGAAGGTCACGAAGTGCGCGTCCATCAACTTTTCCAGGCTGCTAACGGAGGCCTTGTGGCATCGCCCTTCGAGTATCGCGGGGAACGGTTTGACAACCACAACTATACCGTTGATGAGGTGGCGGGCGATTACAAGATCATCTACCATCGCGTGACCTCTTACACAAGCAAGGCTTGTAATACCGAGTTGAACCTGACGCTCAGTGCTGACGGTAAGGTCGTTGATGCGGCCTCGACAAATGGCGATTATTCTGGCACGTGGACGCTGACCGGCGGGGCTGGCATCCGGATTACTACCAAGCGCTTCGGCACGTTCGACGGCGTACTCGTGAGGCAACTTATGGAAGGTCTCAATTATGAGAACCTCTGCTTTACGGTTGTCTCCTCATCTACCGATATTCCTATCTGGGGCTTCAGGAGCGTCGACGACGTGATAGACGAGGCTTCGCAGGGGAAGGTCAGTCTGCCGATGTCTGAAGAGAACATTGTGGCGTCATACAATAAGATCTCTGAGTTTAACGCAGCCACTGCCAGCGATCAGATTACGGCAGAGACAGGACTCTCGCTCAGTTTCTACTGCGGAGGCCTGACATCAGACTGGACGAAGATTGCAAATTCCCGTGATGGCAAATACATTATGTATCTCTCCGTCATGCACTACAACAGTTCTGACATATACGAGGCAAAGGCAACCGTCTCTTCCAGCGCAGCAGCCCTGGGCTACAACTCAAGCAACATCTGGGAGGCCTTCCTCAACGGCAGTTACTATGTTACGATCTCCTACAATCCCGACGGTTCTATTGCCTATTATCGTGACGGTGTGCTGATGCTTACCTTCCAGCCCAATACGAAGCCTTCCTGGAGTGACGCAAGTGTTTCTGGCGCCGCCAACACAACGCCGAAGCAGATTGTGGAGGCGGTTATCAAGTACTATCAGAACAATCAACTCGCCTTCCTCTATAGTGTCTCTGCTATCAAGGTAGGCTTCTCTGTGGCATACGCCGCCACAGGCATCGGTCATGTGAGCGATACTCATCCTGCCAAAGACGCTGTTTCCTATAATCTCCGTGGCCAGAGAGTTGGCAAGGATTATAAGGGTCTCGTCATACGTGGCGGTAAGAAGATTCTTCAGAAGTAATCTCACACCTCCCGCACCTAAACCCGGCTCCTGCCTGTCCTCCGACAGGGGCTAGGGAAGGTGCGGGAGGCGGGGGATAAAAACAGTATCAGAATCTTTGCAACCTAATTGCTAACATTATTTAATTAAAACAATGGAGAAAAGAGCATATCTTCTGGCTGTAGCATGTCTGTGCATCGCACTGACGGTGCAGGCCCAGCTTCGGCGGATGCCCCGCGAGGCATTCACTACCGACACCCCTATGGCCTTGCTTGCCGGCCTTACCATGCAGGCAAAGAAGTGGTCTGTTGGAGAAGTGAAGGACGTCATCCGTCGTGTGAATACCTATTGGCAGACGAACAATCCCGCTGAGGTGCGTGCCTTCTGGGACAATGCTGCCTACCACACCGGCAACATCGAAGTATGGAATCTGCTGAAGGACCAGCCGATGCTTGACTACAGCATCCGTTGGGCGGAGCACAACCAGTGGCAGGGTGCTACGGAGACCGACAAGAGCAAGTGGAAGTACAAGAAATATGGCGAGGGCCAGGACTACGTGCTCTTCGGCGACTGGCAGATCTGCTTCCAGACTTATATCGACCTCTATAACCTGCAGGCCGACGAGAAGAAAGTGGCCCGTGCCCGCGAGGTGATGGGCTTCGAGGCCGACTCGCGGGCCAACGACTACTGGTGGTGGGCCGACGCCCTCTACATGGTAATGCCCGTGATGACGAAGATGTACAAGCTTACAGGAGATACAAAGTATCTGCGCAAGCTCTACGAGAATATCCTCTACAGCGACAGTATCATGCTCGACCCGGAGACGGGCCTCTACTTCCGCGACGGCAAATACATCTACCCGAAGCACAAGACGGCCAACGGGAAGAAAGACTTCTGGGCTCGTGGCGACGGATGGGTGCTGGCCGGACTGGCCAAGGTGCTGCAGGACATGCCCGCCACCTACGTGCGCCAGCCCTTCTTCGTGGAGAAATATCAGCGGCTGGCCCGCGCCGTGAAGCAACTGCAGCAGCCCGAGGGCCACTGGACGCGCTCGATGGCCGACCCCCAGCAGGCTCCCGGCTACGAGACCTCAGGCACCGCCTTCTTCTGCTACGGCATGCTCTGGGGCGTGAACAATGGCTATCTCCCGAAGAAGGAGTTCGCCCCCGTCATCGAGAAAGCATGGAACTATCTCTCCACCGTCGCCCTGCAGAAGGACGGCAAGGTAGGCTACGTGCAGCCTATCGGCGAGCGGGCCATTCCCGGACAGACGGTGGATGCTAACAGTCAGGCCAACTTCGGCGTGGGTGCCTTCTTGCTGGCAGCCTGCGAGTACTGCAGGTATCTGAGTAAATTCTAACGACAGACCTGGGCGAAGGCCTTCTATTTCTTTCCCTCGTACCACTGCTTCAGCACGTAGAAGGCCTTCTTCTTCTGGCCGTCGTCGCTGAAGAGGCCCTTGCGGTTGTAGTAGTCCTGGATGCCGGGCAGCAGGCGGCGGGGCGAGCGGAAGTCCTTCAGGATCCAGGGCGTGGTGCCGGCCAGGCCGTCGATCTTGTCGAGCATGGCGGTGTTCTCGCGGTAGAGGTTCTCCTGGAATTCCTCGGTGAAGCGGAGATTCTTCGCGCCGTGGAAGCCAGCCTTGGCGCCGCCGCCGAACTCGCTGATGATGACGGGCTTGTCATAAGGAATCTCCCAGGTCATCTTCGCGGCGTCGTTCACGTCGCGGTACCAGCCGATGTACTGGTTGAAGGAGATCACGTCGACGTACTCGTTCATATTATCCTGCAACTTGTTATGGTAGTTGGCGGCCGAGAGCACCTCCATCGCCATCGATACGAGGCGGGTGCTGTCCATCTCGTGGGCCTGCTTGGAGAGACTGCTGAGGAAGCGGTCGCGCTCGGCAGAGTGGGGCGTCTCGTTGGCGATGCTCCAGATGATGACATTACAGCGGTTCTGGTCGCGACGGATCATGTCGCGGAGCTGCTGGCTGGCGTTGGCATAGGTGTCGGCGTTCGTCCAGTCGATGGTCCAGTAGACGGGTATCTCCGACCATACCATAAGTCCCATGCGTTCAGCCTCGCGTACCATATATTCATTGTGGGGGTAGTGGGCCAGGCGGACGAAGTTGCAGCCCAGTTCCTTGGCCCAGGAGAGGAGCCGGCGGGCATCGTCAGGGCCGTTGGCACGGCCGCCGCCGTTGGGTTTTTCTTCGTGGATGGAGATGCCGCGGAGGAAGACGGGCTGGCCATTGAGCAGCAGCTGCTTGCCCTGGGTGGCGATGGTGCGGAAGCCGATGCTGTCGGCGATGATATCGCCGACCACTGAACTGGGGGCATTCGCGGCGGAGGGGGCGAGGCTCAGCTCCACGCGGTAGCGCTTGGGGCTCTCAGGGCTCCAGAGCTGCAGGCGCTTGGCCTTCAGCGTCGCGGTGGCGCGGCCCTCGGCATCGGTGGTCACGGTCTGCTTCAGTTTCAGCTCGGGGATGGCGAGCGTCACTTGGCGGCCGGCCTCCTTCTGGCTGAGCTGGAGGGAGAAGTCGAGCAGTTGCGTGGACGGGCGCTTAGAGGCCGACGAGCCCCGCTTGGCCGACGACAGCCTCGCCCCGTCGCGATGCAACTGCAGCGAGTAGTTCTCGATGTAGGTTTCGGGCACGCTGACGAGGAGCACGTCGCGGGTGATGCCGCCGTAGTTCCACCAGTCGAAGATGAGCGTGGGCACGTTCTCGCGGCTGCGCTTGTTGTCCACCTTCACGGTGACGAAGTTCTCACCCTCTTTCAGCAGTTCCGTCACGTCGAAGTTGAAGGGTGTGAAACCACCGACGTGTCGGCCCACCTCCGTGCCGTTGACGAAGACGATGGCTTCATAGTTCACAGCACCGAAGTAGAGCAGCGTGCGATGGTCCGCTTTAGGCTGGTAGTCGAAGGTACGGTGGAACCACACGGTGCCCTCGTAGAAGAACAGCCGTTCGTCGCGCGTGTTCCAGTCGGAGGGGATCTGCATCCGGTCGCTCTGGTCGAAGTCGTACTCGATGAGGTCCTCGGGCTTCTGGGGCTTCTGATTGCGGAAGTAGCCGTTGCGGATCTTCTCGCGGCGGTAGCCGTAGTAGCCCGACTCCTGCACATCGACGATGTAGCGCCACTCGCCGTTGAGCGATGTCGTCTGTCGGTTCAGCACATTGCCCACGAGGGGCACCATCTTGGTCTCGTCTGCCTGAGCCGTCATCGCGGCGCAGAGCAGCATCAGGATTGAAAGGATTTGTTTCATCGTCGTTTTATGATATGGTTTTAATATATTCCGTCGTCGTCTTCGCTTGATGCGTGCAAAGATACGAATAATTTATCAATTCTCCGCCATGCTTCACCCGCCTTTCGTCATATTTCCCCGCAAAACCGCTTGCAATTCCAAAACTTTTCGTATCTTTGCATCCGAAACGTTTCAAACAGATACGATTTATGACTACCGTAGAACTCAGAACATCCATCGCAGCAGAACTCGATCAGATGAGTGCCGAGATGCTTGAGAGCGTGTCGCGCTACGTCAGCCGCCTGCGCCGCCGTGCCCGTCCGTCGCGTCGGGTCTCATCGGTTCAAGACAGGCGAGAGGCCGCCATGCTTTTTGTGAAGAATCTCTCTGTTCAGGGCGGCTTGCCCGTACCATCCGACGAGGTCACACGCAATAAAAAGGACTTCAAGGCGAGCACTCTGCCAGTGCTTACACCTTTAGAATTCTTCAATAAAATGGACTCAAAATAATCTCCCCCGTCTTTCATCCCCAACACCATGTCCCTTCACCCCCTGACATACACCCGCGGCGCTGCGCCCTGCCCGACACTCGGAGGCAGGACGGGAGAGACCTTGGGCGGCGCTGCTGACGGCTTCGGCAGCGGCGGCAGGGACGAGGCAATTTTTACCCCCCCCTACAGGCCTTAAATGGCTCAGGACTAACGATTTCGGCGCAAGGGTCGCCGGAGACTGCAAGGCGCGTCTGTGCCCCGCTACGGGGCGCGGACGCGCCTTGCGGCGCATGCTGCCTTCCGACCGGAAACGAGATAAATTCATTTATATTATTCACCATTTTAAAAACATTATCAAACAATGAAAAAGAAACAGTATGAAAAGCCTTCGATGAAGGTAGTATTGCTGCAGCAGCGCACGATGCTGCTTGCAGGAAGTAACGGAACGGGAAGCCTGAACGACTACAACTGGAACCTTCCTGGAGAAGAGTAACTAACCCACTAAATCGACGAAAGCAATTATGAAGACAATGAAGAAATTCCTCAGCATGGCCGCCCTCGCAATGGTGGGCGCAATGACCACAGGCTGCTCAAACGAAGACGACAGCATCATCGACACCACGCAGCAGCCCGAAGTAATCAAGAGCAACGTAGTAACCATGACCACCACCGTTGGTCTCGACGGCGGCGTCGCCACCCGCGCGCTGACCAGCACGGGCGCGAAGACCTTCGCAAAGGACGACAAGATTGCCGTAGTGTATGAGACGAGCACAGGTACTGCTAAAGTAGAGTCTGCCCCCATCACTACCGAAAACATCAGCGCCGACGGCAAGTCGGCCACGTTCACCGTCACCCTGACCGACGCGAAGGCCAGCGGCACGGTGAAGTACATCTACCCCGCAGCAATGGCTGGCGAGACCGATGTGGACTATACGAAGCTAAACTCGCAGGACGGTACGCTGGCATCTCTCGCCTCCAACCTCGACCTCGCAGTGTTCGATGGCTACCTGACCGCTGAGGCCAAGCTGCCCGCCTCGGCATCGCTGGAGAACAAACTCGCCATCCTCGCCCTGACGATTAAGGACAATGAGGCAACTCCCAACGACCTCACCAGCAGCATCACCAGCCTGAGCGTCGGCGACGGCACCAACACTTATAGCGTGACGCGCTCGGCTGCCGCAGGCCCCATCTACGTGGCCATCCAGCCCACGACCTCTGCCACCATCGGCGTGAACGCCACCGTTGGCACGGCGCACTACTACAAGGAACTGACAAGCAAGACGTATGCTGCAGACAACGGCTACTCGGTGACCTGGAAGATGGCGCAGGGTGCCCACCTCTCTGCCATTGCTGCCGATTTTACGGCAAATAACGGCGACGTGCTGACTGGTACGCCGGCCAGCAACGTGAAGATCAGCATTGCCGACGGTGCCAACGTCACGCTGAAGAACGTGAACATCACCAACCTTGGCAACAATTGCGACTGGGCGGGCATCAACTGCCTGGGCGATGCCACCCTTATGCTTGAAGGAACAAACGAAGTGTGTGCGGGCAAAAACGGTAGTGGATATAGCATGTACCCCGGTATCTATATTGCTCCAGATAAGACGCTCACCATTCAGGGCGACGGCACTCTGACAGCATACAGCGGCCCCAATTCATTTGGTGTACGTGGCGCTGGCATCGGCGGCGGCAATAATATTGCCTGTGGAAACATCGTCATCAACAGCGGCAACATTACGGCCACGGGCGGCTATTATGCTGCTGGCATCGGCGGCTATGGTTCCTGCGGCACCATCACCATCAACGGCGGCACCGTCACGGCCACGAGCAGCAGCGGTGGAGCCGGCATCGGCGGCGGCGTGAGAGGCACCTGCGGCGACATCACCATCAGCGGCGGCACCGTCACGGCCACGGGAGGTAGCAGCGCAGCCGGTATCGGCAGCGGCTGGCAGGGCAATTGCGGCAACATCACCATCACCAGCGGCGTGACCTACGTGACGGCCACTATGGGTAGTGGCGCCACCAATAGTATCGGTGCGGGCGATGGCGGCACCTGCGGCACGGTGAAAATCGAAGATGCATCGAAAGTGACACAGAACTAACCATGCCCACAAGGTGTCTGACACTTTGCCAGTGACAAACCACGGAGGGCGGCCCCGACGGCCACGGCTCTCAGACGGCCGCCCTCCTTCCTCTCGCCCTCGGACGGGGCACCGCCGACACTCTGGCAGTGGAGTAAAAGGCGATTTACTCGCCACCGGACACTCTGGCAGCGTGGGTCAGGGGACTCTGACCCACTTTTTCATTGATGCGTTGGATGATTCCATAACTTACCCCAGTGAGTCTGGCGAGTTGACGAACGCCAAGCCCACGCCTGAGTGCCGACTCAAGGATAGAATTGCGCTCTTTCCGTTGGAATGTCTGAATGGCACAGATATTAGAATCAGAGCATAGTTTTCTGAGCAAGTCTCTCGCTTCGGAATCATTGATATGGTGAGGTACGGTTTTCTCTTCCTCCTTTTCCAGCGGGTCTTCAAACATTTCCAAGTGGGTCAGAGAGTCCCCTGATCCGGACGTATATATAGCAATGGGATGTACCAAACTCAAAATATTGATATAATTCTTGGCAAAAGCATTGTCGATTCGGAAAAATATCGTAACTTTGCAGCTGAATATTCAACTCAAATGCGTATTTATCATGTCAATTGAAGAGAAAAAGGAAAGGATGGCAAGGAACTACGCCATCAACTCAAAAAAGACTCCGAGGACAAGGAGGGCGGCATTTGCTGTTGCCCATGCTGGTGCTATCACCATCACCGACCCCAAGTTAAAGGAAAGACTAACCACCTATGTAGACTGATGGCAAAAACTCGTTTTCTGCTTGACACCTGTGCCGTTATTGACCTAATAACAAGTCTGCGAGAAACGGATGTGGAGTTTTGGGACATTTACGATGACCCAGACACGATGCCGTATGCAAGTTTCGAGACAGCACGCGAGTTGGTCGTACTCTTCAACAACAAGAAACTTCTTTCGAAGCACTGGCAGACAGCAGAGCAGATGCTCACCTCTATTGAACAGGACTACGGTATAGAGTTCTTACCTCTACGCCGTGACACGGCCTACACCTATGCCAGCCTCACGCTCAACGAGGCGCAAGACCATCGCGACCCCAGTGACCATGTTATCATTGCCCATGCCATCACTGAGCATCTTACACTCCTATCCAGCGACCAGAAGTTTGCTTTCTATCGCAGTCAGGGACTCGACCTCCTGGAATACTAATTTCCTCCATCTGATCAGGGATTTCTAAGACAAAACCAAGGATGAGGCACTTAATTAATGTTAAGAAGCCTCATTTTCTTTGTTTTGAGGCCTGAGACAACGGTTTTTGCTGTAGCGAAAGGAGGGCGTAATTCCGTTTTCGTTACAAAATGATGCGGTCTTGTTCTTTTAATAGCAGTGCTGTCCTTGATTTCTAATTAGTGAACCGCATCCACCTATCGGATGAGACTAAAATAACAGGAGGCACTCCTGCCTTAGTTCACTCACTCCTCGGTGCTATGTGCCTCGGTCTGTGCATTGTCCAGTCCTCTCAGTTCAAAGTTCTTTGCCTGTTTGACTACGGAGAACATTTCCCTGATGAGTTTGAATTTGACGGCATTCAGAGCCTTCTTCTGCATGTCTTTATCCTTTGTTCTGTTTCCTAATTTACGTTCATACAATTGTCTTATCTCTGCGCTCAGTTCAATTGCGTGCAAGGCAGCCATCGACAGGTCGGCTTTCGCCTGGAGGTCGGCGTGCGGTGACGGTCGTCGCCGCCATCGGACACTTGTGCCTGATGAGTGTTCCGACGGGGCCACGCCCACATACTTCGCATATTGCCTTGCAGTCTCAAAGGCCGTGAAGTTCTGGGTATTGGCAATAGTGTTGACGGCATTGACGAAGCCGATGCCGGGGATGGAGTTCAGAAGCCTGTAGGTAGTGTAGATTTCCTCATCCAGCACTATCACGTCGGCAATCTGCTGCTCCACCTGTTCGATTTCCGTCTTGTAGAGATCTATGAGCTTCTGCAGGTGCTTTTCTTCGCTCTTAAACTTGGCGACCTTCTGGCGGTTCTCGCAGGCTACGCGCTGCTGCACGAGGAACTTGCGTTCGCTCTTCAGTGCCTTCAGTTCCTGCATGGCCTTCGATGGCAGCACGCGCAGTTTGATACATTCCGTGCCGTTGAAGCGGAACAGATAGTCTGCTATTTTTGCAGAGTCGATCTTGTCGTTCTTGTCATGCGGTCCGCGCTGGTAGTGTTTCACCACCGTTGTGGGTAGCATGGTGTAGCAGATCTGCTTCTTGGTCAGGAACTGTTCCAATGCGTCGGAGTAGTACCCGGTAAACTCCAGACCGAATAGCGTGTCCTTCGTCTTCACGCCCTGCTCCTTCGCCCATCTGAGCAAGTCCTTGAAGCCCTGCCTGTCGTTCCTCATCTGGACGTGGGGAAACTTGTTAACCACCTCGCCTGCGACGAAAATCGATGCGTCAAGCGTTTTTTTCGAGACATCAATGCCGATAAACCAATTTTTATTCATACCTTTGCGGCGTTTAAGTTATGGAGAGAGGCTGCGTGCAGGGCCGTAAGCCAGATCTTTTAAAGGCGTGTTATCGGAACGTCAATTCTCTAACAGGTACTGCGGCCACGCACTAAGCGGAGGAGACTAAATCCCTCGTAAGAGCGGCGTCTAACGGAAGAGCAAGTTCACTCCTCTGCCCCGCCTCTCTCCTTTCTATTGAAAGCGGGTGCAAAGGTAGTGAAAAAAATGGAAAGGCGGACGTCCTAATCCCCGAAGAGGCATAGGTGACTGGGCTAGTCGGTTCCCTGGTTCACGCCCGCCTTTTAAGCTTACTTCTTCCCGTACTCTTCCATCTCCACGTATGGCTTCTGCCTCCTGATGACGGCGAACATACGGAGCACTATCTTGAACTTGACGGCATTGAGCACCACACCGGAGTGCTTGCCCTCGGCCTTCCTACGGAGCCAGT
Source organism: bacterium UBA3756 (assembly GCA_002371695.1). Next base: position 12,639 of record DFGG01000063.1, read on the forward strand.
ACGCCCTGATGCCCTTATCAAAACGTATGGCATGCAGAGCTGCCATTGACAAGTCGGCCTTGGCCTGCGTGAAGCCTTTCCTGCCAACGTGGTCGCCTCCCTGTATGCTTACACCAGACTCCTTCCTGCCAGGAGCGATACCGACATAGCAGGCATAACGGCGGGGATTGGTGATTGAAGTGAAGTTCTCCGTCAGCACGATAGTCTCGGCAGCGACTATCAGGCCAATGCCCTTAATGGAGCAGAGCAGGCCGTAGTTCTTTCTTATATCCGCATCCTCCCTTATGATGGCCTCCATCTCCTTGCTGGTCTGCAGGGCATTCTCCGTCAGGCTTGCCAGCTCAGCCTCCTTCCTATGGCGCGAGGCCTCCGTGTCGTACTTGCCGATATCGTGAAGCTGCTGCTTGTACAGCGTGGACTGCTTGACATACTGCCTGCGCTCAGCGAGCAGACGCTTCAACTTGAAGTAGGCATCTGAGGGCAGGTGTGAGGGCTTGCGGCGGATCTTCATCGAGTGCTCCTTGCAGTATATCGCTATGCGGAACGAGTCCATCTCGTCAGTCTTGATGCGGTCAAGCGAACGCTCGTCCTCTCCAAGGTCCGGCTCAAAGCGGTGCATCTTGCGGGGAGATACCATACCATAGACAATCTTCATGCGCTCCAGCCACTGACGGAACTCCTGACTGTATAAGCCCGTGTACTCCATACAGAAAATGCAGGTGCCTTTGCCCACACCCAGTCTGTCCAGCCACCTTCCCAGCTGGGCGAACCCCTTCTCATCGTTGTCAACTCGGATGTGGCCATGCTTCCAGTCAACATCCACTCCGTCATAATAGGCGATATCAAGCCAAAGCTTCGACACATCCACCCCAAAATACAGTTTGTAGCTCATTTCTTTTTCCTTTACAAATTAACTTATAAAGGAATCTGGAGAAGGGCAAGGAAGGGCTATGCCTGAATCCCTTTACGGAGCACATCCCAAAAAGTTACCAGTTCGCTTTAAGCTTCCTTCACACTTAGACCTGCTCAGATTCCAGCATGCAAAGGTAAAAGGTCGGTTCCGCTGATCACTCCACCGCCGACATGCGACTGGCCGTCCGCATCAACCGCTGCGCCGAATCGCTCATGCTGCTCCTCTCGCTTCTGCTGAGCATCGCGCCTTTCCTGTAATTATTCACGCGCTGAACTGCCATTCTACCACCCCGAGCCGCTTCCAATCTTCTCTTTTGCAGGGCCGGACGAAAATAAATATGCCGAAACAGCGAGCGGTTTGCAGATTATTTACTACCTTTGTAGCCGAAACGATTCTAACAGCAATATTATGAATGTAGCAATCAACAGCAGCCTCTACCAGCAGGCCTCCGACTATGCGCAGTCGCAGGGGCTGAACCTCACTGAGGTCATCGAGGCTTTCCTTGTCCGCTTCATCGGAAAATCCAAGGGTAATGAGGCAGATCAGCCGGTGCCCGACATCGTGCTCAGCCTCCTCGGCGCGGGCGAGCCTGTAGCCGACGACGACTTGAACGCCCGCGAATAGTCATGGGGCACCTGGGTATGGGTGCCTGTTTTCAGATGGGTCAGGGGACTCTGACCCACTTTTTCATTGATGCGTTGGATGATTCCATAACTTACCCCAGTGAGTCTGGCGAGTTGACGAACGCCAAGCCCACGCCTGAGTGCCGACTCAAGGATAGAATTGCGCTCTTTCCGTTGGAATGTCTGAATGGCACAGATATTAGAATCAGAGCATAGTTTTCTGAGCAAGTCTCTCGCTTCGGAATCATCGATATGGTGAGGTACGGTTTTCTCTTCCTCCTTTTCCAGCGGGTCTTCAAACATTTCCAAGTGGGTCAGAGAGTCCCCTGATCCGGACGTATATATAGCAATGGGATGTACCAAACTCAAAATATTGATATAATTCTTGGCAAAAGCATTGTCGATTCGGAAAAATATCGTAACTTTGCAGCGAAGATATTGTATAATAACGATTAGGAGGTAGAGTTATGTTAGGAGTTAATTCACCAAGAGAACGGATTACACCTGAGTTTTCGAAAGAAATTCGGGCATCTCTCCGTCGAGCTATGACAGGCCAGTTAAATGAGAAAGAGAAAGCAGCTCGGCAAAGGTTAAAGGATAGCGAGAAATATTGGTCAATGGAATGGAAGGGACTGCATTTTTAGGAAAACTTGTTTCATATCCACTGTCAGATTTTCAGTGCCTTCAGACATTCACCTCTGGTGTTGAGTCAATGGACAAATTCATCAGAGGTGATTTCCGATTAAGCGTTGAGAATCACTATTGTCAGGCGTATGCTGTAAAATTAGAAGAAGAGATTGTGGCAATCTTTGCCCTTAGTTTCGACTCTCTCGATTTGGACTCTGACGATAAGGAGGAACTTCAGTCTGGTTTTTCATCAACAGCATCACCAGAGATTGGCTTTGATTATCAGGAAACCTTTTACGCGAAGCCTCGATACCCAGCAATGGATATTGCCTACCTTGCCATTGAGGAAAAATGGAGAGGTAAGCATATTGGCGATTTTCTGATAAAGCAGATAGCAGACCTGGCAAGAAGGCAGACATTGGCAGGCTGTCAGTTCCTTACGGTAGAAGCACTTGCGACAAAAGAATATAGTGCTGTGGGATTTTACGAACGCTGTGGCTTTGCCCCTAATGAGGTGAAGAAGCCCTATAAAGACACGCTTCGTATGTATATGACGCTGTACTCCAAAGATGAAGTGTTTGATGATTATAACCCATAACAAGATACTCTAAGCATCAATGCAGACAACGTGTGTGACATATGTTGGGTCAGGGGACGGTTCTGACCCCATGTGTCGACGAACACCACCCGAAGCCAAGACGGCGCAAGTGGTTGACGTGACACTATGCGCGCGCGTAATAGTAGGGAAACGCTGAAACATCCCGCACCTCTTACACCTCCCACACCCAGCCTGGGTGTGGGAGGTGTAAGAGGTGAGAGTAAAAAAGGACATATAACAACTATAACGTAAGAACATGAAGCTGAAAACCATTCTAATCATACTGGAGCAGGTAGTGAACAGCATACTGCACCTCATCAAGTCATCCGACAAACCGAGGCAGGAGACAGGCGAAAACCTGCGTAATCCGAAAGAGAAGCAGCGGATCGTTGAGGGAGTTCGCAGATTTTTCGACGAAAACTATGAACTGCGCTACAACGTGATGAAACAGTCGGAG
>DFGG01000150.1:0-5774 GCA_002371695.1 bacterium UBA3756
TGAGGTAAATATGTTTCATTGTACGTTCTTATAAACAAAAGATGCCGGGCAAGGATTATCCGTGTCCGGCATCTTTTCTAAACGCCGCTTTCTATTATGGAAGCGTAATGATTACGACACCATCATCCTGAGTGTTGTTCCAGCCACCTACTCCATCGATGTAGTAGTAGGGAGCCAGCTGGATGGTCTTCTCGTCGAGGAACTTACTGTGCTGCCAGAACTCAGCATCATTGAGACTGCTGAATGCAGAAGGATGGAAGGCATAGATGGGACTATTCTTGTCGCCGTCATAGTTCTGGCCGGTGAACCACTCGTCCCAGAACACCAGTCCGTCTTCAACCCAGAGTTCAATGTAAGGAGCCGACCAAGTGGCTACCCATGTGTCTTCTGCAGCAGCAGGACTTGTGCGGTAAGCCTCGCAGGGAGCCATCACGCGATAGCGGTCGAAGCCTTGGGCCTTCATAATCTCAGGCTCGCTCTCCATGCCGAAGAAGTTGTCGATGAAGGTACCATTGCCCAACGATACCCACTCGTAAGCCTTCGAGCACTTCATTGTTGCAGACTTTACACCGCCTACGGAAGCATCGGCATCGCTAACAGCCAGTGTGAGGTTTCCAACCACGCCAACCTCCAAGGGAGTGATATCCACCTTCACAGTGGTGGAGTTCTCGCCAGCGGCGAAACTATAGCCGGTTACGGTTACACCGGGAATCTCATCGTCGCCAACCTTAAGCGTAGCAGTGAGCGAACCAGTCGCAGCAGCAGAAGTGTTGCCACGAACAATCTCTACGTCGAATACGGGATTAGATGCCGGAACCTCTACATTTGAAAGAGTAGAAGCGGTGAATGATACACCCGCATTGCTTCCCTGACCATCATAGACAGCACCCTCGTTGTCCTTGTTACAAGAGCTGAAAAGGGCAGCAGCTATAATTGCCAAACCGAAAATCTTCTTATTTATTCTCATAATCGTTTACTGTTAAATTGAGGGGTTTATAATCATTTAACATAGTCACCTTCAGGGTTCTGGTCGTTATCGAGCGTCATGTTCTCGTTTCCGTCGAACTCAGCCTGCGGGATAGTGAGCACATTCATATAAGCCTCAGGATCGTCTGTAGGACGCGTAGCCAGCAGAGCGGCTGCAGGCCATCCCTGGTCGGCGGTACGGCGGAAGCCCTGCTTCAGGCGCTTCAGCGTGAACATACGTCCGTCCTCGCCCCAGAGTTCGATACGGCGCTGGATGAGAATCTCCTCAAGCAGTGAGCCTGTCTCGTCGGCAGTAGCCGATGTGGCGCCGAGGGCTGTACCCGTCTTGTCGCAGGTATAGTCAGGATCGCGCTGCTCCATCACGGCCATCAGGTCGGCCTTGGCTGCATCCTCTTCGCCCAGACGGCACTCTGCCTCGGCGGCGGTGAGATACATCTCCTCGACACGCATGAAGATATAGTCGCCCATCCATGTAGGAACATCGGTGAACTTGAACTTCTCCTGTACGAGTCCGGCGCTGCTGACACCGCTAACCCACCAGTCGCGGCGGGTATCCGTGGGATTCATCTTGGCATAGAGCTCCTTGTTGATGCACTTGGGGGCAGAAGTGCCATACTTGTTGGCCTCGAAGTCCATGTGAGAGAAGAAGCTGGCGTACATACCAACCTGGTCGGCGATAATGCCGGCACCCCACATGACATTCGACGCTGCAACATTGTTCATGCCCTTGAAAGAGGCTGTTGGCAACACACTGCAGCCACTGGCAGCGATGGCAGCCTTGGCAGCCGTCTTGGCCGTCTGCCAGTCATTCTCGACAAGGGCGATACGGGCCTGCAGACCAAGTGCTACGGCGTAGCCGATGTGAGAGGGGTTCTGCTGATCAATGCCATTAAGCAGGCTAACGGCCTTCTCGATATCGCTGTCAATCTGAGTGTAGACCTCTGCGATGGTAGCACGCGGCTGTCCCTTGGTTTCTGGAGTAGTGGGTTCGGTATAGATGGGCACGCACTTCTCGTTCTCATGTCCCTTATACGTACGGGCAAACCACTGCGACAGCATGAAGTAGCTGTAGGCACGGATGGCATAGGCCTGGCCGATGGCGTAGTTCTTCTCATCTGAAGTTCCGCCCATGGTCTCTTCGGCAGCGATGATATAGTTGGCGTTTGCAATCCAGTTGTAGTAGGCATACCAGAGGTCGTAGCTGCGCCAGGAGTCAGATGCGTAACGCGACTTCACGTTATAGAGTGCGTCATACCAGAACCAGCCGGATCCGGCAGCGCCCATGATGTGATCCTCGCCCATCACCTCGGCACCCAGGTTGTAGGCAGTGATACCGAAGCACTGGTGGGTATTGCCCCCCGTAGACCATCCGGCAGTGTACATCTCGCGATAGATACCGTTCAGGGCTACCAATGCTGCATTACCATTGGCCAGCAGGCCCTGTCCGGACATTGACTGTGTAGGCGATGTCTCGATAAGGTCCTTTGAGCAAGAGGTCGTCAAGACCATGCTGCCGGCAAGCAGTCCAACGAATGTATATTTGAATATTCTTTTCATATCTTCTACGTTTTATATGTTTGTTCTATTCCTATGATTAGAATTTAACCTCGAGACCCAGCGTCCATGTCTTGTTGGGGACATAAGAATAGTCGGTACTACCCGAGAAGTTGTACTGGGGATCCATACCGTCCAGATGAGTGAACAGCGCGAGGTTGTCGACAGATGCGAATACGCGAACGTTGCTCAGACCAGCCTTAGCCATCCATGTCTTAGGCAGTGTGTAGCCGAGGGTGATGTTCTTGATGGCGAAGTAAGAAGCGTCAACAAGATAGCGGTCCAGATAGGAAGCACGGCGAGCGTTGATCTCGATGCGGGGCACATCGGTGATGTCGCCAGGCTTCTGCCAGCGGCGCAGCGAGTTGGTGTGCCATGTGTCAGTGGCATAGGCCACGTTCATAGCACTGGAATACAGACCGTCGTAGACGTGGCCGCCGATAGAGTAGGTCGTCAGGACAGACAGGTCTATACCCTTATAGCTCAGGTTGGTGGCAAGGCTACCGTAGAGGTCGGGAATACGGCTGTCCATATAGTACTTGCAAGCATTGGCTACAGAGTAGTCGGATGTGATGTACTCGGTACCGGGCTTCATATTGCCTTCGTCGTCCTTCTCGTATGCCCAATAGAGTTGTGCGCCAGTAGCGGGGTCAACACCTGCGCTCTTTGATACATAATAGGTGCGGATAGGCAGTCCCTCCTTGTATACACGTACACCACTGACAATCTCGGGACTCTCGGAAGTGAGTTTCAGCACCTTGTTGCTGACGGTAGAACCCATCAGGGTGATGTCCCAGTGGAAGTCGCCGTGACGGAAGGGAGAGACTGTGATTTCTGCCTCCAGACCTGTGTTACGCATGTCACCCACGTTGGCATTGTAGCCGGAGAAACCAGTCGACAGGGCCATCGGGTAGTTGAGCAACATGTCGGTGGTCTTCTTGTTGTAATATTCTACGCTGAAGCGGAGCAGGTTGTCGAGCAGAGTTCCCTCCAGACCGATGTTCAGGTTCTTGTTCTTCTCCCAGGAGAGGTCTTTTGTCTCCAGGGTAGAAACTACGGCACCGATGTTGTTACCGTTGTTCCATCCCAGAGCGTAGAGGCTCTGCCACAGATAATAGCTGGAATAGCCTTCACTATCGAGAATATCATCATTTCCCTGCTCACCGTATGACACCTTCAGCGAGAGGTTGTTTATCCACTTCACATTCTTCATGAAGTTCTCCTTGGAGATACGCCAGTTACCACCAATTGACCAGAACGTGCCAGTCCAGTTCTCCTTGTAGAAACGAGAAGAGGCATCAGCACGCAGAGAAGCCGACAGATAGTACTTGTCGTCATAGTTATAGTTAACGCGGCTCAGGAACGAGTTGATGCGGTAGTTGTCCGTATAGGAGTTTGCCTCGTACATGTTGGCAGCAGGTGCCAGCTCGTAGATACCATCGACGAGGTTGGTCTTACCGGCTGTCAGGTACTCCATCTTGTAGGCATAGAACTCATGGCCAGCCATTACGTCGACATTATGCTTGCCGAACTGGCGGTTCCAGGTGAGCAGCTGGTTGAAGGTATAGCTCTGAGTGCGATAGTTGTACTTCTGCAGCAGACCGCCGGCAGTAGCCTGGTTGCCATGATACATGTTCATATAGCGCATGCGGAAACGGCTGTTGTAGTCCATACCGAAGTTCACAGAGAGTTTGATGCCCTGCAGCCATCCGGCTTTAGCTTCATCAGTGCCCAGTACGATACCGGCACGCAGACCGGCAGCGTCGCGCTTGTTCTCGGCCTTGTCGTCCACCAGGCCTCCCAGGGGGTTGTAGTCGTTGTAGGAGCCGGGGCGCTTCGTGGCGTTGTCACCATAGTCGAGCATGGGATTGCCATTCTCGTCGAGCACGCTGTTACCATTGGCATCCTTGACGTACATCGGGAACAGGGGCGATACGAACTGAGCCGAGTACCACACGTTGGATGTAGAACTGCCGTCATAGTCGCTGAAGTTTGAGATAGAATGGGCCAGGTTGGTGCTCAGATTGGCTGAGAACCAGTCGGTCACCTTGGTATCCACGTTGACACGGGCCGTATAGCGCTGGAAGGCTGTGGTCTGTAGCAATCCTTCTTCGTTAAGATAGCCAAGACTCAACATGTACTTAGTCTTGTCGGTACCGCCATTGACACTCAGCTGATGCTCATGGCGGAAAGCACTGTTGCGTTTAACGGCATCGAGCCAGTCCTCATTCCAAGCAGCTGTGGCATCAGGACGAACCATGCCGGTAGATGGATCGATGATCTGGTCCCACGTGTAGTTCTTGAAGGGGTTGTAGGTCTCACCACCAAGATTGGCCGACAACTGACTGCGTCCGTAGGCCTCACCGTCGGCCCAGCTCAAACCATTGTTGAAGATACCCTCATTGCGCAGTGCCTCGTAAGTGAGCTGCACGAAATCCTTCTGGTTAACCAGATCGTAGCGCGGCAGGGCACGGCTTGACCAACCGGCAGTAGAGCGCCATGTCACCTGAGCCTTGCCTTCCTTACCCTTCTTAGTGGTAATCATGATGACGCCGTTGGCACCACGGGCACCATACAGGGCACCGGCCGAGGCATCCTTCAGCACGGTCATCGACTCGATATCGCTGGGGTTCAACGAACTGATAGCGCCATCGTACGGGATGCCGTCTACTACGTAGAGCGGGCTTGAACTGGCATTAATTGAGCCATAACCACGAATGCGGATTGCCGGATCTGAACCGGGCTGGCCAGATGCCGAAGACATCTGAACACCAGAGACGTTACCTTCAAGTCCTTTGGTAACATTTGTGATAGGACGCAGCTCCAGTTTCTCACTGTTTACGTTCTGAGCCGAACCCGTGAACGACGACTTCTTGGCTGTACCGTAGGCGACAACCACCACCTCGTCGAGGGCTGCAGCATCGCTCTTGAGGAACACGCGCATGCCGTTCTTGGCAGCCACAGTCTTCGACTCGAAGCCCAGATACGACACCGTAATCTGGTTCTTACCCTCAGGCAAGGTCAGCGAGAAGCGACCGTTAACGTCAGTCAACATACCGGTATTGGTGCCGTCCACTTTCACGGCAGCGCCGATGATGGGCTGACCGTCTTCCTGTGAGAGCACCGTACCAGAAACCTTTGTCTGTGCCAGCGCACTTCCTACACAGAGGAGGAGGCTGACCATCAACATCGTTAGTCTTTCTTTCATAAATCTCTCTCTTTAGTTAATATTA
>DFGG01000150.1:5908-16224 GCA_002371695.1 bacterium UBA3756
GATTTTGGGCATTACTGTCCATATTGGTCTGCAAAAATAATGCTTATATTCCTAAAAAACGAATAATTTTATAAAAAAGATACAATTCAACACGATTTTTTAACTTATCCCTTCCTTTGGCTTGATTTATATCAATCCGAAAGTTTAAAATATGTTTCAGTGACACTTTGTTATTTCCGCCCCCCTTTCACCTGCAAAACTGACAAAACGGAACTGTCCTGTAAGGTGCCATCACTATATATATAAGAAAAATAACCCGCACATCTCGCACATCTGCTATAACTATCTGAAACACAGATGGGTTCATGGCAGGGTATCTCGCATTTACCTCGCATTTACCTCGCAGCAGCCATCATTTCCGCCCCATTTCAGGCCATTCGGGAGCCTCTTTTCTGCTATTTCAGGCTGTTCGAGGGGCTTCTTCTCTGCTTTGGATAGTCTAAAGTCGGTCGTTACAACGTGCTTTTTCGGCGACAGGAGCCTCCGGACGACTGAATTCTCTAGAGAATTCACACGGAAGTAGGCTCTAAACTATACCTTTAGTGCCTTTAAACCTCTGAATTCTCGAGAGAATTTAAGAGCGGGAAACCTCTATAGCCTCCTTTGAGACCTGCCCCCGATGGTGTTTAGGCTATCCAAAACCCTCTCGAAGCCCCCATTTTCACCCCAAAAACGTGTCTGTTGCGAGGTAAATGCGAGGTAAATGCGAGATACCTTGCCCTGAACCCGTCTGTGTGTCAGACAGTTATAGCAGATGTGTGAGATGTGCGGATTGTTTTTGTTTATATATGGTGTGACAACCGTTCCAAAATGCCATGATTGGCATCCTCCAGTCTGGCATCGTTTATTTGTCGTATGTAAGTCATTGTGGTCTGCGGATTGGCATGCCCCAGTGCTTTTGAGATGACAGGCAAGTCTACGTTGTAGCTATAAGCAAGGCTTGCCCAAGTATGCCTTGGGGTGTAGGATGTCAGATTTGCAGAGATGCCCGCCTTCTTGCTCAGTGACTTCAGGGCGCGGTTGTATCCTACGAGTTTCTGATGATATTCCTTATAAGCTTTATCAGGGTCGACAGTATTGATGATGGGGAACACATAGTCATTATGATCCGTCTGATATCGCCTGATGATTTCTGTCATGCATGGTTCTAAGCGCACGGAAATCCGTTGACCCGTCTTGTGCCTTAGGTACACCAACCGCTCGTTGTTTATTTGAGACTTACGCAGGAAAGCCATATCCACGAAAGGCATTCCCAGGGCGTAGAAGCTGAATAGGAACATGTCGCGTGCCTGGCATATCGTCGAACCAGGCTTCAGGCTTATGGATTTCAATCTGATAATGTCGGATGCCCCAACTGCACGTTTTTCTGTCTTTGCCTTCCCTGTATAGACTGAGTCGAAAGCTTCGATGCCTACTTTGCCTTTCATTTTCCGCAATAGTGAACGAAGTGAGCGCATATAGCATGAGATAGTGTTCAAGCAGACCTCCCGTTGCAGCAGCCATTTCTCAAAACCTTTGAAAGTCTGCCTGTCAAGTTGATTGACAGCGATGTCCACGCCAAGGTACTCCTTCAGTGAGCGAAGGGCCGTCAGGTAATTTTTGATTGTCGAGGGACTTAACGTAGGGCGCAGTTTTTCTGCGATTCCCTTGGCCGTTGCGAGGAACCCTTTTTCGTTCATAGTAGAGTCTGTTTGTTGCTTTGATGATTGCATTTCTTTCTCCACACGGCTGATGTGAAGATGGAATTCGAATTTGATAGTAATTCCCATGGCGTTGCTCTTTTTCTAAATTAATTAATGTATTACACATTAAATGACGTTATTAAGGTGATTGTTATTGTAAGGCCCTAAACTGGGCAATCGACATACCTCCCCGCGAGAGGTGTTTATATTATAATAATGTACGTGAACAGATATTTAACACTATTTAATATTAACTAAAGAGAGAGATTTTATGAAAGAAAGACTAACGATGTTTATGGTCAGCCTCCTCCTTTGCGTAGGAAGTGCGCTGGCACAGACAAAGGTTTCTGGTACGGTGCTCTCACAGGAAGACGGTCAGCCCATCATTGGCGCTGCCGTCAAGGTGGTAGGTACGAGTACCGGTATGTTGACTGACGTGAACGGACGGTTCAACATTGCCCTCCCCGCAGGTAAGAACCAGCTTGAGATTACCTATCTGGGCTTTGAGGGCCAGACGGTGACCGCCAAGAACGGTATGCGCGTATTCCTGAAGAGCGATGCCAAGATGGTCGACGAGGTGGTGGTCGTCGCCTTCGGTCAGCAGAAGAAGTCGGCCTTCACCGGTTCTGCCACGATGGTGGGCTCGGAGAAGCTCGACCAGCACGTGACGACCAACGTGGCCAACGCCCTGGTGGGTTCGGTGCCCGGACTTCAGATCCGTGGTGGCTCCGGAGCCCCTGGTAGCGGTGCCGGTAACATCAACATCCGTGGTATTGCCTCTATGTATGCCAATACCGAGCCACTGGTCATCGTCGACGGCGCTCCTTACGCTGCCTCGCTGAGCAACATCTCGCAGGAGGACATCGAGTCGGTGAGCGTGCTGAAGGATGCCGCCTCGGCTGCCCTGTACGGTGCCCGTGGTGCCGCCGGCGTGATCCTGATCACCACCAAGAAGGGTAGCAAGCAGGCCCCGCGCATCAACGTGAACCTGCGCTGGGGTGCCAACAGCCGTGCCGTGCAGGAGTACGACAAGGTGACCGACCCCGGCCAGTACTACGAGATGGCCTACGCCCAGATGTACAACTACTACCACAATGCCCTGGGCCAGGACGCCGCTACGGCTAATGCCAATGCCAACACGGGTATGATCGCCGCACTGGGCTACCAGGTGTTCACCGTGCCCGACGGCCAGCAGCTCGTGGGCATGGACGGCAAGCTGAATCCTGCCGCCACGCTGGGCTACCGTCAGGAAGGCCCCAACGGCGAGACCTACTACTATCAGCCCGACGACTGGACCGACGCTGCCTATAAGAGGGGCTTCCGCCAGGAGTACGAGGTGAACGCCAGCGGCGGTACGGAGAAGAGCGACTACTACATCTCGGCTGCCTATCTGAACGAGGACGGTATCATCGACAACTCCAGCTTCGACCGTTTCACTGCCCGCCTGAAGGCCAACTACGACCTGACCAAGTGGCTGCGCGTAGGTGCCAACATCGGCTACACCCACAGCAAGACCATCAGTAACCCGAACAACGACGAGTATCAGCTCGGCTCTACCAACCTGAGCTACTACACCACTCGTATCGCCCCGATCTATCCTATCTACGTGCGCGTGATCGACCCCGCTACGGGTCTGCCCGTCATCCGTACCGATGCCAACGGCAATCCACAGTTCGACTACGGACGTCCCGGCACTGACTATCCCAATCCCCGTGCATTCCTGCAGACCGGTAACCCCCTGGGCAGCAACCTCTACAACGACGTGAACAGCAAGGGCAACCAGCTGAACGCCACGGGCAACGTCGATGTGAAGTTCACCGACTGGCTGCGCTTCAACGCCACGAGCAACATCACCTGGGGCCACACCAACTACTCCGACTACGAGAGCCAGCTCTACGGCCCGAAGGTGGGCGTGAACGGTGAGATCGGCAAGAGCCAGACGGACACCTATCGCCAGAACCACGTACAGACGCTGAACTTCAACAAGGCCTTCGGCCTGCACAGCCTCTCGGCCGTGCTCGGACATGAGTGGTACGACACGAAGACCACCTATCTGTCTGCTACCGGTCAGGGCCTGTTCACTCCCGACATCAAGGAAATCGACGCCGCCGCCAACTTCCAGTACAAGTCGAGTTCCTATACCTCTGAGTACAACGTGGAGGGCTGGTTCGGCCGCGTGCTCTATAACTTCGACGAGAAGTACTTCGCCGACGCTTCCTACCGTCGCGACGCTTCGAGCCGCTTCGCCAAGGACAACCGCTGGGGTTCGTTCTGGAGCTTCGGTGCTGCCTGGATGATCTCGAAGGAGCGCTTCATGGAGACCACCAAGGGCTGGCTCGACCAGCTGAAGCTGAAGGTGTCGCTCGGACAGGTGGGTAACGACGGTATCGGCAATTGGGCCTATACCGACCTGTACTCGCTGTCGCCCTCGTCGCCTACACAGATGACTCCCTCGTTCTATCGCTTCGGTAACAAGGACATCACCTGGGAGACCACCACTTCGCTCAACATCGGTCTCGACTTCGGTCTGTTCAAGAACCGCCTGACCGGTACCATCGAGTTCTATAACAAGAAGACCACCGACCTGCTCTTCTGGCTGTCAGTGCCTGAGTCTACAGGTGCCCGCGGCTACTACGGCAACATCGGCGACAAGCGCAGCACGGGTGTCGAGCTGACCCTGAATGCCGACATCATCCGCTCGAAGAATATCACATGGAGCGTGAACTTCAACATCTCGCACAACAAGGAGAAGATCCTCAAGCTGCCTGAGTCGAAGATCAAGGTGAACGGCGGTTTCGCCGAAACCTGGATTCCCGTCAGCTCGGGTGCCACCAACGGTGCCGTGCAGATGTGGTACGAGGAGGGCGGCTCGCTCTATTGCCCCTTCATGTACAGCTATGCCGGCGTGAACGACAAGGGTGAGGCCCTCTACTGGTACGACGAGGACCTCTCGCCCCTGGGTGGCAAGGTGACTGCCAACAACACCTCGAAGGCCGGCCAGAAGAAGAGCGGCACTACCACCCAGATCGGTGAGGCCACCCGCTATGCCGGCGAGTCGATGCTGCCGAAGGCCTACGGTGGATTCGGAACGACCCTCGTGCTCTACGGCTTCGACGTGAACGTGAACTTCGACTACCAGATTGGTGGTAAGATTTACGACCGCCAGTACGCCAACTTCATGAGCAACTGGGTGGACAACGGCGATGCCGGCTCGGCCTTCCACAAGGACCTGCTGAAGTCGTGGACGCCCAACAACACGCAGAGCGACATCCCCCGCTTCCAGTTCGGCGACCAGTACACCGTGGCCACCTGCGACCGCTTCCTGGCCAGCGCTGCCTACCTGAACTTCCAGTCGTTCTCCGTGGGCTACACCCTGCCGAAGAGCCTGCTCAAGGGCATCGGCGTGGAGAAGCTGCGCGTCTACGCCACGGGTGAGAACCTCGGCTTCTGGAGTGCCCGCAAGGGTCTCGACCCCCGCTACGACTACGGTTCCACCGAGTCGCTCGCTTCTTACTCACTGATGCGTACTATCATGGGTGGTATCCAGGTGTCATTCTAATAAGGTTAATCAGAAACATTAAGGAGAATAAAGAATATGAAAAAATCAATAGTATATATGGCAGCCCTGGCTCTGACCACCGTCACGACCCTGAACAGCTGCATCAAAGAGATTGACCCGCAGTCGAGCACGGTCACCAGGGATCAGGCCGCTGCCGCTCCCGGGGCCTTCGAGAATTTCGTTGCCTCCATCACCAGCTCGCTCAATGGCGACTTCACCTATGGCGGCAGTTCACACTATCCCTGGGACTTCGGCTATCCCTCGTTCTTCCTGCAGCGCGACGTGATGGGTAACGACATCGCCGCTGAGACCAGCGGCTCGGAGTGGTACACCACCTGGTACACATCAGGTACAGGCCTCGGCCCGACCTATGCTGTCTGCCAGCTGCCCTGGACCTACTACTACGGCTGGATCAAGAACTGTAACACGGTGCTCGACCTGGCCGGTGCCGAACCCGACGAGGAGCATGCCACCGGTGCTGGTATCGCCTACGCCATGCGCGCCATGTTCTACATGGACCTGGCCCGTATGTATGCTCCTGAGACCTACGCCAGGAACCAGAATGCCGAGACGGTGCCCATCGTGCGCGAGACGCTCGGACTGGCAGAGTCTACCGAGAATCCCCGTGCCACCAACAAGGAGATGTTTGAGTTCATCCTCTCCGACCTGGACAAGGCCGAGACGCTGCTTGCCGGATATAAGCGTGCCGACAAGTTCACGCCCGACCAGAGCGTGGTCTACGGCCTGAAGGCCCGCGCCTATCTGACTATGGAGGATTGGGCCAACGCCGAGAAGTATGCCAAGCTGGCACAGCAGGGCTACACCGTGATGACCGCAGATCAGTATCTCTCGAAGACCGAGGGCTTCAACAAGCCCAACGACTCGTGGATGTTCGGACTGACCTACCGATCTACCGACCCCAACATCACCGAGAACGACGCCGACTCCAGCTGGGGTTCGCAGATGATTGTAGAGGTGAGTGGTTCTGAGTGCGGCTACTCTGCCAACTATGTAGGCCCGAAGCGTATCGACGCCCACCTGTTCAGCACCATTCCCGAGACCGACTTCCGCCGTATGTGCTGGATTGACCCGGCTCTCGACGAGATGGAGACCAAGGCCGAGATTTTGGAAGCCCTGGAGCCCTATACCGACGACCCCGCAGGCGTGTTTGCCACGGGTTACAACGTGTCGGCCCGCGCATCGCTGGGCTGCATCGAGCTGAAGTTCCGTCCGAAGGATGGCGAGCACCTCAACCAGTACACCGCCTTCACCGTGGCAGTGCCCCTGATGCGTGTCGAGGAGATGAAGCTCATCGAGGCCGAGGCTGCCGGTATGCAGGACGAGGCACGCGGCATCCAGCTGCTCACCGAGTTTGCCAAGACCCGCGACGAGAACTACGAGTACGGCACTCACAACGAGGCCTACTACAACACCTCTACCGGCAGGTTCCGCAACGAGGTGTGGTGGCAGCGCCGCGTAGAGCTGTGGGGCGAGGGCTTCGCAACGTTCGACGTGAAGCGCCTCGAGAAGGGCATCATCCGCAGCTACGAGGGTACGAACCACCTGGATGGCTACCAGTGGAACCAGCAGAGCGTTCCACAGTGGATGAACCTGTGTATCGTTCAGTCGGAGACCAACAACAACTCTGCCTGCACGAACAATCCTACGCCGGTGGCACCTGTGGGCAACTCTGACCCCTTCACCTGGGAATAAGTTAAAGTGTGTGTAACTATTTAAATTAGTAAAGACGTATGAAAAGATATTTTGAAAGCGTTATGACGGTGCTCTTTGTCGGACTGGCCTTCATGAGCTGTAAGGAAGAGAGCGGCACCGAGCCTGGCGGCGATAGTAAGCCCGTGGCAACACTCTACCAGTTTGCTTCCAGCGGCGACTACAACCCCGACAACGATTGCTTCATCCGCGTGGCAGCCAATTCGGCCACACAGTCGGCCTACTATCTGGCCGAGCTGACCGCCGACAAAGAGGCTCGCGGCATGAGCGACGAGCAGTATGCCGAATACGTGGTGTCGAACGGAACGAAGCTCGACCAGATTTCCGGTGCTTCAGAGCAGGATGTCTACATCACCGGTCTGAAGGGCGTGTATACGGTCTCTGTGGTGGCCGTCAATGGCAGCACCAAAACCATGCAGAATACTGAGTTCGCCGGCCTCGACTACCATTACCTTTGCGACGGTACCTATTATTGCGACTTCTTCCAGGATGAGTGGCCCGTTGAGGTGGAGTACTCTGAGATTGGCAACCGCTACCGCATCGTAGACAACTGGTACGAGGGCTACGGCATTGCCTTCTCGCCCAGTGGCTCTAACGTGACGATGTATCCCTCGAAGGTGCAGACAGGTTACGTGCATTCCAAATACGGCATGGTCAGTGTGACCGACCGCGGCAGTAGCTTCGACAAGGATAAGAAGCAGTTCACATTCGTATTCCGCTGGACGGTGGATGCCGGTAGCTTCGGCGAGTACAATGACGTCCTGACGCTGGAGAAGCTTCCCGGAGAATAAAGTACTGACAACATCCTAAACAGCGGCTCCCGGTACCTGTGTGTATCGGGAGCCGTTACTTTTTTGCGCAATATTTGGCGGTTTCGAATAAAAACCGTACTTTTGCAACTGTTTATGAAGAAAAGTGCAATGATAGTGTGCCTGCTGCTGGCGTTGAGCCTGCTGGCGGGATGCCTGAAGGACGAGGTGGGCGGCGTGCGTCTGTCGAGCGACGGCCCCGTGGAGATGTATTCCGTGCCCCGTCAGGTGGCTGTGATGCTCTTCCACACCGGCGGTGCCTGGACGGCCACGACCGATGCCACGTGGCTCAAGGTCAAGAAGGAGAGCGGCACGGGGGGCACGGACACGCTCATCATCGTCACTACGGAGAAGAACCTGACTGGGGCTCCGCGCACGGCTATGGTGGCAGCGCCGCGTAGAACTGTGGGGCGAGGGCTTCGCAACCTTCGACATCAAGCGACTGCAGAAGGGTATCATCCGCAGCCCCCCTGTAAGAAGCACATAGATTCGGGGAAGGAGGCGATGGATATGGAGAATAAAAGTTAAATAGACGTAGCATCAACATGGATTTAAGGCCGTAAGCAATAAGTTTTGAGGGAAATGTTTGGCAGTTTCGAAAATAATTGCTAACTTTGCAGCGTATTAATCACAAATCAAAGTATTATGGAAACAGGAAAAGACAACACCGTAACGGGAAGGACAATGGAGAGATACATACGATTTGACTGGGCGATGAAACGCATGCTGCGCAACAAGGCTAACTTCGACGTTGTCGAAGGACTGTTGACCGTGCTGCTCGGCGAACAGGTCAAGATTGTGGAGATACTTGAAAGCGAGGGCAACCAGGAGGACGAGAACGACAAGTTCAACCGCGTCGATATCAAGGCCAAGAACTCCAAGGACGAAATCATCATCGTCGAGATCCAGCAAACACGCGAGCTCTACTACCTGCAGCGCATCCTATACGGCGTGGCAAAGACCATCACCGAACACATCGACCTAGGCGACAAGTACAACCAGGTGAAGAAGGTGTACTCCATCAGCATCGTCTACTTCGACCTGGGCAAGGGTTCCGACTATGTGTATCACGGGCAGAACCAGTTCTTCGGCATCCACACCAACGACGAGCTGATAGTGAACCAGCGCGACAAGGACACCATCCGCATGGTGACGCCCACGAGCATCTTCCCAGAATACTACATCATCCGCGTCAACGAGTTCGACAAAGTGGCCACCACTCCACTCGACGAGTGGCTTGAGTACCTGAAGAACGGCCGCATCAAGGACGGCACCACGACTCCCGGCTTGGCACAAGCCAAGAAGAAGCTGCAATATCTGAAGATGACGCCTGCAGAGCGCACAGCCTACGACCGCCACATCAACAACATCATGATCCAGAACGACGTTCTTGAGACTAAAGTGCTCGAAGGACTGGAACGAGGACTGGAACAAGGAATGGAAAAAGGAATGAAAAAAGGACTGGAACAAGGACTGGAACAAGGAAGAGCTGAAGAGCGTCTTGCTAATGCACGCAAGATGAAGGCCAAAGGCTTCCCCATCAGCGACATCGCTGAGATAACAGGCCTCTCCACCGGTGAAATCGAACAATTGTGACACGCCAAGGCAGAAAGTGAAATCTCCGAATGGGGCTTACGCACAACAATGCCTCCCGAAACACATCGGACTTCGGGAGGCATTTATACATTTATAATAAGGTGGGAGATTTACTTCACCTCAACCACGAGATACTTGCTGGTAGACCAGAAGAGGTCGGGATTGGTGATGCGGAGCACGTACTGCTTGTTGGCATCACGCTGCAGGGTATAGGAGCTTGAGGGGTGAGCCGTGAGCATCTTGGCCGACTTGCTGTAGAACTTGATCTCCTTGTCGATGCGGTAGTCGATCTTGGTGAAGTAGTCCTTGTTGAAGTTCGAGCGCAGCACCTCACCGTCGTCCAGGATGCGCTGTTCCTTCAGCTCCTTCTTGGTGCCAAAGACGAACCAGGCAGTATGCAGGTCCTTATCCTGGGCGCTGATGGTCTGCGACTTCTGGGTGGTCTCCTCTGTCAGCTGGTTGACATCATTGGTCAGGTTGGCCACCGTCTCGTCGAGTTCGGCGATATGGATGTCCTTCTTGTCGAGTTCCTCGCGCAGAGCCTGCATCTGGGCTTCCTTCTCCTCCATCTGTTTCTGCATGTTCTCGATGAGCTTCTTCAGCTGGTCACCCTTGAAGCTGCTCTCGCGCAGCTGCTGCTTGAGTTTGTTGATGAGTTCCTTGTTCTGGCGCATTGTCTGCTGGATGAACTGCATGTTCTCCTTGATACGCTTGGCAGAGTTGGTGCCCTCGCCCTGCTGGGCCAGCGTCACCCGGTTCTGGGCATCGGTAATCTCACGGAAGCCTTCCTCGATGTCGCTGAAGGTGGAAATCATGTCGTTGATCTCATTGTCCTTCTGGGCAATGATCTGGTTCAACGAGTCACGCATCTGAATGGCCGCAAGGTCCTGCTTGGGAGCCTCGTTCTTACAACTGGCGATAGCCAGTGCACATACGGCC
>DFGG01000154.1:0-361 GCA_002371695.1 bacterium UBA3756
TAAAGCCGCCCCAACGCCGCCAACCGTTGTTCGCCTTTCAGACTTGGCAACTGCTTCCTGATCTCTTCGGCTTCTGTACCGTAGAGAGTCAAGGTGGATACCAGCAGCAGAAGCCCTGCAAGAAGGCGGTTTACGTTCATACGCACTCGTGATTAATCAGTCGATGCTGCAAATTTACGAATAATTTCCGACATATCCAACCTTTTCACTAAAAAATACGCAAAAAGCACAATATTTTATGCGCGCGCACAAGATACGAACGCAGAGAGGGTGCACCTAAATCAGGCGCACCCTCTCTTTTTTGGGGAATTCCTTGACAGCAATTAGCCAAGCTTTCCGTCAGAACCGAGCACATCGACAA
>DFGG01000154.1:500-1071 GCA_002371695.1 bacterium UBA3756
GGATGCTCTGCCAGATACTTACGGATGGCAGCAGTCATAGCCAGACGAGAGTCGGAGTCGATGTTGATCTTGCAGACAGCACTCTTAGCGGCCTTGCGGAGCTGCTCCTCGGGGATACCAACTGCATCGGGCAGCTTACCACCATACTGGTTGATGGTGTCAACCTCTTCCTGAGGAACAGAAGAAGAACCATGAAGCACGATGGGGAATCCGGGCAGCTTCTTCTCAATCTCTGCCAGCACGTCGAATGCGAGTGGCGGCGGAACGAGCCTGCCAGTCTTCGGGTCGCGTGTGCACTGCTCGGGCTTGAACTTGTAGGCACCGTGAGAAGTACCGATAGAGATGGCCAGAGAGTCGCAGCCTGTACGGGTAGCGAAGTCGATTACTTCCTCAGGCTTTGTATAATGGCTTACCTCTGAGGCAACCTCATCCTCAACACCAGCCAGCACACCGAGCTCGCACTCAACAGTAACATCATATTTGTGAGCATACTCTACCACCTGACGAGAAATCTTGATATTCTCCTCATAGGGCAGTGAAGAACCATCGTACATCACTGAAGAGAAGCCCA
>DFGG01000154.1:1168-24497 GCA_002371695.1 bacterium UBA3756
CGAAGCTGTCACCGTGGTCGAGGTGAAGCACGATCTCAGGCTTTTCGCAACCCAGCTCCTTAGCATATGCTACAGCACCCTCTGCCATGTAGCGCAGGATAGTAGCGTTAGCATAGTTACGGGCACCTTTGGAAACCTGCATGATGACAGGAGACTTTGTTTCTACTGCAGCCTGAACGATGGCCTGCATTTGCTCCATGGTGTTGAAGTTGAAAGCGGGGATAGCATAGCCACCGGCTACTGCCTTCTTAAACATCTCGCGGGTATTCACGAGACCTAAATCCTTGTAATTTACCATAATATCTATAATTTTTAAAAAGTGATACTTTCGGAATCGGATGCAAAGATACGATTTTTATATGAGAAAAGAGAAATGAGAAAAGAGAAAAATGCTGCAGCCAAAGATTTTTTTAAGTTTATTTGCACATAGCCGTCGTCAAGAAGGCATTTTTGCTAAACGCAGATAACATGTTTCCATCTTTACTCAGGTTTCTCACGGTAGTGTACCACTAACCCAAAGCCAAACAGCCCCACAAGGATGTAGCCCACAAGGGGAATGATGAAGGGGATGACGAGATTGGTGGCATCGGCTATAATTCCAACAAGCAGGAACCCGCAGCCACCCACTGGGGTCATCATCAGGAGCGAAGAGGCCGTCTTGGTAAGACTGCCCAGATTGCGCAGGGCCAGGGAGAAGATGGTAGGAAACATGATGGCCTCAAAGAGGTAGATACCCATGAGGGCCACCAGCGAGACACGTCCGAGGTCGAGGAGCACCAGCAGGGTACAGACCACACTGCCCACGGCACAATAGAGTAGCATCCACTCGGCAGGGATGCGACGCATCAGCATACTGCCCCCAAAGCGACCTACCATGAAGAAGGCCAGTCCTCCCGTGAGTAACATCGAGGCCGTGGCATCGTCCATCCACCCTTGTCCTGTGACAAAA
Organism: bacterium UBA3756; assembly: GCA_002371695.1. The sequence continues at coordinate 2,118 of DFGG01000154.1, forward strand.
TTGATAAAGTAGCTGTTGATGGATATCTCAGCCACCTCGTAAGCCAGCAGGGCTATCAGTCCGTAGACAAAGAACTTGTGACGCCACACCTTCTTCAGCGGCTCTCGCCCGTACTTGGCCTTGACTGCCATCGCATCGTCGTGCTCCATCTCAGGCAGACGCACTTTGGCAAAGACGAAGGCGATGACGAGCACTACAACGCCCAGTACGATGTAGGGCAGAGCCACATTTCCCAAGCCGTCGCCACTGTTCTGGAAGAGAAACTGCCCCACTGCAAAGGTAGCAAACAGGCAGCCCATTCCATTGAACGACTGCGAGAGATTCAGACGACTCGAGGCCGTCTCGCGTGCTCCCAGCTCTGTCACATACGGATTAGCAGCTGTTTCCAGGAAGGTCAGTCCGCAGCCAATGATAAAGAGTGCGAAGAGGAAGGCATAAAAAGTGGCTGCCTCGGTGGCTGGCACGAAGAGCAGCGAGCCAATACCGAAGAGGATAAGTCCGAACACCACGCCCCGGCGATAGCCAAAGCGATTGATGAAGAGACCGGCGGGGATAGCCATCAGGAAATAGCCCACGTAGGTGGTGACCTGAATGAGCGACGACTCTGTGATAGAGATGTTCAGCTCGTTCTGGAAATGTTTGTTGAGCACATCGAGAATAGCACGGGCAAATCCCCAGAGAAAGAAGAGTGTGGTTATGAGTATGAACGGCACCAAGTAGTTGGTGCCGTTCGAGCGGAATAGTCCGTTTTTGGGGTTGTTCATTTATTTCTTCTCTTCGGTGTCGATGAGTTTCCATACACATGCAGCCAGTGCACCACCAGCGAAGGGGCCTACGATGAACACCCAGAGCTGGCTCAGAGCCTTGCCACCCTCAAAGAGAGCGGGACCAATAGAGCGGGCAGGGTTGACGGAAGTGCCTGTATAATTGATACCTACGAGATGGATCAGGATCAGCGAAAGGCCGATGGCCAGACCAGCGAAATTGTTGGTAGCACCATTGGTCTTGGCTGTAGCACCCAGCACCACGAGCACGAAGATGAAAGTGAGGGCGATCTCTGCCACGAGACCGTTGATCACATTGTCTGATGCACAAGCATTGGCACCTGTAGCCGTACCACGGGCCAAGCCAGGATCGGTAGACACGAGGAATGCCAGCAGGGCAGCAGCGATGATAGCGCCTATCACCTGGAAGAGCATGTACATACCACAGTCTTTGCTGTTCATACGTCCGCTAAGGAATACTCCCAACGTAATGGCTGGATTAATGTGGCATCCCGAGATACCGCCAATGGTGTAGGCCATGGCGACTACTGCCAGACCGAAAGCTACTGCTGTTCCTACTACTGATGCCGTGTCGACACCACAATTCAGACTCACGGCTGCACCGCAACCGAGGAAAGTCAGCACAAACGTGCCAATCATTTCTGCATAATACTTTTTCATAATCTCAACTAGTTTTAATGTTTATGATAATGGTTTATTGATCGCTATTTCCTCATTTTTCCTGTATTTGGGGGCAAAGTTAACATTTTTTCTTTTCACAGCCAAACATTTTGCAAGAAAAATAGTATCTTTGTAGCCGCAATGGAACAAACGAATCAATACATCAAGCAGTTTCCCGAACTGTTCAACGGGAAAAAGATACTCTACGTCCACGGATTCGGTTCCTCGGGACAGTCGGGAACGGTGACCCGCATCCGCGAGGTGCTGCCCAATGCCACGGTGACAGCCCCCGACCTGCCCATCCGTCCGCAGGAGGCCATAGAGTTATTAAATAAGGTGTGTACTCAGGAACAGCCCGACCTCATCATCGGCACCTCGATGGGTGGCATGTATGCAGAGATGCTCAGAGGCTACGACCGCATCCTGGTGAATCCCGCCTTGCAGATGGGCGACACCATGAAGGAGCACGGGATGATTGGGGCACAGCATTTCTCCAATCCCCGCCAGGACGGCATCCAGGACTTCATCGTGACGAAAGCTCTGGTCAAGGAATATAAAGAGATGACAGACCACTGCTTCGAAGGCATTAACGATGAGGAAAGGCGACGTGTGTGGGGACTCTTCGGCGATGAGGATACCACTGTCGACACCTACGATCTCTTCCACAGCCACTACCCCACGGCCATCCGCTTCCACGGCGAGCACCGCATGAACGACAAGAGCTTCATGCACTCCGTGATGCCTGTCATCCGCTGGATAGATGATTGCCAGCAAGGACGTGAGCGCCCCATCGTCTACATCGACGTCAACACGCTGATAGACCAGTGGCGCAAGCCCCAGAGCTCCTGTCAGAAGACCATCCGCACCCTTCTCGAGAGCTATCAGCTCTATTTCGTCGCTCCCGCCGAAAACGTCCAGTACACCACGACAGTGTCGTGGTTATATGACTACATCAACCTCCCTGCTTACGCTCACACCATCTTCACCCAGCGCAAGGACCTGCTCTACGGCGACTATCTCATTGACGCCGAGAAGACGGAAGGCATGGGTGCCCTCATCCAGTTCGGCTCTGATACCTTCAAGACCTGGGATGACATTGCCGAATACTTCTCAAGGCTCGGAGGACAATGAGAGATTGAGAGATTGAGAAATTGAGAATCACCCACTGGGGCATGAGCGGACCTGCCATCCTGAAACTCTCCAGCTATGGAGCCCAACTTCTGGCGGAACACGACTATCGACAATCTCTGGCCATCAACTGGCTCAGCAGTCGCGATGAGGATATCAAGCAACAACTGCTGCGCCTCACCATCGAAGGCGGCAGGAAACAAGTGGCGAGCCTTCACCCCGAGGGAATCCCCGCCCGACTGTGGACCTATTTGCTCAACAAGGCCTTGGGCCAACGGGCGCAAAGTCCATGGATGAGCCTGAACCAGAAAGAGATCAACCGTCTGACAAATATCCTCGCCAACGATACCTACGACATTGCAGGGCGTGCTGCCTTCAAGGATGAGTTCGTCACCTGTGGAGGCGTCTCCCTCGAAGCCGTCAGCCCAGCGACACTTGAGAGCCGTCATGTACCTCACCTTTACTTTGCCGGCGAGGTGCTCGACATCGACGGCATCACCGGCGGCTTCAACTTCCAGGCAGCTTGGACAACGGCCTACACCGTAGCAAAGGCCATCAGCCAAGCCGCCGACTCCTAAAACTTGTATTCCACAAACGCCTCCATTGCCTCGTAGCACGCCAGTCCCAACTGGTCATACCTGCGTGCCGTATCGCGGTTGCGGTCTTCGGCACGCTGCCAGAACAGTCGCTCGTCGTTGCCCAGGAAGGGAGCACTCTCCATCTGACTCTGATGGCGCAGGATGGCATTGCGCTTCTCACGCAACTCCTCGGGACTCATCGGCACACACATCTCGATATCGGCCACGTCCCATTCCGCCCATGCCCCGCGATACATCCACACCCTACAGTCGCTGAGCCACTCGGCATTGGCTGTCTTCTCCTCCTCAATAGCAGCCAGCACCACGTCCGTACACTTACGGTGGGTGCCATGGGGATCAGCCAGGTCTGCCGCCACGTAGATCTGATGTGGCTGTATCTCGCTGATAAGCTGCTGCACAATCCTGACATCGCGCTCTTCCACAGGCAGTTTCTCTATCTTGCCACTCTCATAGAAGGGCAGGTCGAGAAAGTGGATATGGTCTTTCTTGATATGGTTATAGCCACAGGCGTTGCGAGCCTCGCCCCTGCGGATGAGTCCCTTTACGGTGAGGATGGCCCGATTGTCCCAGTCGCCCTCCTGCTTCTCTTTCAGGTAGGTCATGATCTCACGGTAGCGTATCTTGATCACCTCGTCGCTACCGTTGGCGAAGAGCTTGTTGAACCCGTTGATGAAGTGCATGTACAGCCGCACCTCCTCGTCAGCCACAGCGATGTTGCCGCTGGTCTCGTAGGCAATGTGTACGTCGTGCCCCTGTTGCATCAGTCGTCTGACGGTACCTCCCATCGATATCACGTCGTCGTCGGGATGTGGCGAGAATACGATGACCCGCTTCGGATAGGGCAACGCCCTCTCAGGGCGAGTGGAGTCGTCGGCATTGGGCTTGCCTCCGGGCCATCCGGTGATGGTGTGCTGCAGCTCGTTGAACACTTCGATGTTCACCAGGCCAGCCTGTCCCTGAAACTGTTCCACAAGCTGACCGAGTCCGTTGTCCACGTAGTCTTTCGTCGAGAGTTTCAGCAGGGGTTTGTCCACTTTGTTGCAGAGGTCGATGACTTGCCTTCTCAGCGTGTGGTCAGGCATTTTGATGTTGTCTGTCAGATGTAAGTTCATGATGATATTGGTTTTTGATAGGAACGGTAGCCGTAAGCGATGATGATCAGGAAACAGATAAGTGGCAGCACGAACGAGGCATTGACCGCCGGGAGTCCCATCACCGTCTGCATGTCGATGATCATACCTTGCAGGGGTGGCATGAGTGCTCCTCCCACGATGGCCATCACCAGGAAGGCCGCACCGAGATTGGTGTCTCGTGCATCCACGTCGTGCAGGGCAATGCCGTAGATGGTGGGGAACATCAGCGACATGAAGAAGCTGATGCCTACCAGCGAGTAGAGTCCTGCCATGCCCACGATGCCGATGGCTCCCAGCGTACAGACAGCTGCCCCGCACCCGAAGATGGCCAGCAGCTTGCGACTGTCCACATACTTCATCAGCAGCGTGGAGATGAAGCGGCTACAGAGGAACAGAGCCATTGCCGCGATGTTGTACATCTGTGCCGTAGCCTTGTTCATGCCCAGGTTGTCGGCATAGTGGATGATGAATGTCCACACCATGATCTGGGCAGCCACGTAGAACATCTGGGCCACAACACCCTCACGGTAGACGGGGTTGTGCCACAGGTTCCTCAGCGTCTCGCCGGCCCGGTAATCACGGGGACGGTGATCACTCTCCGTCTTAGGCATCTTCGTCAGGGCGATGACCACCATCACGATGAGCACCACCAGGCCGATGGCCACGTAGGGGTCGCGTATCACGGCCAGGTCGTGCAGCCTGATGTCTGCCTTCTCTGCCTCCGAGAGTCCGTAGAAGATAATCTCTCCGGCCTCGTCACGACGGTCAGAGATGAGCTGTGGCAGCACCACGAGCGATGCGATGGCCATGCCACAGAGCGAGCCCATGGGGTTGAAGGCCTGCGCCATGTTCAGCCGTCGCGTGGCAGTCTCCTTATCGCCCAAGGAGAGGATGAACGGGTTGGCCGTAGTCTCGAGGAAAGCCAGTCCGAAGGTGAGGATATAGAGCGACAGACAGAAGAAGGTGAACTCCTGCCATGCTGCAGCGGGTATGAAGAGGAAGGCTCCCGTGGCATAGAGTGCCAGTCCGAGAAGGATGCCTGCCTTGTAGGAGTAGCGACGGATGAAGAGAGCGGCAGGCACGGCCATTGTGGCATAGCCTCCATAGAAGGCGAACTGCACCAGTGAGGCCTTGGCAGCCGAAATCTCCATCACGGTCTGGAAGGCCGCCACCATGGGGTTTGTGATGTCATTGGCAAATCCCCACAGGGCGAACAGCGACGTGATGAGGATAAATGTCAGCAGGTACCTGCGTGGTACCAAAGGCTTCTCTGTCTGCTTCATTCTTCAATCTCTCAATTTCTCAATTTCTCAATCTCTCAATTTCTCAATCTCTCAATCTCTCAATCTTCAATCAGGCATCAGCACCACGCCCGTCTGCTTCTTGCCGTCCATCATGATCTTCAGCGGACGCTCGAAGCGCACGTGGCGCACGTACTCCGTCTCCTCGATGGCAGGCATCTGGTCGAGCACCGACTGCTGGAAGATGCCATCGCCCGTATAGGTATTGATGGTGAAGTAGCCCACGCCGAAGCTGGTCAGGTTCTGGAAGAAGTGGGTGCCTTGCGAGGGGTCCACGTGGTAGTTCTTCAGCGCCGTCTCTACGATGACGCGCGCCCCGGAGATATGCGGCCACTTCACGGGGATGCCCAGCCAGTAGTCGCTCGAGCCCCAGCGGCCGGGGCCCACGAGCACGTAGTTGCGCCCCTCGTCGAGGAACTTCTGGTTGATCTTCTCGATGTGGTAGGCGATGGTGGGATTGTTGGCTGCGGTGAAGTCCTCCCCAGTCTTCACATACACCACGTCCGTCACGTCCTCGGATATGCCGTGCCCCAGCGAGTTGCACGAGCGCAACAGACACCGCTCGTCGGGTATCTGCTGCAGGTCTTCATCGAGCACCTGCTTCGAATCCACGATGGGACGTATCTGGAGCAGGTAGAGTTCACCGGTCTTATCGTCGTTCAGATTACATGCGAATTCTATCTCCACCGGCCTGCGCATCTCGTCGGCACCGTATTTCTGAGCCATCTGCAACAGTTCAGGCAGCGGGAAGATGCCCTGCTGGAGCACGCCGCAGAAGGTGATCACCTTGCGCCCGCCCTCATAGATGCCGTCGCGAATCACCTGGTCCGTCGGGTCGAAGGTCGAGGCGATGTAGTTCAGCGAACCGTCCTGGTCTGCCTGCTTCACACGCAGTTTCTTGATATTGAACCCGTCGTCCACCTTAAAGTCGTCGCCCACATGGCTCATGTCCAGGGCGTAGAAGCGTGTCTGCGTGTCGCGCAGGGCCGTCTCCATCTCCGAGGTCTGCAGCACCTGCGTGGGGTGATAGGGACTGACGCGCAGCGTCTGTCCACCGTCCACGATATACTTGCCCAGTCCGAGTGCCAGGCTGGCAATGCCCTCCTCTGCCGTCTCGTCGCCGATAGGATAGTAGTTCAGCGAGCGCAGCACACCCGAGAAATTGGGATAGTAGAGGTCGCCGTACTGCTTGCCCACCACCTCCTGCAGTATCACGGCCATCTTCTCCTGGTCTATCACGTTCTGCGTAGCCAGCATGTAGGCCTTCGAGTCCTTGTAGTAGACGGAGGCATACACGCCCTTGATGGCGCAGGCCAGCATCCGTAGCATCTCGTACTTGTCTTCGAGATAGGGTATCATATAGGTGGAGTAGATACCGGCGAACGGCTGGTAGTGGGAGTCCTCCAGCAGCGACGACGAGCGCACGGCGATAGGGCTCTTCACCGCGTCGAAGAAGGTGAAGAAGTCGGCTATCAGCGAGTCGGGCAGCTGGGCGTGGAGGAAGTGCTTCAGTATCTCCTCGTCGGGTGCATCCGAGAGGGCTATGGGGTAGAGGTTGTTCTTCTCCATGAACTCGTCGAAGAAGTCGGTGCAGAGCACCACCGTCTTGGGGATCGACACCTGGGCGTTCTCATACTGGTTCAGTTCCGGATGGCGCTTGATGATGCGGTCGAGGAATGCCAGTCCGCGCCCCTTGCCGCCGAGCGACCCGTCGCCGATACGTGCGAAGTGGGCATAGCGGTCGAACTTCAGGCGGTCGAACACGGCCACCACACCGATGTTCTTCATCCGTCGGTACTGCACGATGGCATCGAAGATAATCTTGCGGTGGGCATCCACGTCCTGCAGCTTGTGCCACGTGACCGTCTTCAGGAAGGCCGACACGGGGAAGATGGCGCGGGCCGTCAGCCATCGGCTCATGTGATTGCGGCGTATGTGGCGCGACAGCGAGTCGGCCGGTATCTTGAAGATGTTGTCCTGCAGTTCCTTCAGCGACGACACGCGGAAGATTTCCTCCTTCGTATGCGGGTCGCGGAAGATGAAGTCGCCGAATCCCATGTGCTCCTCCATCAGGTGGTGCAGGTCCACGTTCATCTTCGTCGAGTTCTTGTCGATGAAGTGGAAGCCCTCGGCCTTCGCCTTCGCGCGGTTCTGTGTCTCCTTCGAGTCGAGTATCAGGGGCACGTACTCGTCTCTGCGCCGTATCTCGCGCAGCAACTTCAGTCCGGCCTCGGGGTCGCCCTCCTCCACGTGGCTCAGCCGTCCCTTGCTACTCTTCATCGGGAACCGCGTGTCGCTGATCACGCCGAGCGTATTCTCGTGGTACTTCTCGTAGATCGCCATTGCCTCCTCGTAGTTGGTGGCCAGCACCACCTTCGGTCTGCCGCGCTTACGCTGGGCAGCGGCGTGGGGATTCAGGGCCTCCGTCGAGAAGCGTTTCGATTGTGCCAGGATATAATTATAGAGGTTGGGCAGCATCGACGAGTAGAAGCGTATGTTGTCCTCCACGAGCAGTATCATCTGCACGCCTGCCTCGCGGATGTCGTGGTCGATGTTCATCTTGTCCTCCAGCAGCTTGATGATCGAGAGGATGAGGTTGGTGTTGCCCAACCAGCAGAACACGTAGTCGAACACCGACATATCCTCGTTCTCAATGCGCTTGGTGATACCGTGTGAGAAGGGGGTGAGCACCACGCAGGGTATCGTCGCGTGGGCTGCCTTCACCTCACGGGCCACGGTGAAGGCATCGTTGTCGGCATTGCCCGGCATACAGATCACCAGGTCGATGTCTGTCGTGAGCAGCACCTCGTTGGCCTCCTCCGTGGTCGACACCTGCGTGAACGTCGGGGGATAGCGCAGTCCCAGTTCCATATACTCGTCGAAGAGCTTCTCGTCGATGCGGCCATCGTCTTCCAGCATGAAGGCGTCGTAGGGGTTGGCCACGATGAGCACGTTGAAGATGCGGCGCGTCATCAGGTTAATGAACGACACATCTTTCAGGTAGAATTTGTTCCACTCCTGTGGTATCTTGTTTTCTTCTTCCATTCAAAGCTAAAGTTAAGAATCTTCAATCTTCAATCTTCAATGTTCAATCTTCAATCTTCAATGTTCAATGTTCAATCTTCAATGTTCAATCTTCAATGTTCAATCATCATGTGGCGAGCGCTTGAAATGTTTGAAGACAAAGCGCACCATGAGGAAATTGACGGGTGTGGAGACGGCATAGACACCGATGGGAGCCAGCTCATAGCTCATGCCTATCCACACAAAGAAGTTGAGCAGGACCATCTGCAAGAGGTAGTTGAACAGATGGGCACCCCCGAAGCCGGCACCGTTGCCTGCGGTGGCCTTTTCATGGAAAATGTAACGGGCCGAGAGGTAATAGTTGACGATGAAGCCCACGATATAGCCTGCCGTCCAGGCGATATTGTGATTGACCAACAACAAAAGCAACCAATACACCAGGTAGTGGATGACGGTGATGAGTACACCGACGATGCAGAAACGGATAATCTCGCCTATCGATTCTTTGTTGAGCTTCATAAATGACCTAATTGGCTGCAAATTTACGAAAAGTTTTGGAAACGTAGCACATTTCTACCGAAAAAATCGACAATCGTTTGGAAGTATGGGCAAAAGATTGTAAATTTGTGCCGACAAACCATCAACTGTATCAACGATGAAAAAGAGGAACTTATTATCAACACTCGTGCTGGGCGCAGCGCTCTCTGCCTCCGCTCAGCTGACAGCTCCGCAGAAGGACCTGCCCAACCCCCTCAGGATGAACAATGGCACAGAAGTGAAGACCCTCGGCGACTGGAGTGCCCGCAGGCTGGAGATTGCCGATATGATTCAGCAGTACGGCATCGGCGAGAAACCCGACGTGCCCCGCGAGGCCGTCAAAGCACGCATGGACGGCGACACGCTCATCGTCGACGTCACCGTCGGCGGCGAGACGCTCACCCTGAAATCCGCCATCCACTACCCCACCGCCGGTCAGCCTCCCTACGCCCTGATGATCGGCACGAGCATGCTCTCGCTGCCCAAGGCGCTGTTCGAGAACAGGCCCATCGCCGTGATGAACTACCACGAGGCGCAGGTCAACGACTACTCGCAGTGGCGCCGAGGCCACCACGACCGCGGCGAGCATCCCTTCGACCGTCTCTATCCCCATCTGAAGGACAACGGAGCCTACAGCCAGTGGGCCTGGGGACTGAGCCGGCTCATCGACGGACTGGAACTGCTGGGCCCTGAGGTGACCAAGATCGACGTCAGGCGCATCGGTGTCAGCGGCTGTTCCTATGCCGGCAAGATGGCCCTCTTCTGCGGTGCCTTCGACGAGCGCGTCGCCCTGACCATCGCCCAGGAGCCGGGAGGCGGAGGTGCCGCCTCGTGGCGCTACAACTGCGGGCGCGACAGCGTGGAGAACCTCGACCGCACCGACTACCACTGGTTCAAGGAGTCAATGCGCGAGATGTTCCACGACGACAGCGTCTACCTCATGCCCTACGACCACCACGAACTGGCTGCGATGGTCTGCCCCCGTGCCCTGCTGGTGCTGGGTAACACCGACTACAAGTGGCTGGCCGACGAGAGTGCCTACGTGTCGCTCAATGCCGCCCGACGGGTGTGGCAACATTTGGGCATCGCCGACCGCATGGGCTATTCCATCGTAGGAGGCCACGGCCACTGCCAGCTGCCGGAGAGCCAGTTCCCCGAGGTGGAGGCCTTCATCGACAAGTTCCTTCTGGGCAAGCCCGCCGACACCAGCGACATCCAGATAGCTCCCGACTTCAAGGGCAAGATCAATCTCTCCGAGTGGATCAAGTACTGACAGTATAAACGGAGGAACTTTTGTTATCACGCCACTGCGACAACATTTTCCCTCACGCGCACGTATATAGTAGGTAAACACAGAAACAACCCACACCTCCCGCACCTCTTACACCTAAAGCGAAGAAACTTAGGTGTAAGAGGTGCGGGAGGTGCGGGATAAAAAGGCGTTAAGCTACTATATATAGGCAGAATATCAAGGTGCAGGATGTCCCTCCTGCGTGAGCCTGCCTTTTTCAGACATATAACGAACGACTACGCCATTGAATTCTCTAGTAAATTCGTCGCTACGGAACTTCCGTACAACTCTACGGAAGCGCTATAGAAACACAGGAAGGCTTCACAGAACCGCAGGAAGCCTCCGTGCAGAGGAAGCAAGCCTATCCCTGATCATGGGGTCGGTTCTAGTGGATCATGGGGTCGGTTCTAGTGATCATTTTTAAGTTTCTGAACTACTCCAAACGAGATGCCCGTCAGCCGGGACAGTTGTCTGACTCCTGCCCCAAAGGAAAGAGCGTATCTTAACACTTCATTCCGTCTCGTCTTCTCAAGACTTTGGACCATAAGAGGATTGGCAATTCCATGACTCATTTGAAGGAACGCCTTTACATCACCGTCACTGATGGATTTGTTTCCTTCGGTGTCAATGGTGAATGTATCTTAACAAAGTGACAAAGTACTCAATATTGTCGACTGGTTCACTTCGAAACCTGTCTTGGAAGAGATGCCCGTTACGCTCGTATTTCTTGTTGAAATAATGCGCGTATGTCACGCCTATTCTCTTTACGATATTGCTGACACTATCTTCCCGTTCCTGTATTAGCAGGTGCAGATGGTTGCTCATCAGACAATATGCGTAGAATATGCAGAATGAAGATACCTGTTCCGCTTTTCTTCCGTATCTGTCTGGCCATATATTTTCCATGAATATTGCTTAACGATGGCAAATTTACAAACAAATTCTGATACAGCCAAATTAATTACAAAAAAATGATCACCAGAACCGACCCCGTGATTAATTTTTATCTTAACGACTGCAGACACAGTTCCTGGAACTTTCGGACCATTTGTTAATATTTAAAAAAAGAGAGGGGAAATGGTACAACGAACAGAATTATTTCGTATATTTGTAACCGAAAACTAAAACGATTAGATTATGAAGACTAAAAACAATTTCTGGCTCCTAATTGCCATGCTGCTGAGCCTGACATTCACATTCTCAGCTTGTGGAGGTGGAGGTGATGATGACACCATACCTCGTGAACAACAACCCAACACCACCCCTAACGGAGGCGGCACTGAAGCTCCTCAGGGTACGTTGCAACTGACGCAGACCTGCGGCACATGCAAAGGTAATAAGAACTGCCCGACCTGTGGAGGCACAGGAAAAGGATGTCCGGTTTGCAAAGGTACGACCGTGTGTCAAGAATGCGATGGGACGGGAGATCATCGCGAATGCGGTGGAACGGGCAAATGCCGTAAATGCGACGGAAATCGTAAGGAGAAATGTAGCGTGTGCAATGGTTCCAATAAGTGTAGTAATTGTCGGGGAAATGGAGTAGTCGGTGTTACCCAATGTGTGGTTTGTAAGGGTAAAAAAGAATGTCAGGAATGTGAAAAGGGCTATGTTAGATGTTCCAGATGTAGCGGGACTGGTAGTTGTTCTTGTGGAGACGGCAAATGTCTAGAATGTAAAGGCAGCCACAAATGCAAGACATGCGGCGGTGACGGGCATTGTCCGTCTTGCGAAAACAGCGACGGCAAATGTAAAGCCTGTCACGGCAATGGCGAGATCAGCCTGCAGTCCTTCTCTTTTACCGATGCCAGTGATAAAGCGACAGTCAACATCCAGTGCACCGTAGAATGGACCGTATCGGCAGATGCAGACTGGATCAGTCTCTCGCAGTCATCAGGCAAGGGCAACGGCTCAATTACCGTCACAATCGCAAAGAACCCCACAGTCTCTTCGCGTAGTGGCGTCATCACTTTCACATACGGAAAGTCCAAACAGACCGTCAATGTGCAGCAGGAAGGCGAAGCACTCAGGCTGACCGTTGCCCCAAATACAATTATATTGGATGCCAACGGTACGTCACAATCCGTCAAGATATCCTCGAACTCATCGTGGACTGTCAACGCTGAAGACTCATGGCTGACGTGCTCACCTGCCAATGGCAGTGGCGATGCGAACATTAGCGTCAGTGCCTCTGCCGTCGCCGCAGGGTCGCGTTACACGACGCTGACCGTCACTGACGCCACAGGAAAGGCGTCTGCTGAGGTCCTCATCAAGCAAGCCGAGAGCGCTGAAGCATATACGGCATTGAAGAATCTGTTGGAGAAGCCATTAGGTACCGTCAACGTGAACATCAAGACGGCATCAGCCAGCGCCGTTACGAATGCAGTCACAAGATTATATAAGATAAAAGAGATCTCTAGTGGTGATTTCTGGCTTTATGCCAACGATAATCCTTCGCTCAACTTGACCTATCAAGGCTTGAATCTTCGGGGGATGTGTATTACTATTGAAAAAGACACCCGCTACGTCGCTTATGTGTTTGAGATTGAGAAATCCAAGGCTTCCGGTGGCTACAAGCCCTACCTCAAGAATATCCTTCAAGACTTCAAGTACAATCTTGGCATCACGTTAGAATCCACCAATGACTCCTATTATTTGGAGAGTTATAAGGTTCGCGACACTAATAAAAACACTTATCATGTAGATGTAAGTGAATCTGAATATTTTGATACTTATGAATTCAAAATCAGTGTTTTCTACAAATAATCTCACGACTAACGACTCACGGACCTGTCCCCGTGAGTCGTTAAACTTATGGTGGCATAAATGTCAAACGGCAGAGGCACAGCCGTGTTGTCAAGCTCCTTGCTCCTGACATTCACAGTTGATCATGGGGTCGGTTCTAGTGATCATTTTTAAGTTTCTGAACTACTCCAAACGAGATGCCCGTCAGCCGGGACAGTTGTCTGACTCCTGCCCCAAAGGAAAGAGCGTATCTTAACACTTCATTCCGTCTCGTCTTCTCAAGAATTTGGACCATAAGAGGATTGGCAATTCCATGACTCATTTGAAGGAACGCCTTTACATCACCGTCACTGATGGATTTGTTTCCTTCGGTGTCAATATCCATAATCTGACCATCATCTACTATAGGCGTATTGATTAACTCCACAAGGTCTGCCTGTCCGATACGGGCAAACACAGCCCTAGTAGAACAGAACGAGGCGGGACAGCCCCTGGGTGAATATTCCGTCCAGCTACTCCAAGGATAGGCGTTTATGTTTTCAACTATTCCTGCCTTCAGAGGATTCTGGTGAATGTATCTTAACAAAGTGACAAAGTACTCAATATTGTCGACTGGTTCACTTCTTTACAAACAAATTCTGATACAGCCAAATTAATTACAAAAAAATGATCACCAGAACCGACCCCGTGATTAATGAACCTCATGTTCGGCATCGACGAGACCGCCGGCCTCCGTCTGAAAGCCTCAGCCTTCTAAGGAGCCTATCAGAGTCAAATCAAAGACCCCAAAAATAGAAATCGTCCGACAAATTCCGAATTTGTCGGACTATTTTTTGCTTTTATTCTTTATTCTGCCATCTTTTGACTAATTTTGTACCCGACATTTGAGATATGTCAGAAAAGAAATGAAGAAGATATTCCACATTATTCTATTAATAATAGCCCTGATGACCACATCAAAGGCCACTGCCGATGATGTTGGGAATGCGAAATGTCCTATCATAAAGCTTGAGGCAGAGCGCTTGCCCGATATGACAGTCCCTCGCAGCGGTCACTCGGCATTCCTGGCTAATGGCGAGGTGACGGTAGTGGGAGGACACACCTCCGGCTTTGTACTTACGCCCACAGCAGAATATTTTGAGGATGGCAAGTGGCATCAGTTACAGACCGTCTATACCCACGACGGAGGCATCTCTATCGTCATGAAGTCAGGGCTGGTGTTTTTGGCAGGTGGATTCAAGGACAATCTGGGCATCGGCCAGAGTTTTGAGGTAGAACTTTATGATCCAGCCACGCATCAGTCGAAAGGATTCGGTTGCCTTGACCAGAAGCGAGTCGCAGGAGCTGCTGTTGAGCTGGACAGCGGACGGGTGATGATCACTGGCAACTGGTACACCAATGACGGTATAGAGATATTCGACGGAAAGACCACGTTCTCTCATGTCCGCGATGTCACACAGTCACGCTATTTGCCCCACCTTTTCCGAACTTCAGACGGTGATGTACTGATAGTGGCAGGCTACGATAATCATGGCGAGTCCATTGACACCATTGTCGTAGACAGACTCTACGGCGAACCCTTCTGCAACGAACTGTTCGATAACTGGCATCCCTTACATTACGATCTGGCGCAGCATAGTGATGACAGTTTTATTGGTGACGAGACCAAAGGCGAGTTCCGCTACCTGATGCCTGTAGAGAACAAAGACGGGCAGTTGGCTATCATTGATGTACGCGACACCATCTTCACCCCTCTGCCCACTTCGGCTCCCATTCCTATGAGCAGTCAGTGGGGTGATATCAAATACATCACACCGGTCTTTGCCGACCGTCAGCATCAGCGAGGATATGTCGTAGGATTCGACAAAACCAGCCGTTTATATGCGCTTTGCATTGACTATACCAGGAATCCGGCCACACTGAAACTCTATCATACTGACCCGTTGCCTGAAGCAGGCATGCTCACCATTCCCGTACTGACAGCAGAGGGCAACCTGATGCTGACGGGTGGTATTGGCACCGAGCCCAACGGCAATTTCTCGCCAAAGTCCTCCGTCTGGCTCCTGCGTTTCAATGACGATGGCTCAGAAGCGACAGCAAGCACCAATGGCTGGCTTTGGGGACTCTTAGCGGCAGGGCTCTTACTGGCATTCATAGTCTTTTTCGTCCTGAAGCGCAGAAAGCCACAGCCTCAACAGGAATCAGAGGAGCCGTCAGAGGCTGTCACCAAAGGTGATGAGCAGCTGATGCAACGTATCTGTCATCTGATGGACGAGAAGCAACTCTATCTGCAACAAGGACTGAAAGTATCCGATATTGCTTCTGCGCTTGGTATCAACAGCCGATACGTCTCTGATTGTGTGAAAGCTGTCAGAGGTTGTTCTCTGACGCAATTTGTCAACGAATACCGTGTGGAGCATGCCAAGCGTCTGTTGCTCGAACGTCCGGAGATGAAAATATCCACCGTAGCCATCGAGTCGGGCTTTACCAACGATAAGGCGATGACCCGCTACTTCAAGGAACAAACAGGCATGACGCCTACTGAATGGAAAACCAACAAACAAAATAACACCCAAAATCCGTAATCGTCCGACAAATTCCAAAAATGTCGGACGATAATTTTTATTATAATCCCCATATTCGCCTTTTTTCCCTATCTTTGTCCCAGCATTACTAACTCAAAAAAACATTTTATTTATGAGAAAAGCGTTACTAATATTTGTTGCGATGCTCTCGGTTATAACCGTAGGAGCACAGGGCTTAGAGTACGTCTACGATGATGCTACTCACACTGCAAAAGTAACTTATCGTGTAAGGACATTGGGTGATGGAACGAAGGAGCGTATCAAAGGAAGCTACCACGGGGACATTGTCATTCCAGAAACAGTATCAGGCTATACAGTAACTGGTGTTGGCGAGCTGGCTTTCGACCAATGTGATAACATCCCGTCCGTAAAGTTTCCCAACACGATGAAGGCGATTGAGGAACGTGCTTTTTGTGGCTGTAAGATTTTGAAGGAAGTGATTATTCCCGCCAGTGTTGATACCATCTACAACAATGCCTTTGACGATTGCCAAGCTTTGGAGAAAGTCGTATTTGAAGATGGTGAAAACCTTCTGAAACTGGGTGTCGGCAGTTCTTCGGCAGAGTCAGGCATGTTTTCTTTCCAGCCTGTAAAAACCGTCTACATTGGCCGTCCTTACCGCTATCCAAAGGTGAAGGCATGGGGATGGTATGATTATTACGACCTGAGTGCCTTTGGACGCTGCCAGACACTGGAGGAGGTTACATTCGGACCTTATGTTAAGGAAATCCAGCCTTTCGAGTTTATACTTACGCCAGCACTTAAAACTGTCACAATAAACGGAACTATCACTACTTTAGCCACAAAGGCTTTCTACAAATGTGAGAGTCTCAAGTCCATCAACCTACCTGAGGGTCTCACGACGATAGGTGTCAGAGCGTTTGAATTTTGTAAGTCGCTTGAGAATATTAAATTCCCGTCTACTTTGACAATGATTGACGAATATGCGTTTGGAAGTTGTGAGGGATTACAGAAACTTGTCATTCCTGCCAGTGTAGGGTCCTTAGGCCTGGCTTCGTTTACCGCATGCACATCCGTAAAAGAGGTTATTCTCGAAGATAGTCCATACGAACTTACTTTGCCCTATGGAAGTGAGGGTGGCAGTAACGGTTTCTTCACCAGCATGCCTTTAGAGAAGGCCTATATCGGGCGGCCCTACAGTCATCCTGAGACAGGCTGGGCTGGCTACAGGACAGGAGCATTTACCCGCTGTGCCTATCTTAAGGAAGTTCGGTTTGGAGATTATGTAACAAAGATCTTGAACGGAGATTTCATGGAATTACATAAATTACAGACTGTTGTTCTCCCTAAATCGTTAAAATCCATAGGTGAATTTGGGTTTACCGCATGCGAAAATCTGAATGCCATTACTTGTCCTGCAACGACTCCACCCGTATGTAGCAATTATGTATTCTCTAATACAGATAAACAAACCTGTAAATTATACGTGCCAAGTGAAAGCATCGAGTTGTACAAGGCAGCAAACGTATGGAAGGAATTTTTCAATATTGAGGCATATGTTGGTCCTGATCCTGGTGGTGAAGGTACAGGCGACGGCACGGAGTTTATCGTTCATCTGAAGGCTGGAGGCACTGTAGGCTATGCCCTCGCATCGAAGCCGAAAGTCACATTGAGCGGCAATGTGTTCACGGTGACAACGACCGATGGGGCTGCCACCTATCAGCACTCAGAAGTGGAGAAATTCACGCTCAATGTGGCAACAGCCATTAGCCAGCCTATTGCTGAAGCAGCAGGTGAGCCGCAGATTATTCGTCAGGTAGGCCAGCTCACCTTTACAGGTTGCAAGCCTAATGAGAGCATCTGCATCTATTCGGCTGCCGGAAAACTTCTGCTGACGGCTCAGACCGATGCCAACGGCTATGCCGAAGTGCAGACCAGCCAGTTGCCAAAGGGCATCTACGTAGTGAAATCAGACAGTGTAACCATCAAAATTGCAAAGCAATGAAACGAAATATAATCTTTAAAGCCCTGATAGCAGCTATTGTCAGCACCGCAGCCTTGCAAGTGCAGGCTCAGGGCATCTATGTGAACAAGAAGAATGGCGAGAGCATCCCTTATCCCGCTGCCACCTTCGACAAGGTGACACCCACGTCGAAAGCAACTGCTTCGACGAATACTACTGAAGGAGTTGTGGCCACGCTCAAATGTGAGAAAATTGCTGATATGATAAACGGCCGTTTCGACCATCATATTTTTGCTTCAGGCAATGATATCGTCGTTGTCGGTGGCCTTAGTTCTTGGTTCAAGGCCAACAGAACGGCAGAAGTTTACCACAATGGTGTCTGGAAAGAAATGAGCATCGACGATCCCCACAGGGGTGGCTTTTCTGCTATCCTGGCAGACGGACGTGTTATGATAGGGGGTGGAGGTCAATATTCTGGTAGCGACAAGACTGCCTCCACCATCATCTACAATCCTTCGACTCAGACCTTTACTTCAGGTCCTGATATGACGACGGCCCGTTCTGAGTGCCAAGCGGTGCCTGTGGGTAATACCATCTATGTGACAGGTAATTACAAGGGTGATGATAAAACCATGGATTATTTCGACGGGACATCATTCAAAGCTGTTGGTGATACGTACGAGCGTTCATATCCATATATATTTGCTTCCGAAGAAGGAGACATCTGGACTTGGGGAACCAAAGACACTGAAGGAAATCCCGTTGAACTGTATCAGACCGATGACGGACGTCAAGGACTGCTTGTCAATGGATATAACCCCTCAACCAACGAGACAGGAAGTTACTTCTTCAGTATTTTAGCAGAATATAAGCCCATAGTGAAACGGGGCTATCTCCGTCCGACAGACTATTATAGTAGTGCCAGCGAAGAACCAGGTTATTTCTTCATCGGCGAAAACAGTGAAGGAGAGTATAAACTATTTAATGCAGTACCGTCTGGCGGTCATTGCCAGTTGAATTCATTTGGGCTTGACTTTCCAAAGGTTTTTCCCGGTACAGATGTAAAACTCCTATTTTCAGGCGCAGTTGTTCTTGTGAACTCTGCCAAGCATGAGCTATACATTATTACCCAATATGAGAGTCATGATGAGTGTATCATCAGCTATGACTATTATACTGGGGATTGGAGTATTGCCAAGACAGAAGGACTCCATCAATTACAGTCTTGGTCTGGTGCGTTTGCATTACTGAATGATGGTCGCATTGTCTGTGCAGGAGGTATTAATGGAGATGACGGAGTAAAAGATGTTTACATCATCACTCCGCCAACTGCTGGCACTACTGGTATTGCTGGTGAAAATGGTGTTGATGTCTGGAAGAAAGACGGCAGCCATGACACCTATTGGGAAAGTGAGCTGGAGAGTATCAGCACTTACGA
This sequence comes from bacterium UBA3756, assembly GCA_002371695.1. The sequence continues at coordinate 21,265 of DFGG01000154.1, forward strand.
ATGACACATCGGGGACAGGATACATTGTGACATGAGCCCTTTAGAAAAAGAATCGCTATCAGCCATGGTAGCGATTCTTGGTTTTGTCTTAGAAATCCCCGTGATTAAACTATTTCTTCTTCAGATACTTGGCCAGCGGGGAGCCGATCTGTCTCAGTCCCTGGGCCACGCTGCGGGCATTCATCTGGGCACCGAGCTTGGAGGTGTGAGTGTGGTCGTGGTTGAAGTACTTGGAGGCCTTCGCCTTGCTCTTCGCCTCATCCTTCGAAGCAAACTTCTTGTCAAGGAAGTCGGCAGAGATATTATGGACATCGACAAACTCTACACCCGTAGCCTCAACGACCTCACGATACCACTTGCCATAGGTATCGTTGCGGCGCTCAATCTTGCCCCCAGGCCACTCGTTGCGCGGCGTCAGAGAGAGCAGGATGGGCGTGGCACCCTTCTCACGGACATCGTCGATGAACTTCTTCAGATACCAGCCGAAACTGTAGACCACCACGAAGATTCCGTCCTCCTCCATCTTATACACATGACAGGTGTCGGCAGTGCCGGGGATGACGCCACGGGCCTTCTTGTCGGTGATGGGACAGATATCGTTGTGGCCGAACTGCAGCAGCACGAAGTCGCCTGGGCGCAGCGCATTGTAGACCTTCTCCCAACGCCCCTCGCGGAGGTAGCTGCGCGTAGAGCGTCCTGCCATCGCCACATTCTCATAGGTGATCTTCGCCGGGTCGAAGATGAGTCCTGCCTGTGAACCCCAGCCCCACATGCCGTCTTCATCCTTGTCTTTATTCTTCACGGTAGAGTCGCCAGTGATAAACACCATCGGCTTGCCCTCCTCGCGCTGCTGTCCGTAGGCTTCGAGAGGCACGTTCACCATCATCTGCTGCAGGGGCTTGAGCAGAGGATGCTGCGAGTAGTAGATACCCTCAGCGGCACTGCGGGCGTTGAGCTCGGCTCCGAAGGCAGAGGTGTGGATATGGTCGCCGAAGAAGTGGTACTGCTCCTTCCAACGGCTCATGCGGTCAATCTTCTGTCCGGAAATCTCGTTGAGGTCGACGAAAGGCACGCCCTCAATGGCAGCCACGTAGGCCGCCCACTGTGTCTGAGGCTTACGGACGATCTTACCCTGCGGGGTGTAGGCATCACGCGGGGTGAGCGACATCAGGATGGGATTGGCCCCAGCGGCGCGTATCTCGCTGACGTAGCGGCGCAGGTACTCGCCATAGCTATAGACAGTATCGTTCTTCTGCAGACGCTCGTTGAAGCCCACCACCATCGTGTCGGGACAGACGCCGTCGATGACACCACGGGCCCGCTTCTTGTCGAAGAAGTCGGCATGGTCGTTGTGACCTATGGAGACAATCACCCAGTCACCAGGCTTGAGGGCCTGGCGCACGGCAGGCCACAGGTCGGTGTAGAACGTACGGGTGGACATGCCTCCGAGGGCCTGGTTCTCGACGGAAATCTTGCGACCGTCGAAGTACTTGTTGGCGTAGTATCCCCATCCCCACTGACCATTGGAGCCGTTGCCCATGGTACCGTTGCGCATGGTGCTGTTGCCAATCAGAAACAAGACGGGGTTCCCGGACTGACGGGTGGATCCTGGCGCCGGACGGTTCATGAGTGCCTTGGCAATCGAGTCGGGCGTATTGTCGATGACTTTCTCCTCAACGGGCGTTGGCAGGTTGTCGAAACCTTGGGCCGAAACGGAAATAGAGGCCAGAAAAAGCGATAAGAAGACAGAAAATCGTTTCATATAGTGCATATTTATTAGTTTTTGCGTGCAAAGATAACAATTTTATTAGAAATAAAGAACAATCTATGAGAATTTTTACTATCTTTGCACCGAAAAGATAATAACGAAGCCCGAGAACTAGTAAACATTTATAACCCAATAACCATTAAGATTATGGCATATCAAGAGACAAGAACGGTGGGCTACGGCTCACGAGTGGGAAGCTCCTTCAAAGGGATAGGAGCAGGTATCATGCTGTTTCTGGCAGGCACAGCCCTGCTGTGGTGGAACGAGGGTCGTGCCGTGAAGACGGAGAAGATGCTCGACGAGGCCGGCAGCAAGTATGTGGAGATGGAGAATCCCAACAAGAAAGACGCCTCGCTGGAGGGCGAGCTGATCTGTGGCACGGCAATGGCCACCACGGAGGACTCGCTCACCGATGACCAGTTCGGCATCGGTGCCAAGGCCATCGCCCTTAGTCGCACGGTGGAGTATTACCAGTGGGTGGAGCACGCCCAGGAGAAACGTGAGGACAAGCTGGGCGGCAAGGAGGAGATCACCACCACCTATACGTACAGCAAGGAGTGGGTGCGGGAGCCGATCGAGTCGGCACAGTTCAAGGATCCTGGTTTTCAGAAGAAGAACACCGTGCTGACCACCGTGGAGAACGATGAAGAATGGGCAGAGAACGTGAAGTGGGGTGCCTACAAGCTGCCAGAGAGTCTCTTCCACAGCATGCGCAGCGTGGAGGGGCTGGACCTGGCCATCGCCGAGGACCTGCTGGCGCAGTTTGACAAGAACGCGCAGACAGCCTACGAGCGGTTCTACGGCATCCTGAAGAGTCGCCCCGCCTCTACGGGGAATCAGCAGTCGGCCCAGCCCGGCTCAAGGGATGAGCTATCCTCTCTGCCCGACTCGGTGAAAGCGCTGCTGCCCGACTCGGTCAGGGCGGCCCTCGAAGCCCTGCAGGCCCGCAACGACTCCATCAACAAGGCCATGGCAACAGCTGAGAACAAGAAAGACCTGGAGTACGTACACCAGGCCGGCAACGTGCTCTACTTCGGACGCGTGCCCGGATCGCCTGAGGTGGGCGACGTACGTGTGACATTCGAGAAGATCGTGCCTGCCAAGGTGACGGTGATGGCCGTGGTCGACGGCGATACCTTCAAGCCCTTCAAGGCCAAGAACGGAAAGCGCTTCCAGACACTCGTGATGGGACAGAAGAGCGGCGACGAGATCATCGATGCTGCCAAGGAGAGCAACAACATGATGCTCTGGTTCTTCCGTATCATCGGCATCGTGATGGTCATCAGCGGTCTGAAGGGTATCTTCGCCTTCCTGGAGACCATCCTCAAGGTGGTGCCCTTCGTGGCCAACATCATCGGATGGGGCGTGGGTGTCGTTTGCACCGTCATCGGCATCGCCTGGAGCCTCATCATCATCGCCATCGCATGGCTCTTCTACCGTCCGCTGCTGGGTATCAGCCTGCTGG
>DFGG01000055.1:0-1104 GCA_002371695.1 bacterium UBA3756
CTCAGAATCAGACTGATGCCCAACCGCCCTACCATCGGATATAAGGAGTTCAATCTGAATAAAGATAACTTCATCTTCCTGGCCAGCAACAAAAAGATACAAGCAAAAATCGACCTCATCGCCGATGACAAGACAGGTTTGAAACTCTACACCGAGAACCAGGACTCAACAATGCTTCAAGACCTGACGCTCTCACTCAACCGTATTAACTTGGGTGATGTAACCAGCGTACTGCCCTACATGCCACGCATCACTGGCTACCTGAATGGCGACTACCACATCCTACAAGACCAGGAGGGCAGATTCTCCATCGCTTCCGATATGGTTGTGCAAAACATGACCTACGAGGGATCGCCCATCGGCAACATCAGCACAGAGCTGGTATATCTGCAGAAGGAGGACGAGACCCATGCCATAGAAGCCCGACTGCTGAGCAATGATGAAGAGTTCGGGCTACTCTCAGGAACCTATCATGAGAATGGCAACATTGATGCCAAGTTTGACATGATGCGCATGCCACTATCACTCATCAACGGCTTTATACCCGATCAAATAGTAGGTCTCGAAGGTTTCGGCGAAGGCAGCGTGGCCATCAAGGGCACCACCACCCACCCGCTGGTAGATGGTGAGATATACGTCGACTCGGCCTATCTGGTCAGTATTCCCTACGGCGTGAGGATGCGCTTTGATAACGACCCTGTACGTATCGTGGGCTCTCACCTGCTGCTGGAGAATTTCGGACTCTATGCCAACAATGACGAACCGCTGAACATCATGGGCGACATAGACTTCACCAACACCGAACGCATCACGATGGACATGCGCATGCGAGCCAGAAACCTGCAGCTCATCAATGCCCGCCAGGAGCCCAAGTCGATTACATTCGGAAAGGCCTTCGTCAACTTCTTTGCCCGTATGCGAGGACCACTTGACATGCTCCAAATGCGAGGACGACTTGACGTGTTGGGTTCTACGGACATGACCTACATGCTGCTCGACTCGCCTCTTTCTAAAGACAACCGTCTGGATGAACTGGTGAAATTCACTGATTTCAGCGATACGACGCAGACCGTTGTCACACGCCCCAGACCATCCGGACTCGAT
>DFGG01000055.1:1218-3911 GCA_002371695.1 bacterium UBA3756
GCAGACCAACTACGTAGACCTGATGGGTGGTGGTGACCTGAGAATGCGCTACAATGCAGAGGGAATCGACCTGAAAGGACGCTATACGCTCAACAGCGGAGAGATGAAGTATTCGCTGCCCGTCATCCCGCTGAAGACCTTTACCATCAAAGACGGCAGCTACGTAGAGTTTACGGGCGACCCGATGAATCCAAAACTCAACATCACCGCTACGGAGCGTACCAAGGCTACCGTGGGCGATGAGAGTGGAGCTACGCGCAGCGTGACCTTCGACTGTGGTGTCATCATCACCAAGACCCTCAAGGACATGGGACTGCAGTTCACCATCGAGGCCCCTGAGGACAATAATGTCAATAGCGAACTGGCCACAATGACCATCGAGGAGCGAGGCAAGGTAGCCGTAACGATGCTCACCACAGGCATGTATCTGTCTAACGGCGACACAAACGGATTCTCGATGAACTCGGCACTGAGTTCCTTCCTGCAGAGTGAAATTAACAATATCGCAGGCTCAGCCTTGAAGACCCTCGACCTGAGTGTAGGCATCGACAATACCACCGACGCCACGGGTAACATGTATACCGACTACTCTTTCAAGTTCGCCAAGCGATTCTTCAACAACCGGCTGAAAATAGAACTCGGTGGCAAGGTGTCCTCGGGAGCCAATGCTGCCATAGGACAGACACAGTCGTTCTTCGACAATGTTTCGATGGAATATCGCCTGAATCAGAATGCCACGCAGAACGTCAAGCTCTATTACCAGCAGAACGTGTTCGACTGGCTCGAGGGCTACACCAGCATATATGGCGCTGGTTTCGTGTGGCGTCGCAAGCTACAGAGCTTCTGGGACATCTTCACCTTCTGGAAGAAGGAACAGCAACCGATGATGATGCGACGCCCACAGGAACAGAACCAGCCCCTGCGCAGCCATACCAACACTAACGACAGCATCCGAAAGGAGGTGAACCAATGAAGCAGCCCTTAACGCATATTTATCATCTGTCATCTGTCATCTGTCATCTGTCAGTGATGCTCCTCCTCGCCTCCTGTTCGATGACCAAGGGAATCCCTGAGGACGATCAGCTGTTCACGGGTCTCAAGCCTATAGTCTATACCGATGAGCAACCCACCGACTCTTTCAGGCCCCATCTGGAAACTACCAAGGAGGAAATAGAGGCAGCACTCGCCACCAAACCCAACGGCTCGCTCTTCGGCAGCAGCTACTACACCGTGCCCTGGTCCTGGCACCTGTGGGTCTACAACCGATTCTCAGGCAAGGACTCGGGCTTCGCGCGCTGGATGACCAAGTCATTCGGGCATCCTCCTGTGCTGATGAGTCAGGTGAACCCAAGCCTGCGCTCATCGGTGGCAAAAAGCGTGCTGCGCAACAACGGCTATTTCCGAGGCGACGTCACCTACGAGATCGTTCCCCAAAAGAATCCCAGGAAGAACAAGATACGCTATACCGTACACCTCGACTCTCTCTACACACTCGACAGCGTGGCCTACGTCAACTTCCCCGATACTCTGCAACAACTCATCGACTCCACTGCCAACGAGTCGCTCATCAAGCCTGGCAGTGCCTTCAGCCTCTCATCACTCGAAGGAGAGCGAAACCGAATCAGCTCACTCTTTCGCAACAATGGCTACTACTATTACGCACCAAGCTATGCCTCCTATCTCTCAGACACGACCATCGTGGAGAACAAAGCCCACCTGCGTCTCCAACTGGCAGACGGCCTGCCCCCGGAGGCACTCTCGAAGTGGCACATCGGCAACATCAGTGTCAACTTCCGAAAATCCATACGCGAACAGCTTACCGACAGCATCAAGCGCCGACACCTCACTATCAGGTTCAATGGAGAGAAATCACCCATCCGACCTGGTGTCATTCTGAAGAACCTCCGAATGCGACCCCGCCAGCTCTTCAACTACGACAATTTCCAGGAGTCGTCGGCCAATGTCAACGCTACGGGTGTATTCACTACCACCGACTTTCAGTTCACGCCACGTCCTGACACCGATACGCTCGACCTGACGCTCAACTGCGTTTTCGATAAGCCTTACGACTTCTACATCGAGACCAACTTCAACGGGCGTACCAACGGCCGATTCGGACCTGAGCTGAAAGTAGGTATCACCCGTCGCAACGCATTCAGGGGAGCCGAAAAGCTCGATGTCAACCTGCACGGCTCCTACGAGTGGCAGCGAGGCCGAGGCACCAATATGAGCACCTATCAATATGGTGCCGACGCCAGCATCGAGTTCCCTCGCATCATCGCGCCTTTCTACGACAGCGATCGCGTGCGCCGTGACAAGAACGGGCGCCCCATCCGTCGACGCCGCTTCTTTTCTACCCCAACGACCCTGCTCAAGGTGTCGACTGATGTCATACGGCGACCGGATTACTACAAAATGCACGTCGTGGGAGGCGAATGGACCTACCGATGGCAACCCACCGCCACCAGCCGTCACGAGTTCTCACCACTCACTGTCAACTATCAGTTCAAGAACTCCAGCACGGAGAAGTACGATTCGCTCGTGGCAAGTTATCCCTATCTGGAGCGAACTATGGGCGACTACTTCATACCCAAGATGCGCTACACCTATATCTACACAAGTCCGTCAACCAACCTCAACCCTATCCGCTGGGAGACCACCATCGAGGAGTCGGGCAATCTCGTGTCGGTATT
>DFGG01000055.1:4083-9728 GCA_002371695.1 bacterium UBA3756
GAGTCGAAGCTGGTGGGGCACATCAATGCCGGCGTGCTCTTCTGCTATGGTAACAGCATCGAGTCGCCACTCACAGAGCAGTTCTACGTAGGTGGCCCTAATAGCATCCGAGCCTTCAGGGTGCGTGACATCGGCCCCGGTGCCTTCAGCGACATGGGACTCAAAGGCCATTATGAGCGGCAGATGTTCTATCTGCTGCGCAACGGTGACCTGAAATTCCTGGCCAACCTCGAATACCGGGCCCCCATCTGGGGCAATCTGAAAGGAGCCATCTTCCTCGATATGGGAAACACGTGGAGACTGCGAAGCCTGAGTTTCGGCTCGATGGATGACTATGAGTACACGGCACAATTAATAAACGAAATGGGTGCTGAGGTGACAGCCGAAGAACTATACAACGAAGACAAGAAATGGATGGACCAAATGCTCTTCAAGCCCTCACGACTGTTCAACGACATAGCCATCGGCACTGGCGTGGGACTGCGTTATGATCTGGGATTCCTCGTTGTACGACTTGACTGGGGACTCTGCATCCACCAGCCCTGCGACAACGGTGTGTCGCGCTATTTCTTCAACACAGAGCGCACCAGCGACCTCCATACACTCAATTTCGCCATCGGATACCCGTTCTAATGTGTTAAGGCGCGTTAATACGTACATGAATCAAAAGTTTTTTTGTACCTTTGCACTCAGTTTTATCCTAACTTAATAAATAATAGCTTATGAAACCAACTCTTTTCCTGCTCGCAGCAGGTATGGGCAGCCGATACGGAGGCCTGAAGCAGCTTGACGGCCTAGGCCCCAACGGTGAGACCATCATGGACTACAGTATCTACGATGCCATCCAAGCCGGATTCGGCAAGATCGTATGGGTCATCCGCAAGGATTTCGAGGAGCAGTTCCGCAATCAGATTCTTTCTAAATACGAGGGCCAGATTCCCTGTGAACTCTGCTTCCAGGCACTCGATGCACTGCCTGAGGGATTCTCAGTGCCTGAGGGACGACAGAAGCCTTGGGGCACCAACCACGCCGTGCTCATGGGTAAGGACGTGATCAAGGAGCCTTTCTGCGTGATCAACTGCGATGACTTCTACGGCCGCGATGCCTTCATGCAGATCGGCAAGTATCTAAGCAATCTCCCCGAAGGTGCCAAGAACCAGTATGCGATGGTAGGCTTCCGCGTGTGCAACACCCTCTCGGAGAACGGCACCGTAGCCCGTGGCGTATGCGCCTACAACGAGAAGCGCCATCTGACAGACGTCGTTGAGCGTACCGAAATCGTCCGCTGTGCTGCCGATGGCTCCAATGCCGGCAATGCCACTGAGCCCATCCGATTCAAGGATGAGCAGGGACAATGGCAACCGCTGGAGGAGAACGTACCCGTGTCGATGAACATGTGGGGCTTCACCCCCGACTACTTCGACTACAGCGAGGCCTACTTCAAGGAGTTCCTCAGCGATCCGAAGAACATGGAGAACCTGAAGGCCGAGTTCTTTATCCCCCTGATGGTCAACAAGCTCATCACCGAGGGCACTGCTACCTGCGAGGTACTCGACACCACATCGAAGTGGTTCGGAGTCACCTATGCTGCCGATCGTCAGGACACCGTAGACCGCATCAAGCGCCTCGTCGACGAAGGCATCTATCCGAACAAACTATTCTAATGAACATAGACATTATGACACCAGATCAGCTGGCCCAGATGAGCCAGCTGATTTCCAATTCACAGACCATCATCGTCACCTGTCATCGAAGTCCAGACGGCGATGCCATAGGATCGGCACTGGGCTTCGCCGAGTTCCTCCGGTCAGTGGGAAAGGAGCCCACCGTGATCGTACCCGACCAGTATCCCGACTTCCTCCACTGGATGCCCAACACGGAAAAAATCATACGCTACGACAAGCATCGCGAAAAGTGCGACATGCTTTTCCAGATAGCCGACCTGGTGGTATGCCTCGACTTCAACACCCCCAGCCGCGTTGACGAGATGGCCACCGCACTGCTCGCCACTAAGGGCAAGCGCATACTTATCGATCACCATATCGGCCCCGACGTGCCCGCCGAAGTCACCATCTCCAACACCGAAGCCTGCAGCACCTGCGAGCTGGTGTTCAGAATCGTATGGCAGATGGGCATGTTCGAACGACAGAACAAGCACTTCGCCATACCCGTCTACTGCGGCATGATGACCGACACGGGAGGATTCACCTTCAACAGCACCCGACCCGAGATATACTTCATCATCGGAGAATTGCTCACCAAGCACATCGATAAGGACAAAATCTACCGAAACGTATACCACAACTACACCGAGAGCCGCATCCGACTGATGGGCTACGTGATGTACGAGAAACTCGTCTACATACCCGAACGCCACGCTGCCTACTACACCATCAACCGTGAGGAGCAGCGGCGTTTCAACTTCATCAAGGGCGATGCCGAAGGACTGGTCAACATCCCACAGCAGATCAGAGGCCTCAAGCTCTCCATCTCGCTGCGAGAAGATACGGAGAAGAACAACATCGTATGGGTAAGCTTGCGCTCGGTAGACGACTTCCCCTGCAACCTCATGGCCCAGCAGTTCTTCAACGGCGGAGGACACCTGAACGCATCGGGAGGACGAATCGAAGGCACCATCGACGAGGCTGTCAAAGTGGTGAAGCAGGCCATCGAGGCCTTCGCCGACAAACTTGGATAAAGACACGGATAGCAGGCATTATCACGGCAAAAACGGCACGGAAACTTAAAATAAACAAAAAAATCCGTCTTTGTCGATGAAATTCATGCCAAAACCAATTCTTTTTCTTAACTTTGCACACGATATGAAGAAGTTTCTATTTGTCATGATAGCCGCCATCGCAGTGCTTGCCAGTTGCAACGACTACGAGACCTATGGCGACATGAAGGAGAAGGAGCGCAACGCCATCTCCAAATTCATTGCCGACTCTAGCATCACCGTCATCTCCGAAGACCAGTTCGTCAAGCAAGGCAAGACCACCAACCTCGAGCGCAACGAGTTCGTCAAGCTCGACAAGAGCGGTGTCTACATGCAGATTGTACGACAAGGGTGCGGCGAGATGATCAAGGACGGCGAATCAGTCAACCTCTGCTGCCGATTCCGTGAGTACAACATTATCGGCGACTCGCTCTACCTGTGGAACGACACTGACATAATGGCATCCGAGCCCGATGTGATGAGAGTCACGCGCTCAAGCGGCACCTTCACAGCCTCTTTCACCTCCGGGATGATGACACTCGCCTACTCCAGCGCATCAGTGCCCGCAGGATGGCTTGTGCCACTGGCCTACGTCAATATAGGACGCCCCAAGTCGATGCAAGACGAGATATCAAAGGTTAGGCTCATCGTGCCCCATACACAAGGCCACGCCACAGCATCGAGCAACGTCAGGCCATACTATTACATCATCACCTTCGAACGAGAAGCATAACGATTATTTATACATACTAAAATGACACTCATCAAATCCATCTCCGGTATCCGCGGTACCATCGGCGGACAAACCGGTGATACACTCAATCCACTCGACATCGTCAAGTTTACAACGGCCTACGCCACACTCATCAAGCGCAGAAACCCTGAGGCCACGAAAATCGTCGTAGGACGCGACGGACGCATCTCAGGCGAGATGGTCAAGAACGTGGTCTGCGGCACACTCATGGGCATGGGATTCGATGTGCTGAACATCGGCTACGCCACCACCCCAACCACCGAGCTGGCCGTCCGAATGGCACAAGCCGACGGAGGAATCATCATCACTGCATCCCACAATCCACGACAGTGGAACGCACTGAAGCTGCTCAACAGCGAGGGAGAATTCCTGACTGCCGACGAGGGAGCCGAAGTGCTTGACATCGCTGCACGCGAGGACTTTGACTATGCCGACGTGGATCATTTGGGCAGCTATCAGGAAGACGACTCGTTCGACGAGCGCCACATCCAGGCCGTGCTCCAGCTACGGCTGGCCGATATCGAAGCCATCCGCAAGCGCCACTTCCGCCTCTGCGCCGATACCATCAACAGCGTGGGAGGGCGCATCCTGCCCCACCTGTTCGAGGCCCTCGGTGCTGACTACGAGATACTCAACGGCGAGTGCAACGGCCAGTTCGCCCACAACCCCGAACCGCTGGAGAAGAATCTGCAGGGCATCATGGAGCGCATGAGACAAGGCGGATTCGATCTTGGCATCGTGGTCGACCCTGACGTGGATCGCCTCGCATTCATCTGCGAGAACGGCGTCATGTTCGGCGAGGAATACACCCTGGTGAGCGTAGCCGACTACGTGCTGAGCCACACGCCAGGCAACACCGTATCGAACCTGAGCAGCACACGGGCCCTGCGTGACATCACGGAGCGCCACGGAGGACAGTACACAGCCGCTACCGTCGGCGAGGTGAACGTCACCACGAAGATGAAACAGGTGGGAGCCGTCATTGGAGGCGAGGGCAACGGTGGAGTGATCTACCCCGAGAGCCACTACGGACGCGATGCTCTCGTGGGCATCGTGCTCTTCCTCTCCAGCCTTGCACAGAAGGGATGCACCGCATCACAGCTGAGAGCCACATTCCCCGACTATCAGATAGCCAAGAACCGCATCGACCTGACGCCCGAGACAGATGTAGACGCCATCCTGGTGAAGGTGAAGGAAATGTTTGCTCAAGACAACTCTGCCACCGTCAACGACATCGATGGCGTGAAGATCGATTTCCCTGACCGCTGGGTTCACCTGCGCAAGTCGAACACCGAGCCCATCATCCGCGTATACAGCGAGGCTCAGACGATGGCTCAGGCCGATGAACTGGGCAAGCGCCTGATGCAGGTAGTTTACGATATGCAGAAATAACAGGTCAAGACTCTCTGACTGAAGACCAGCAAGGCCGGGCGCACACTACTGTTGCCCGGCCTTGTTGCTGTTTTGCCTGCCCGTTTCCAGAGCCTGCTGGAACCTACGGAGACGCTCATTCATCTTCTGCAGCGACGATTGCCCCAGCAGAGTGTCTGACTTCAGGCTCAGGGCCTCGCGCTTACTGGCAAACTCGGCCAGCTCACTGTCGCCCACATCCATCATCTGCTGGCACTGACTCAGGATACGGCGCTCGGCATGCAGCGTGTTTTCGCACGTACCAACGATTGGCACCAGATTGGCCTTTGCCAGATTGTCGTAAGTACTAAGGATGTCACCCTCCGACTGGAAGAACTCCTTTTTCAGCAGTCCGAACATGTCGTAGAGCTGCTTCCGGTTCAGATAGAACTCAGACACCTTCTCGGTGAAGAGGATGTTGCCTAGCGTTTTCACCGTCTCGACGTTCGACGAAAAGATATTCTCTACCATCGTAGATGACCGCTCATCGAAGACCACGAGCAGCTGCGCCATCTCGTACCCACATCAACATAAAAGACCTTTAAAGGAAAAAGAACTTCTTTTTCTGTGGGCTCAAAGCATGGGGGATTTGCATGGTTACTCCATGACGTACGTACCTTATTTATAATAATAAGGGAAGTCAGTGGGCAGATCATCTGCTCCACACCGAGTGCCTTGCTTTGTCTTGTTTTAGGTCAAGAATCAATCGATTGCGCGTCCAAAAGTGTTAACATTTGATAAATTTTGCAGTTGTGTACCCGCACA
>DFGG01000172.1 GCA_002371695.1 bacterium UBA3756
TTGCTGAAGAAGCATTTGCAACCGGCAAGAAGTACCCAGAGTTCAAGGCTGGTGACACCATCACTGTCGCTTACAAAATTATCGAGGGGTCAAAGGAGCGTATCCAGCTCTATCGTGGTGTAGTCATCAAGATTTGTGGCCACGGCGATAAGAAGCGTTTCACCGTTCGTAAGATGTCTGGCACCGTTGGTGTAGAGCGTATCTTCCCCATTGAGTCACCCAATATCGATAGTATCGAGGTGAACAAGATTGGTAAGGTTCGTCGCGCTAAGCTGTACTACCTGCGCAAGCTCACAGGTAAGGCTGCCCGTATCAAGGAGAAGCGCCGTCCCGTTTCAGCAGAGTAAGAAAAAAGAGGCTTCGGGCCTCTTTTTTTGGTTTACGGTTTACAGTTTACGGTTTACAGTTTATAGTTTAGAGATATGAAAGAGTTAGCACTCAAGTACGGATGCAATCCGAACCAGAAGCCCTCGCGCATCTTCATGACTGAGGGCGAGTTACCCATCGAAGTAATCAACGGCCGTCCGGGGTACATCAACTTCCTCGATGCCTTCAACGCCTGGCAGCTCGTCAAGGAACTGAAGGAGGCCACAGGACTAGCTGCTGCAGCCTCGTTCAAACACGTATCGCCAGCTGGTGCTGCCGTAGGCCTGCCCTTGAGCGACACACTGAAGAAAATCTACTTCGTGGATGACGTAAAGGGCCTCGACGAGAGTCCCATCGCCTGTGCATACGCCAGAGCCCGTGGTGCCGACCGTATGTCGAGCTACGGCGATTTCGTGGCCCTCTCAGATACTTGTGACGCTACGACAGCCCTGCTGCTGAAGCGCGAAGTGAGCGACGGGGTGATAGCTCCCGACTATACTCCCGAGGCTATCGAAATACTGAAGGACAAGCGCAAGGGTACCTACAACGTGATTAAGATCGACCCTGGCTACAAGCCTGAGCCCGTGGAGCGCAAGCAGGTGTTTGGCATCACATTCGAACAGGGCCGCAACGAGATCCGTCTCGATGATGATGCCCTCTTCGAGAATATGCCCACACAGAACAAGACTTTCACCCCCGAAGCCAAACGCGACCTGATCATCGCACTTATCACACTAAAGTATACGCAATCAAACAGCGTCTGCTACGTAAAGGACGGACAGGCCATCGGCATCGGAGCTGGTCAGCAGAGCCGCATTCACTGCACCCGTCTGGCAGGCTCCAAGGCAGACATCTGGTGGTTGCGTCAGCACCCGAAAGTGATGTCGCTGCCCTTCGTGGACAATATCCGTCGTGCTGACCGCGACAACACCATTGACGTGTACATCTCTGAAGATCACGATGACGTGTTGCGCGACGGTACCTGGCAGCAGTTCTTCAAGCAGAAGCCTGAAGTGCTGACGATGGATGAGAAGAAAGCCTGGATAGCCCAGAATACGAAGGTTGCCCTCGGCTCTGACGCCTTCTTCCCCTTCGGCGACAATATCGAGCGTGCACACAAGAGTGGCGTGGAGTTCATTGCTCAGGCTGGTGGTTCAGTACGCGATGACAATGTCATCGAGACATGCGACAAGTATGGCATCGCTATGGCATTCACAGGCGTACGCCTCTTCCATCACTAAGCCTATGGACGACTTTCAGACTATTCTGGAGAATGGCATCTCGTTCGGCCGTGGTGGTGACAAGCCCAAGCAAGAGGGCAAAGTAAAGACCAAGGCTAAGAAGAAGCAGTACATCACCGGGGCCCACGGTAGCGGTTCTGCCCGTCAGAAAGCGAAATACCGCGAACAGAGGGCCAACCGTCATAAGAAATAACAAGAGAGGCTCACCATCGGGTGAGCCTCTTCTTTATTCTATCGCAGGTATGGTGAGAATAAATCGTGAACCCTCGGTGTAGGAATCATCGAGCTCTACCTCGCCTCCTATCGAAGCGGCCAGACGACGGCAGATAGGCAGTCCTAAGCCAATACCCTCCTTGAAGTTCTCATTGCCTTTCTCGAACAGGTCGAAGATACGGCCGTGGTCCTCCTTGGGAATACCGATACCTGTATCCGTGACAATCAACTTGATCTGGTGCTTCTCCTTGTCAACGCCACAGCGTAATTCAATATAGCCCTGCTCAGTGAATTTCTGAGCATTGTCGAGGATATGGTATAGAATACGCTTCACCGTGGCAGGGTGAGTACGGATGACGAAATCATCGGGCAATTTCGAGGCAAAGCGCATCTCTACGCCCTTCTTAGCCTTCATCACCATCGAACGGAGCACACCGCGACACAACTGATTCACCCATACATCCGTATATTCCGTCTGGGGACGCAGATTGCTCTCACTCTCACTCTTCGAGAGCTCCAGCATCTCATCGACGATAGAGGTGATCAGTTCCACATTATTAGTAATACGCTCCTGCATGTCTTTCTTCTCTGCCTCACCGATTTCACTGCCCGACTCTACGAGCAGCGACGAGAAGCCTGCCACTGCGTTCAGGGGCGTTCGTATCTCATGACTCATATTACTGATGAAGGCCGACTTCATACGGTCTGACTCCTCTGCATGAGCCAGGGCATCCTTCAACAGTTTATTGCGCTCCCATATCTTCAGCATCAGGCGTCGACGCCCCATAATGTAGACAAACAGAAATACCACGATGAGACCTATCAGGACGTACATTAGATTTTTAGCCTCCTTCTGACTACTTGCAGCCTCATCTTGTGCCAGTCTCAGGGTGCGCTCCGTGGCAATATGGTCGTAACTGGCTTCCTGAGCCAGACTATAGATCGAGTCAAGTTCCACATACCGCTGAATCATGGCCGAAAAGCCGTCCTTTATGTTTCCCTCAGATGCCAGAATGCGGATGCCCACCAACGCACTGTCGACATATAGATTGCCACGGGCCATCAAGTCACGTGCATCGCGATAATCTCCATCGAAGGTCAGCTTAGCAATCTCCATCACATTATTGTAGCGCTTGCTGAAATCAGGGTCGCCCGACTGTCGCAGGTTGTTGTAGTCGTCGTAACTGCGATAGAACTTGCCAGCGTCACCCGCCAGAAAATGGATATAGCCCTTCATAGCCACCGACATACTCAGATACTCCATATTGTTGTACATCTGGGCCAGTTCTATCGCCTTGTCATACCATTCGAGAGCTTTTTGGGGATTCTTCAGCGCCTGCATCTCTCCAAGGCTCATATAGGTACGCATGGTGAACTTCGGGTCGCGATCGCCTGCCTCGCCCAATGCCTGGAGGAAGAATTTCTCAGCCTTCCGCATATCGTGACTCTCATAATAGACGTCGCCCATCAAGGCTACAGGCAGATAATAATAGTTCTCTGCCTTGTTTTCGCGAACCTCTTTCTCCAACGCCTCAGCTATCTCCATAGCCAGGAGTATCTGATTGTGGCGAAGGGCATAGAAGCCCTCATTGTTCTTCAGCTTATAATACAGGTTCATATCGCCCTGCTTCTTCAGGTACTCGGCATACTCCTTGGTGTAGCTATAGAACTCATTAGGATTGCCCGTAGTAAAGAGGTGGCGGAATTTATCGAAACGTTCTTTGTCCTCGCCCGTCAGATCAGAGACGGCCTTGTCAGCAAAAGCGATATTTACACTGGCCAAAAGTAATAGCGCGGTAAAGATAAGGTTCAGGTGCCTAATCATATTTCACATTTTAAACATGCAAAGATAGCAACTAATTTCTTTGCATGCAAAGAAAAGTGGCAGAATTAACACATATTATGTAAATTCTGCCACATCAACGTCTTTTTGGTCTCAGAAATTCAGTTCCTTGCCTCGATAGAATTCCAGTAGCGCCCGTTGGTAGAGATGTTCATAGCGAGCCTGCACATAGTCGCTCTCCGACTTCAGCCACGTATTCTTCGCCTCATTGAACTCCGTAATATTTGCCTTACCGTTCTCATATTTGGCCTGTGTCAGTTCGAAGGCCGTCTTGGAACTGGCGACTGCTTCGCTCGAGCTTCGTTCCTTGGCCTGTGCATTGAGCGTGTTGTAGTATACCTGCTGAATCTCCTTATAGAGTCGCTTCTTGGTATTATCGAGCTCCAACTGCTGAGTCTCTCTGTCCACCTTGGCACTGCGCACCTGATTGCGCACAATGAAACGATTGAAGATGGGCACGCTAAGGTTCAACCCTAGAGACTGGCTGAAATTGTTCTTCAGCTGTTCACCGAAACTGCGCGACTCGTAGCCGTTCGTATTATAATAGTTCGTGCCCATGCCAGCGCTGAAGTTCAGTTTCGGATAGTGTCCGGCCTTGGCGATATTGATACTATGCTCCGTACCTTTCAGACGCAGCTGCTGCGACAGTATCTCAGGTTTCACGCTGAGGGCCTCTGCATAGACCACGTCGGGATGGGTCAGTGCAAGACCTGCGATGCGCTGCAACTCTTCTTCCGTAGGACTGACCACAGCGAATCCCTCTGGCGATGTCAGCTCGAGCAGCTGTGTCAGCGTGAGGATTGACAGACGTTGGTTGTTGTCTGCCTGTGTCGCCGTCAGATGACTATTGGCGAGGGTGGCCTTCTGCCGCGAGAGTTCTGCCTCACTGGCCTTGCCATTCTCCACGAAGGCCTGCAGTCGGGCCACCTGCTGGGAGTCGATACTAACCTGCCGATGAGCCACAGCAGCGATTTCCTGATCGTAGAGTATCTGCATATAAGCCTTGGCCACCTCCATACGGATATCGTTCTTAGCTTTCTCAAGGTCGGCAGTTGCAGCCTCGAGATTCAGGCGGCTCAACTTGATGTTCTCTGGGATCTGGAAGCCCGAGAAGATGGGGACGGAGGTAGACAACTGAAACGAGGTATTGCTCGTGTTCGTATTGGTATAGATATTGTCTTCCGTCAATCCACGCCCGAAGGAGAAATTCTGGCCAACACTTCCACTGAGGTCTGGCAGTCGCGAGTTACGAGCAGTGGAGAGGGCATGCTCCTGTTTCTCCACAGCCTTGGCACGCTGCTTGATGGTGATATTGTTGGCCACGGCATAGTCCTCGCACTCACGAAGGGTCCAGGCATGAGGCTGCGCAAAGATAGAAAGGGGGAAGAGGACTGCTGCAATGCAACAGTATACTTGACGATTTCTCATGGGCTACTCCTCCTTCTCGTTATCAGCAATTATCTCTGGTCCACGCACCTTGTCCTTCGCCGTGATACCCTTCTTGATCTCGATGTTCACGCCATCGGAGAGACCTGTGGTAACGACGGTGCGCTCGTAGGTCTTCTCCTTGCCCTCGCCCTTGATGACATAGACGAAAGTAGAGTCGCCACTGAACTCGATGGCACTCTCCGGCACGCTCAGCACCTTCTCGGCCTTCTGCAGTACAATCTCGGCATTGGCAGAGTAGCCACTACGAATCTTGCCCCCCTCGGCCAGCTTTACAGCTGCCTTGATCTCAAACTGGTTGGCGCCATTGCTCTCCGTAGCCTTGGGCGATATATACTCCAATGCAGCATCGAACTTCAGATCCTGCAGGGCTCCGATGGTGATCTTCATCGGCATGCCACTGACGAGCTGACCCACTTCGGTCTCATCGATATTTCCACGGAAGATGAGATCGTTCATATTGGCCACGGTAGCAATGGTAGTACCGTCATTGAAGGTATTGGCCAGGATGACTGAGTTACCCACCTTCACTGGAATGTCGAGGATGACACCACTGATGGTGCTGCGGATGAGGGTCGACGAGGCGGAAGCGTTAGCTTTCGACACACCGTCGCGCACCACCTGCAAGGCATCCTCAGCAGCAGCCTTCTCCTCCTTAGCCTGTTGCAGGGCCTGTTTGATTTTGTCGAACTCATCAGCAGAGACCAGTTTCTGCTTGTAGAGGTTCTCCTCTCGGTTGTAATTCACCTGAGCCTGCTTGAGGTTAATGTCAGAAAGACGTACACGGGCCTCAGCACTCGAGAGTTGTCCCATGTCAGGGATCACCTTAACCTTGGCAATTACCTCGCCCTGCTGAACGTACTCTCCAGGGTCTTTCAGCAGTTCGGTGATGATACCAGAGATTTGGGGCTTCACGTTCACCTCATTGCGAGGCTCTATCTTGCCCGTGATGACCGTAGTCTTGAGGATGTCCTCCTGCTTGGGAGAAAACTCGTCGTAGACCACTTCCTTGGGTTGGCTCTTCTGCCAGAGGAACACGAATGTTCCGATGAAAATCAGCGCGATAATCGCAGCGATAATCAGTTTGCTATACTTCTTCATCTTATTACTATATTTTCATTATTTCTTTATTTATTCGTCTCGCATGGCATCTACGGGCTTGATACTCATGGCTCTGGCCGCAGGCGCGAGACCTGCCAGCACTCCCATGGCCGATACCATGAGGGCAGCAAAGATGGCCGTCCAGAATTTCACCTGATAGTGGGTAGTGACGATACCGTCCTCCATACTGCCCACCTCGAGCATCTGCAGTATGGCCACCCCGAAGAGAATGCCACTCATGCCTGCCACCAGCGTCAGCACGATACTCTCGGAGATGATCTGAGAGAGTATCATCCTGGGAGTGGCTCCAATGGCTCGGCGGATACCTATCTCCGTGGTACGCTCACGCACCGTCACCATCATGATGTTCGACACACCAATGGCACCTGCCAGCAGTGTTCCGAGGCCTACAAGCCAGATGAGGAAATTGACGCCCTTGAAGAGGTTGTCGAGCAACTGGAAGAGCACCTCCGTGTTGAACACCATAGCGCCCTGTTCGTCGGTAGGATCGACATAGTGGGCACGGGCCACGGTCTCACGTATCCGGTTGGTGATGCTCGACATGACGACGCCCTTCCTGGCCGTCACCGCAATCACGTCCACCTGCTGGCCCCGGTTGTAGGCCTGCTGCACCATCGAGAAGGGCAGTGTCACCATCTCCTCGCTGTTGCCGTTGATGGAGACGCCACCCGTGTTATAGTCCACGCCCACCACCTGATAGTAAGTGGAGTCGATACGGATGGACTTTCCACAGGGGTCTCCACCACCCTTGAACAGGTCCTTGTAGATTTTCTTTCCAAGCACGCATACTTTACGATGCTGCTTCAGGTCCATAGCGTTGATGAAGCGTCCGTAGTACATCTTTGGCTCATTCACCTTGGCATAGTCGGGAGTCACGCCCTGCACATTGACTGTCACCTTGCGGTCTTCATGATAGGCTGTGGACGATGCATTCCAAGGCATGAACACCACGGGGGCTATCACGTCGAGTTCCGGTACATGTTGGCGCAGACGTTCCACATCCTTCTGGTCCATCGACCACCAGCGCCCCTTTCGGAAGCCCTTGTAGGCCTTGGTAGTGCGCTGCGACCAGACGAAGGCAGAGTTGGTGGCAAAGCCAGCGAAGTTCTCGTTCAGCTTCTCCTTCAGTCCGTTGCCGCCTCCGATGAGGGATACGAGCATGAACACGCCCCAGAATACGCCGAAGCCTGTCAGGAAACTCCTGCTCTTATTCCTCGTCAGCGTGTCGAGAATTTCTCTATAGCTGTCTAAATCTATTCTCATGTCTCTGATAATTCTATTCTCTTTCTGGTACTTCTTGCATCACTAGTCGGCGCGGAGTGCCTCGATGGGTCTGATACGACTGGCCTTGAAGGCTGGGATGAGTCCGGCGATGGTGCCGGCGATGATCATCACCATCGTGGCCTCGATGCACACGTCGAGACCTACCGTGGGATCCACGAACATCGTGGCCTTGAAGAGTCCCGTATCGATGGTTTCATGTCCCAGAGTAGCGTCCATATATTCATTGGCCGCCACACCCAGCACCATGCCAATATAACCGAAGAAGGTAGTGATGATGACGCTCTCCGTGATGATCAGTTTCAGGATGCTCCAGGGCTTGGCTCCAATGGCTTTGCGGATACCGAATTCATGTGTACGCTCCTTCACGGTGATGAGCATGATGTTCGACACGCCCACGATGCCTGATAGCAGGGTGAACAGTCCTACAATCCAGAGGGCCGTACGGATAATGCCGATGCCTGTCTCCATCTGCAGGTTCTGCGTGAAGCGGTTCCACAGCCACACAGCACTTTCATCCTCGGGATGGGCCTGATGATTGGCATTCAGGCGCTGACGGTACCCCTTCTCGAACTGTTCGTTGGCCTGCTCTGTTTCGAGACCATGGAAGGTGAACTCAATGCGGCCGGCATCATCGGTATTTGCACCGAAGATGCGCTTGATGGCTGTATACGAGGAGAAGGCATCGGCACGTCCGTTCTCATTCTCCTTGTAGATACCCACCACCTTAAAGGCAAAATTGCCCACCTCGACATACTGCCCGATCAGTCGCGACAGTTCTTGCTGCTTATCCGTTCTGGCGTTAAGCAGTTCCTTTGCCTGTTTGTTGCTCACGATGATGACCTTACGACGCTCTTTGATGTCGTTGTCGTTGACGAATCGTCCCAGCATCATCTCCACCTTGTCTATCTTGATATGGTTGGGATAGACACCGCAAATGCTTGGCGTGATGTACTGTTGTCCCAGGCTGATGGTGGCTCCCGTGCGATACTGGGCGCCCACCTCATCGATGGTCTCCTTAAATGAAGTCTCTGTGGTCTCGATATCGCGTGTCTGCAATCTAATGTAGCGGCCCTCCTTGAGTCCCTGATAGGGCTTCGATGTCTCGCCTCCGAAGACCACCATCGACGATGACAGGAAGCGACTCGACTGCTTCAGCTGCGCATTGATCAGACCGTTGCCGGAGCCCAGCAGTACGATGAGCATGAAGATGCCCCACGCCACGGCAAAGCCCGTCAGCGATGTGCGCAACTTGTTTCTGCGCGCCGTACTCCAA
>DFGG01000046.1 GCA_002371695.1 bacterium UBA3756
CGGGGGCCGTCTTCTGGATGTGGGTGATGGCAATGGCGGGCTCGGCGACAGCCTTCGTAGAGTCGACGCTCGGCCAGTTGTACAAGCGTCATCACAAGGACTCCTTCATCGGTGGCCCGGCATACTATATCCAGCAGGGCCTGCACTGCCGGTGGATGGCCATACTCTTCGCCGTACTCATCACGGTATCATTCGGCCTGGCCAACAACTCGGTGCAGACCAACACCATCTGCGGCGCCATGCAGGGAGCCTTCGGGTGGGATCCCATGATGACCGGAGCCGTGCTGACGGTGCTGACGCTCGTCATCGTCTTCGGCGGCATCCAGCGCATCGCCCGTGTCAGTTCCGTATTGGTACCGGTGATGGCCGTGGGCTACTTCGTGCTGGCGATGGTCATCATCCTGATGAACATCCAACTGATTCCCCATGTGCTGCGAGTGATCATTGAGAATGCCTTCGGACTGAACCAGGCGGCCGGAGGCATGGTGGGAGCAGCGATTATGAACGGCGTGAAGCGCGGTCTCTTCTCCAACGAGGCCGGTGAGGGCAGCGCGCCGAACGCAGCGGCCACAGCTGCCGTGAGCCACCCCGTGAAACAAGGACTGATACAGACTCTGGGAGTCTTTACCGACACGCTGGTGGTGTGCTCGTGTACGGCCTTCATCATCCTGATCAGCGGTGTCTACACCCACCCCGACCTCAACGGCATCATGCTCACGCAAGAGGCACTGCAACAAGAGGTGGGGGCCTGGGGACCGGTGTTCATCGCCATCGCCATCTTCCTGTTCGCCTACTCATCAATCATCGGCAACTACTACTACGGCGAGGCCAACGTGCGCTTCATCTGGAGCACGCAGCGGCCACTCACCATATACAGAATCCTGTCGGGAGGCGTCATGGTGATGTTCGGAGCCATGGTGTCGCTCGACACCGTGTGGAGCATCATCGACCTCTGCATGGCACTGCTGACTGCCTGCAACCTGGTGGCCATCATCCTCCTGGGACAATATGTATTCAGACTGCTCGACGACTATCAGCAGCAGAAACGCCAAGGCATCAGAGAGCCGACATTCAGACGCAGCAAGATGCCCGACATCGCCCACGAGCCGGAATGCTGGGAGTAAGAATAACTCATCAAAACAGGAACAAATATGAAAACAAAGAACCTTGCAACGGCAGCAGCATGCTGCGCCCTACTGGCCATGGCGACATCGTCGTGCGCCAGCGGACAGACAGAAACAGTCAAAGCGGAACTGACCACTCCCGGCAATCCCTATCTGCCACTATGGGAGCACATCCCCGACGGCGAGCCATACGTGTTCGAGGATCCGGACCAGCCCGGCAAGCAGCGCGTATATATCTATGGTTCGCACGACAGCCGTATCACCGACTACTGCGGACGGGAACTCGTGGTTTGGTCGGCATCCGTCGACACCCTCTGGCGATGGCGCTACGACGGCGAGATACTGCGTGTGGACAAGAACGCCAAGGGCGAACAGCTCGACTCGGCAGGACTGGCCGACGTGCTCTTTGCGCCTGACGTGACGATGGTGACCGACAGCACTGGCAAGAAGACCTACTACCTCTACCCCAACGACCAGCATGGAGGCCGAAACGGGCTCATCGCCAAGAGCGACCGCCCCGACGGCCCCTTCGAGGTGTGCAACTGGAGCCAGACGAATCCCAATGCTACCGACGGCGTGCTGGCCTTCGACCCTGCCGTGTTTGTCGACGACGACGGACGGGTGTATGGCTACTGGGGCTTCGGCCACTCGATGGGAGCAGAGCTCGACCCCAAGACGATGGCCACCGTCAAGCCGGGCACCAAGGCTGTCGACGGCATGATTCCCGGATTCCAGGAAAAGCCTGGCAACGAATTCCGTTTCTTCGAGGCTTCCAGCATCCGCAAGATCAAGGATAAGTACGTGTTCATCTACAGCCGCTGGACAAAGGACGGCGAGTTCGCACTGCCTGAGTCGAACTATACCCTCGCCTATGCCTACGGCGACCATCCGCTCGGCCCCTGGACCTACGGCGGAACCATCATCGACGGGCGCGGACGCGAAATCAACGAACAGGGCGACACCATCGCCTCGGCCACTGTGAACGGCAATACCCACGGCTCAATCTGTGAGATCGGCGGACAGTGGTACGTGTTCTACCACCGCCAGTGCGGCCTCGACGAGTTCTCGCGTCAGGCCATGGTAGCACCCATCACCGTAAAGGTTGAGGAAGGTGCCGGCGGCAAGGTGGAGATCTCCGAGGCAGAATACACCTCTGAAGGTTTCGCACTGGAAGGACTCGATCCCTTCGAGCGTCATTCGGCAGGTATCGCCTGCTGGTACACAGGACCCAAGCCGGCAGAGCACAACTGGCCGAAGAAAATTTTCTACGGCAGTTATGTGGCGACCTCCTACGGCACTCCCGACCGCACCATCTCAGAGCAGGCACTCAACTCCAAGGAGAAATACGGTGCACCCTACGACCTGCGCTACAATACGAACCACGTGGTGAACAATACCGACGGCTCTATCGTCGGCTACAAATACTTCAACTTCACGAAGAGCTATGACGGCGACTATCTACAGCTGCTGTTGCGCCTCATCCCCGCCGGCATCGACGGCACCATCAAGGTGATGATCGACCGCCCGTGGGAGTCGCAGGGCGGCAAGTCCATAGGCTCCTTCACGCTGAAGGCCGACATGCCGCAGACCTCTACGGAGATGGCCCTCGAGGTGCCGACCCTGGCCGACTTCACCGGCAAGCACGCCCTCTTCTTTGTCTTCTCATCGGAGACGAAAGAGAAATCAATCTGCACACTGGAAGACTTCGCCTTCAGATATTAAAGGTAACACGAGGCAGTCAAGGGGCTGCTTAAGCATTGAGCCGACTATTAAATTGAAAAATGGGCGAAATCTGTAACTTTCTTATTAGATTTCGCCCAAATTATTTGTTTCTTTCGGCATTATTACGTATCTTTGCAACGCCATCCTGTTTATCGCAATTAACAGACAAGAAGAGATAATGTTTACCCAGATTAACACAATGAGTCGGTAAGTGTTTACTGGTTATAACACAACAATTAATAAAACGAGTGATATGGAAAATCTGTTCAGACGGCATGATGCCTATCTTTCTACAGTTCCGATGGAGTATATCCGCGACTACATGCGGCAGGTAAACTGGCAGTCGCGCCTTATTGTGATCCGCGGACCGAAAGGCGTGGGCAAGACTACGCTCATGCGGCAATACATCAAAAAGAATTTTGCCGCAGGCGACAGGCATGTTCTCTATTGCTCCGCTGACACTAACTATTTCGCCGCTCATTCTTTACTGGACCTGGCAGATAGCTTTGTCAAAATGGGAGGTCAGTGGCTATTCATCGACGAAGTGCACAAGTATCCAGGATGGAGTCGGGAGATTAAGGAAATCTACGATCTCTACCACGAACTGCACATCGTTCTGAGCGGTTCGTCGCTCATCCAGATAAACGATGGGCAGGCCGACCTGTCGCGCCGCATCATGATATATGATATGCCAGGACTGTCGCTGCGTGAATTTCTGCATCTTGATGTGGGTATCAACATCGAGTCGGTATCGCTACACGGGCTGTTGGATAATCCCACAGAGTTTTGTATGCAGGTCTTGTCCTTATGCCATCCCTTGGAGCATTTCGGGCGTTATCTGCAGTTTGGGTATTACCCCTTTTATTTTGAACAAAAGCAGGAATACTATGACAAGTTGGAAAACACGATCAATTATATTGTAGACGTTGAGCTGACCAAATATCGTGGCCTGGACGTAGGCTATACTCGGCAGGTCAAGGCTTTGCTACATGTCATTTCCCAGATGACACCCTATGAGGTAGATATTGCAAAACTCTCGAAAGCCTCAGGAATCAGCAGACTCTCCACACTCAAATACCTCAACCACATGGAGGAGGCTCGCCTGATCAGGCGTTTGTTCACCAACCTGGTGACCGTCACCGATTTGCAGAAGCCGGACAAGATTTACCTCGACAATACAAACCTGCTGTACACACTCAGTCAGGAGAAGCCGGAGATAGGTACTGTCCGCGAAACTTTTATTGCCAACCAACTGGCATCAACAAGGCATACCATAGAATATGCTGGATACAAAAAAGGAGACTTCCGAGTGGATGGCGACATCGTGATAGAAGTAGGTGGACAGGACAAGGGATTCAGTCAGATAGCTGGTCAAGACAATGCCTACGTGGCAGCCGACGACATAGAGTTTGCCTATATGCACAAGATTCCCCTTTGGGCTTTCGGGTTTCTATATTAAATTCATCGGCAAAACCATCTATCCCCTCTATGATTTCTGCAACGCTTTGCATATCAGCAGATTAATCATAGAGGGTTGGTGTTTTATCCCTCGACGGATCAGGGGACTTTGACCCACTTGCAAGATGTCCTCGATGTCGAGTTTGAGTTCTTCGAAGTCCTTGCGGAGTTGGGCTACGTCAGTAGCTGTGTCAGGCAAGGGGAGGGATACAGCCATTTGACGCATGGCAACGAATGCGCGCATAATAGATATATTCACATTGATAGCTAAATCACTATTAAGCAGTCCTGACAACATGGCGAGACCTTGTTCTGTAAATGCATACGGCAATTTACGGGTACCGCCCCAACTTGAAGTTCCATTTTGGAATATCAAATCGTTTCTGAGTTTCTCAAATTCCTCCTTATTCAGTTGGAACATAAAATCAGATGGGAAACGCTTGATGTTGCGTTTTACAGCTTTATTCAAGTTGCCTGTAGTCACTTGATACAATTCTGCCAAATCTTTGTCTAAAATGACCTTAACGCCACGTACTTCGTAAATCTTGGATTGGATGTTCTGCAATTCGTCCATAGTATACGGGATTTAATGTTAATAATGTGATTTCGAGGGCAAAGGTAAGAATAATAATTGATACTTCCAAACGATTCGAGAGAAATATTAACTACAGCCATCGATTGGGTGGGTCAAACGGATCAGGGGACGGTTTGACCCCATGTGTCGACGAACACC
>DFGG01000118.1 GCA_002371695.1 bacterium UBA3756
GCATTGGGAGAAAAGAGTAGATGCTACCAGCCTTCGGATTTTCGTCAAAGTATTTGATAATCTGATTAGCCTTGAAGACATTCTTGTTGACGATGGCGTCGCGGAGCTCGAAGGCATTGAAATCCTTGCTCACCCCTATCTGGTCTTCCACCACTTGGGGAGTCACTCTCCTATTCTCCTCGGGCAGCGAGAGGATGACCTTGTCGAGTTCGCTGGTCAGTCGGCTCAGGTCGGCTCCAATGGAGTCGGCGATGATCTGCGTGGACTTAGGGTCGATGCTCACGTTACGGCGCTTGAGATAGTTCTCGATGAAGGGCGGCAGATCCCTGTCGCGCAACTTCTTGCTCTCGAAAAGGATGCCAGAGGCCTGGATAGACTTCACATATTCGCGTTTCCGGCCGTCGATGGTGCCGTTTTTGTGGCACATGACCAGGATGGTAGACTGCATCGGCTGTTTGAAATACTTCTCCAGGGCCTCGGTATTCTTCAGATTCTGGGCCTCCTTGACGATGACCACCTGATATTCGGCCATCATTGGGTAGCGACGAGCAGCATCGGCAATCTGGGCTGCCGTCACGTCGGAACCGAAGAGGACTGTCTGATTGAAATCGCGTTCTTCTGGCTGCAGCACATGGTTGGCGATATAGTCGCTGATCTTGTCGATATAGTACGACTCATCCCCCATCAGATAGTAGACGGGCACAAACTTGCGCGCCTGCAAATCCTGCATAATGCTGTCGAAACTCACACTTTTTGCTTCTGCCATTTGGTCTTTTGGATTATTATATGTAATTTTGCCGATGCAAAGATACAAAAATGTTTCGAATAAACCTACCGCCATACGAAATAAAAGTGGGAGAAAAGGACGGCAAGCGCCTCATTTTCGACTTTTTGCGCCGAAAATACGTGGCGCTGACCCCTGAGGAGTGGGTTCGCCAGCACTTCACCCACTTCCTGGTGGAGCATAAAGGCTACCCCCAAGGGTTGCTGGGCAACGAGATAGAGCTGCGTATCGGCGAGAAACGGGTGCGCTGCGACTCCATATTATATAATAAGGTGGCACAGCCGCAGATGATCATCGAGTACAAGGCTCCCACGATACAGATACAGCAGAAGACCTTCGACCAGATAGCGGCCTACAATCTTCTGCTGAAAGTGGACTACCTCATCGTCAGCAACGGTCTGCAGCACTACTGTTGCCGGATGGACTACGAGCATCAGAAGTACACCTTCCTGAAAGACATTCCAGACTACGAAAAATTATGACCCGCAGTCCTTCCGGATGCGGGTCATAATTTTTATCAGGACGGAGTTGGAATTACTCCATATCGTTGGCATCGGTAGCCTTCTTCGACGTAGCCGTCTTGCGGATGGCACGCTTACGAGTCTTCTTCTTCTCCTCCGTGCCCGTTGCCTTGTCGATCTTCACGCCTGCCAGCTCCGGATCGATTAGGATGCGCCCGCAGTACTCACACACGATGACCTTCTTGTGCATCTTCACGTCGAGCTGACGCTGGGGCGGAATCTTGTTGAAGCAGCCGCCACAGGCATCGCGCTGCACATAGACGATACCCAGGCCGTTGCGGGCATTCTTACGGATACGCTTGAATGAGGTGAGCAGACGGGTCTCAATCTTCGACTCCAGGTCCTTCACTTTCTCTTTCAGCTTGTCTTCCTCAGCGCGCGTCTCAGCAATGATCTCCTCGAGCTCGCTCTTCTTGACGTTGAGGTCTTCCTGGCGCTCTGCTATCAGAGTCTTGCTGTTCTCAAGCTCGCCCTTACGCTCCTCGATACGGGCATTGGCCTCACGAATCTTCTTGTTGCAGAGCTCGATCTCCAGCGTCTGGAACTCAATCTCTTTCGACAGGGTGTCGTACTCGCGATTGTTCTTCACTTCGTCCAGCTGGCTCTTGTAGCGCGCCACGCTGGCCTCAGCATCCGTGATCTCGCCCTTCTTCTGGGCGATAGCCTTCTGGAACTCGCCGATCTCGTTCTGAATCTTCTCCACACGGGTGTTCAGACCTTCAATCTCGTCCTCCAAGTCTTGAACTTCCAAGGGCAGTTCTCCGCGCAGCGCCCGTTTCTCATCGATGGTAGAAAGGGCCGACTGAAGCTGGAACAACGTTTTCAGTTTCTCTTCGACTGACAAGTCTGTAGGATCTTTTTTTGCCATAATTTCTGTTGATTTATATATACAATATCGGATTTGTGCACGTCTCTGCGATACAGGTTCTCACCCCTGGGCATTCCCGCTCGATAATCTCCTGGAATATCTCGCTGGTGAACTGTTCGCTCTGATAGTGGCCGATGACGCAGATCTGTATCCGCTGCTCATAGCCGAAATACTGGTGGTAGTGCATCTCGCCTGTAATAAAGGCATCAGCCCCTGCGGCGAGTGCCTCGTCGAGCAGGAAATCGCCGGCTCCGCCACAAATAGCCACTCTGGCAATGTGACGCTGCAGCAACTCATTGCACATGGCGCACTCCACATCGAAGGCTTTCTTCACGGCGAGTACGAAATCGTCGGAAGCCAACGGTTCTGGCAGGGTGCCTACGACGCCGCTGCCTGCTTCAATACCGCCAACTGCTTTCTGTGCAAGGAAACTGACATCCTGCAATCCCAGCTTCCGGGCAATCCTGAAGTTGACACCACCTTGAGCATTATCCATGTTGGTATGCATGGAGATGACACATATATGTTGCTCAATGGCCTTCATCACCGTGCGCTGCACGTCAGTCAGGTCGCTGATGGTCTTCAGCCCGCGAAACAACAACGGGTGGTGGCTGACAATCAGGTTACAGCCCTTCGTGACGGCCTCATCGAGGATGCGCTCCGTCACGTCCAAACACAATAAGGCCCCTGAAACCTCCGTCTCTGTCAGTCCTACTTGCAAGCCAGCATTGTCCCAGCTTTCCTGCAAGGGCAGAGGCGCGAAACGTTCAAGGGCGCTCAGCACTTCTTTTATTTTCACGCTGCAAAGGTACGAATTTTAAGTGAAATGTGAAGAGTGAAGCGTGAAGAATTTGCTTCCACTTTGGCATTTTTAACGTTTTACCATGCCGCGAGCTTGGCCTCGGCTTCTATTTTAGTCTCTGTCTTATCATCCAGGGCGGGGAAGAAGTCTATGCCTGTCAGGCGTTCTATCTCATCCACAGAGCGTATGGCCTCCGCCCTGCTTTGCTTCACTCCCTCATTGCGATAGACAAAGCCGATGGCCTTAGGAGAGCCCTGCCGGCAGAGGATGACCTTGAAGAAAGCCTGCGGCACCCATACCCTGTTACGCCCGATAGTCTTCTGCTCACCAGAGGTACCATAGATAGGACCGCAGACGATGTCGATGGCACCATATTCCTGCGCCCACTCACGACACTGTATCTCCAGGTCGTTCCACTCGTATTTGTTCAGTCCGTGATTCTGGGGACAGATATTAGTGAAGAGAAACGACTGGGCCATCGCTTCGGCATCCCACTTGTTGTCGCCAGCCGGGCACATGTGGCCTCGGTCATAGCGCGAGTTATAGTAATCGTTGTTGGTTGCCCGGGGAGCCTTGACGTCACTATCCTCCGAGAACACCTCATTCTTACGCTGGTGATGGCCGTAGGTGTGGCTCTTCGTCAGATGCCAGGCCACCCAGTTGGGATTCTTCGACTTACTGTTATACGATGTGGTGTAGCCTCGCCGATGCAGTATCTGTTCAGGGCGATCTGTCAGTGGAGCCGGCAACTCGTACATGGTCACCACCTTCGCCTTAGTCTCCTGCTTTCTGACCGAAACTGCCTGCGGGTCGTAGAAGCTGTTCTTTTCCGTATTGACGGCCTGGGCTACAGCCTCAGAACCTCTGTTTCCATTGCAGCCCAGAAAAGATGTTGCCAGTATCAGCAACAGGCCGCTTCGCATGAGTCTTATTTTCATCTTATTCATTCGTTTCTTTCTGTTTGCCAAACTTATCAAACACCAGCCGATCAGCGAGCCAGAGGGTCACCATGAGGGAGATCACCGAAGAGGCCAGACAGCCGATGGTGAGCATCAGTGTGACGACAAAGGCATTGATGGGCCGGACGCCACCCAGCAGGATACCGCAGAGCAACAGGGGCATCGTGAAGAGTCCCATCACCGTCAGATTGGCCACCGTAGGGGCAAAGACTGCCTGCAGAGCCCTACGTACGAAAGGCAGAAGGGCGTGCAGATGGTCATGACCGTTACCACGCAGGAACTCATACTGCTGCTCGTCAGCCTTCAGGGCCGAGTGATAGGCACTCAGTCCGCGAATGGTGGTGGTCATCGAGTGCCCCACGAGCAATGCCATCACGGGAACAGCCCAACGCGCTCCGAGCCAGTCGGTGACGGGAAGGACGGCCCCCAACAAATAGCAGCCCACTGTCAATGCTCCCGCAAAGAGCCCAGCAGCCACAGGCGGCACGAAAGCAGAGATACGCATTTTCACACGTCTCACCACCAACAGGGCCGAAGCCACAGAGAGTACAACCA
The DNA here is from genome assembly GCA_002371695.1 of bacterium UBA3756. The sequence continues at coordinate 4,490 of DFGG01000118.1, forward strand.
GCCACAGCAGAGTGAGCCAGACGGAGTCGTATTTCACCAGCGCCCACACTATCAGGCACAGGACGAGCAACTGACAGGCCATCCTGCCAACAGCCACTCCAAACGACTGCATCAACTTCCTGTCGAAGAAATAGAGGGCTCCTGCCGGAATCAAGAGCAACAACAGCCCCAAGACAACATGTAACACCATCCCGCTATTCATTATTCACATTTATCACTTGGTCAGAGTTTTCAACCAACAACGGCAGACGACTGGCAATCAGTACCGTCTTTCCCGCCTCAGCCTGACTGCGCAGCAACTGCAACATCTGCATGGAGAGTTCTGGTGTCAGCCAGGCAGCAGGCTCATCGGCTATGACGATGCTTCTGTCGAACGCATGGGCAAGAGTCTGGGAGGCCAGGCTGAAAATAGCATCAGGCCCCAACGGCAACGGCTCCTCAGCCGTCACGGCCGGAGGCAGGAGCTCGTTCCATACGGCATAGTCGTCGGGCTCAGGGACAACAGCCTCTTCGGGCATCATCTGATGGGCCAACAGCTGTACCTGCTGGGGCAAATAGACCATCATCCGACGGAAATCGGGGGCGGAGAGCACCGTCAGCAGTTCACCATCGACACTCACGAAGCCACTGGCCACAGGCAAGAACCCCATCAGCGTACGCAGGAAAATGGTCTTGCCCGAGCCCTTAGGACCCGTGATACAGGTGATCTCACCATCCTTGGCAATGAAGGAGAGTCCCCTTGCCAAAGTACGCTCACCAGCGGCTATTGTCGCGTCTTTTACCTCTAACATACCAATAATTTGCTGCAAAGATACAAAATAATTGATAAACGATAAATGATAAAGAAGATTTTTTTGTACCTTTGCACCAAAATATGAACATGGTGACAGAAAATACAACGGAGAAATGGCGCCTTCCAGCAGAATGGGAGACACAGTGGGGCATACAGCTGACATGGCCCCACCGGGAAACAGACTGGGCGCCGATGCTCAATGAGATACTCGTCACCTACCATGAGATGGCTCGTGAGATTGCACGTCGCGAGCGCCTAATCATCGTTGCACCCGAGGGAGCTGCCACAGACTGCGTGCGCTTTGTCTGCCCCACAGACGATACTTGGGCCCGCGATCATGGATTCA
>DFGG01000191.1 GCA_002371695.1 bacterium UBA3756
GTAACTACCAAATAATTCGGCAGAAAAATGCATCTTTGGCTAAAAATCAGACATCGATCACGTCCATTTCATTAGTCAGATAGGTATTTTCGAAGATTTCCTTTGCCTGCTGCAACAACACGCTCTCATCCTCGTAGCGTGAACTGTAATGCCCCAGCAACAACTTCCCCACTCCGGCATCGCGTGCCACCATTGCCGCCTGACGGGCAGTAGAATGACAGTACTTCTCCGCATTGGGCAGCATATCGTCGCCGTAGGTACTCTCGTGATAGAGCGTATTCACCCCTTGTAATTGTTCATGGAGCGTGGGGATATAGCGGGTATCACTACAGTAGGCGTAAGAGCGAGGCTGATCTGCCGGCTTCACCAGTCTGCTATTAGCTACAAACTCACCTTCCGGCGTGGTCCAGTCAGCACCGTTCTTGATATTGTTTACCTGACTGACGGGAATATGGTAGAAGTCGAGCATCTCGCGACGGATATGCGGCAACAGACTCTTCTCCCGTATCAGGTAGCCACAACATGGCATGCGGTGCTGCAATGGGATCGTTTCCACCGCCACGCTGCGGTCTTCATAGATGACCGCTTTTGACGTGGTGTCTACAGGATGAAATTCCACGGCAAAGCCCAGGTCATGGGTAAAGAAGGCTATCTGTCTTTCCAGTTCGTGGCCCAGTTCCTTGGGGGCATGAACATGGAGCGTTGCTGTTCGCCCTAAAAGGCCAAAAGTGGAAATCATGCCGATGAGTCCAAAGCAATGGTCACCATGCAGATGAGTGATGAACACGTGACTCAGTTTGGTGAACCGTACCCGACAGCGACGCAACTGCATCTGAGTACCCTCAGCACAGTCGAGCATAAACACCCGGTCGCGCAATTCCACCACTTGCGACGATGCGTAATGCCGAAGGGTGGGAAGCGCACTTCCACACCCAAGGATATGTACTCTGAACGGCTCCATGCACTACAAAGTCGGGAGACTACAGACGGAAGTCCTCTTCTGAGGCATCCTCGAGCTGCAGACCATGAAGATCGAGTTTCTCCGGTTCCTTCCAACGACTGTATTCGAAGGTCTCCATCTCCTCACGCGGTTTGTCGAAAGTCTTATAAACCAACGAGTCAGGGCCGAGCATCACAATGTCGTAGAGGTTCAGTTCCTCCTCGTCACCGCCACCATCGCGCTGGGACAGGATCTCCAGATGGCCGTTGAATATCTTCCATGTCTTATAGATGATACTGCTCTGCTCGATACTCTCTGCCACGCCGCCTTCCTTGATGCGGATACCCACTTCCGAACTGCCGTCAATGGGATTGGGCATCACCCAGTCACCTAACAGTGCATTCTGATTGATCACCAGGGTGGCAGCTGTCTTATCTGCATTGGTCAGCACGGCCATTCGGTCGCCCACCTGCATGCCTCCGAACACCTTTCCTGCCTCGATGGCATCAGTCAGGCTCAGATTCAGCGTGTCGCCGTTATCGCGCAGCAACTGCAGGGTGTTCATAGCCGTTCCGTCACCACAGATGCCATAGATGGTCTGGTCAGTAGGAATCGTATTGACCACAGAGTCCTCGTCGTAGGCCACCGTCTGCTGCTGGTTGCCACCTCCGCCACAGCCTGCCGTCAACACCGTGACGACTGCCGTAATTCCAATAATTGCAAGTCTCTTCATAATTATTTCAATCTTTCGTTCTCCTTTGCCTCATTCCACAGCTGGTCCATCTCGGCGAGCGTCATATCCTTCAGGGGCTTGCCAATCTTGATACTGTGGGCTTCGATATAGTTGAAGCGGTTGATAAATTTGCGGTTTGTCATTTCCAGCGCATTGTCTGGATTCAGCTTATAGAGGCGTGCTGCATTGATCACAGAGAAGAGAAAATCACCCAGCTCGCGAGTCGAATTCTCCTTGTCTTCCTTGCGCAGCTCTGCCTCCAGTTCTCCAAGTTCCTCATGCACTTTCACCCACACATCTTGCTTGTCCTCCCAGTCGAAGCCTACATTTCGGGCCTTGTCCTGAATACGATAGGCCTTGATCAGGCTGGGTAACGCTGAGGGGACTCCCGAGAGTACCGACTTGTTGCCGTCTTTCTCCTTGAGCTTGATCTGTTCCCAATTCTCCAGCACCTGGGTGACGGTGGTGACTTTAGTTGAGCTGGATTGCCCGGAATACCCGGGATTACTGGGATTACTGGATTCTCCGTTATCCTCTGGGACATAGGGCAGCGGTTTGGGATTCTCGGCATCAATCTGCGAGGGATGATACACGTGTGGATGGCGGGTAATCATCTTGCGGGTCAGCGCATTACAGACATCAGCCATGTCAAACTGCTCCTTTTCCTCAGCAATCTTGGCATAGAAGCAAATATGGAGCAGCACGTCGCCCAGTTCCTTGCAAATCTCGTGGACGTCGTTCTTTATCAATGCGTCGCAGAGCTCATAAGTCTCTTCGATCGTATTGGGGCGGAGACTCTCGTTGGTCTGCTTCTTGTCCCACGGACAATTAGCCCTCAACGCATCCAGTACGTCGAGGAAACGTCCGAAAGCCTGCATTTTTTCTTCTTTTGTATGCATATAAAATGAATTATCCGTGCAAAGGTACGAAATAATTCATAATTCATAATTCATAATTCATAATTATTTTGTAATTTTGCACCGATTTTTTGAGATTTCACCCTTATTGAGCATAGAAATAACAAATAAATATATGGAATTAGCAAGTAAGTACGACCCCAAAGAGGTCGAATCGAAATGGTATCAGTACTGGCTTGACAACAAGCTCTTCTCGAGTAAGCCCGACGGGCGCCAACCCTATACAATCGTCATCCCGCCTCCCAATGTGACGGGTGTGCTCCACATGGGTCACATGCTCAACAATACGATTCAGGACATTCTCGTTCGACGGGCCCGCATGGAGGGAAAGAACGCCCTCTGGGTGCCTGGCACCGACCACGCCTCCATCGCTACGGAAGCCAAGGTGGTAAAGAAACTGGCTGCAGAGGGTATCAAGAAGCACGACCTGACACGTGAGCAGTTCCTCGAGCATGCCTGGGACTGGACTCACGAGCATGGTGGCATCATCCTCAAGCAGTTGCGGCGCTTAGGTGCCAGCTGCGACTGGGACCGCACAGCCTTCACCATGGATGAAGTGCGCTCCGAGAGTGTCATCAAGGTGTTCGTCGACCTCTATAACAAAGGACTCATCTATCGTGGACTCCGCATGGTGAACTGGGACCCCAAGGCCCTCACCGCCCTCTCTACCGAAGAGGTCATCTATAAGGAAGAGCAGAGCCACCTATTCCACCTGAAATACTACGTCGATGGTCCAGTAGACGACGACACTGTCGCCGTTGAAGGCAATGTCATCCATAAGGACGAAAAGGGCTACTACGCCGTCGTTGCCACCACCCGCCCTGAGACCATCATGGGCGATACCGCCATGTGTATCAACCCCAAGGACCCGAAGAACCAGTGGCTCAAGGGCCGCAAGGTGATCGTACCGCTGGTGAACCGTGTCATTCCCGTCATCGAGGACCGTTACGTCGACATCGAGTTCGGTACCGGCTGTCTGAAGGTGACACCTGCCCATGACACCAACGACTATATGCTAGGCAAGACCCACAACCTGGATACCATCGACATCTTCAACCCCGACGGCACCATCAGCGACCAGAGTCCCATCTACGTGGGCATGGACCGCATGGACTGCCGCAAGCAGATTGCCAAGGACCTCCAGGAGGCCGGACTGATGGAGAAGATAGAGGACTATACTAATAAGGTGGGCTACTCGGAGCGCAACCCCGACACCGCCATCGAGCCCCGACTCTCCATGCAGTGGTTCCTCTCGATGAAGCACTTTGCCGACATCGCCCTGCCACCTGTAATGAACGACGAGCTGAAGTTCTATCCCACAAAATACAAGAACACCTACAAGAACTGGCTGGAGAACATCCAGGACTGGTGTATCTCGCGTCAGCTCTGGTGGGGTCATCGCATCCCTGCCTACTACTATAATGAGGAAGGCGACTTCGTCGTAGCAGAGACGCCCGAGAAGGCTCTTGAACTGGCCCGGGAGAAGAGTGGCAACGCCAACCTCCAGGCCTCCGACCTTCGTCAGGACGAGGACGCCCTCGACACCTGGTTCAGCTCCTGGCTATGGCCTATCTCCCTCTTCGACGGCATCCGCAACCCTGGCAACGAGGAGATCAAATACTACTATCCCACCAGCGACCTCGTAACTGGTCCCGACATCATATTCTTCTGGGTGGCCCGTATGATTATGGCCGGCTATGAGTATATCGGCGACATGCCCTTCAAGAACGTCTACTTCACCGGCATCGTCCGCGACAAGCTGGGCCGCAAGATGTCGAAGTCGCTCGGCAACAGCCCCGACCCCATCGAGCTCATCGAGAAGTTCGGTGCCGACGGCGTCCGCATGGGCATGATGCTCTCCGCCCCTGCCGGCAACGACATCCTCTTCGACGAGGCTCTCTGTGAACAAGGCCGTAATTTCAACAACAAGATATGGAACGCCTTCCGCCTCGTGAAGGGCTGGAAGGTGGCCGACAGTTCCCTAAGTAGCGACACCATCGCTGCTAACCAAACCGCCACCGCCTGGTTTGAGGCAAAGCTTCGCCAGACCAATGCAGAGGTGGATGACCTCTTCAAGAAGTACCGTATCTCCGAGGCTCTGATGGCTGTCTACAAGCTTTTCTGGGACGAGTTCTCCTCATGGTACCTCGAGATGGTGAAGCCCGCCTACGTCAATGGCGAGCAGCAGCCCATCGACCGCGAGACCTACGACAAGACGCTCTCCTTCTTCGAGACGCTCCTGAAGATGCTTCACCCCTTCATGCCGTTCATCACCGAAGAGCTGTGGCAGCACATCTACGACCGCAAGGAGGGTGAGTCGATCATGCGTGACCGTCTGGAGCTGCCTGCTCCCACAGAGGCCGACAACAAGTTGGCAGCTCAGATTGAGAGCGTGAAGCAGATTGTCAGTGGCGTCCGTATGGTTCGCTCTTCGAAGAACATCGCCCCCAAGGAGCAGCTCGAACTGCAGGCCGTAGGCAAGAACGACTTCGAAAACTTCAATACAGTCATCTCGAAGATGGCCAACCTGAGCCAGATCAGCGTGGTGAGCGAGAAAGATGCCACTGCATCGGCCTTCATGGTGGGTACGGATGAATTCGCCGTGCCCCTGGGTAGCCTCATCGATGTGGAGGCTGAGATCCAGAAGATGGAGGCTCAGCTGCAGCATCTCGAGGGCTTCCTGGCCAGCATCAAGAAGAAGCTCTCGAACGAGCGCTTCGTGCAGAATGCACCTGAGCAGGTGGTGGCCTTGGAGCGCAAGAAGCAGAGCGACTCCGAAGAGAAGATTGCCGCCCTCAAGGAGAGCATCGCTGCCCTGAAGGGTAAGTGACCCTAACGTCTCATATATATAATAAGGTGTGACTTCAGCATTGGAGTCACACCTTATTATATGATTGCACTTAGTCTTTACTTGACGAACACCTTCTTGCCGTTATGGATGAAGAGTCCGCGCTCAGGCTTGCCAGCCAGACGACGGCCATTGAGGTCGTAATATGCAGCCGAAGACTCTGCGCTTACTGCCACCTTGCTGATAGCCGTCGAACCAATCTTGCTCCAGAACATGAAGATCGTCACCTCGGTGTCAGCCATGCCCATGATTCCCTTCGTCTTACAGGTCTGCTTAATCAGGTTGCCGTCAGCATCGTAGGTGTTCACGTACTCCTCTGTCGTCGAGATACCCATCGAGGAAGTGCTCTCCGACTTCACGACCTGCCCGTGCTCGTCGTACTCCATCTTGCCTACATTGGTCATCTTCATACCCATGACTTCCATCGTAGAGGTGACGGTGACAGGCAGTCCCTGCTCATTATAGTCGTAATGGATGGTTAAGCTGAGCACCCAGTTGCTACCATCCCAGACATACTCCTCAGCGTCCACAGGATTCAGACCGTTGTACTTCTTGTAGACAGACTTGCTGTCGGGTTGGAAGCCGGCTGCAGGATTCTCCTCATCGATGGCATAACTGGTGGCGACGGCGGGAAGGCCTTCAGCATCAAACTCGCTCATTTCGTCATAGCCCACCAATACGAACTCACCATTCTGATACTCATAGTTGTTCACCTTGACCTGCCGTCCCTGATCGTCGTATTCACAGACGGACTTGCCGGAAATCTGCTCCTGGCCATTCTGATAGAAATACTGATACTCTGCGGCAATCTTGCCGTTGGCATCATACTCAATAACGCTTTTCGACATCCGGGTGCCGTCAGCACCTACGGTATAAGTGCTGTCGAGTTTCATCGACGGCTGAGCCGAATACTGCTGTGCACTGGCACCGAGAGCCAGCAATGCTCCGAGGAGCGAGAGGTAGAATTTCTTCATAAGCATGTTACATTTAAAGATTAAAGATGTAATACAAATGCAAAAGTAGTCATAATATGTCAGACTACCAAACTTTAACTCAAAAAAATGAGGCGCGACTCCCTGAGCTGAAGATCAGGACGGAAGCCGCACCTCTCACATTAACCTATATTACCATTATGTCTTGATGAATTGACTTCGTCGATTTATTGCAGTGCTCGGCAAAGTCCCAAAGCGAGTTTTCGGACTTTGCATTCACTTCTTGATAAACTCCACGCGGCGGTTCTTGGCGCGACCAGCATCGGTCTTATTGTCAGCCACTGGCTCATGTGAACCTTTACCAACGGCACGCATGTTGAAGGGATCGCAGCCGAGACCCTCAAGCGCCTTCACGACGGCCTCAGCACGCTGCTGAGACAGCGGATCGTTCACTGCGTCAGAGCCCTGATTGTCGGTATGGCCCTGCACCTCGAAACGTGCACTCGGGTTCTTCTTCATATAGTCGGCCACCTTCTGAATCTCAGCCATCGACTCCGGCTTCAGCGTAGCCTTGCCCGTCTCGAAGAGGATATTGTTGGTCACGAACTTACCCGTCTCGGCAATAGCCTTCTCAACGGCCGACATATCGGTAACATTCTGAGCATAAAGATCCATAGCACCCTTAGCATAACGGAAGTTGGTCATATAGTTCTTATTACCATTGAATCCGCCCCATTCTGCCTGATGGATTTTCATACGAACTGCAGACTTACAGTTAGGAATATTGATGACGCGCTTGTTATTAATATAAATCTTGAGGGCTCGCTTGTTGAAAGACATTGCAAAGTGGCTCCAATCGTTCTTCTTCATTTCCCAAGTCTTGCCACGACCAGAATCACGCCAGTCGCCAGTAGTAGATATAAATCGGCATGTTACCTCCAACTTGCTATAACTCTCACCAATTCTGATTTCATACACGTCACCACCATCGGCATCCTTGAATTCCAGTTCATAGCAGTTACTCATTTCCGTCTTCGGGTCGTTCATCCAGAAGTCAAATTCCAGCGTGAACACGTCGGGAATGTAACTCTGCTGATTGGTCATCAGCGGCTCAATTCTTGATCCAGGCTCGAAATGGATACACTTCTTGCTTTTCATGTTGGCTACATCCGCTGAGCCATCAATCAAGTCCCACTTTGAGGGGAACTCACCCATCTGCTCATTCTGCAGATTATCTTCGAAAAAGGCAACGGCACCCGGCACGAAGTCGCTCTGCTCATACTGAGCCTCTGTGTCCTGCGGACCTTCTTCGGCATCCTCATAGTCGGCATCGTCCGACTCCTCGTTCTTCTTCGACTTCTTGCCGTCGAGCACGTCGTCCATGGCTTTGTCTGTCTCACGAGATACCTTATTAGCCACTTTGTTCTCGACTGCACTCTTGGCGGCATCCACGGCACGATCCTTGAGTCGCTTCAGGAAGCCCTGAGCATCGGCATTTGCTGAGACGGCAAAAGCCACAATCAATAGCATTAACAGTTTCTTCATACGCTATACATTTTTAATTAATGGTTGATATACATACTTCGGGGACAAAGATACGAACAATATTCGAATCCCACAATCCCCCAAATGGGGGTTTTTATTCAAGAACAACTTTCGTATAAAGAAATCAGTTTGAGGGTATCAGGGTAACATCGTTATGCTGGTTAACGGGAAAGTGATAATAGGGCACGTTAATCTTCCATAATTGTTTCCGTATGTCAGCAATATTTCGTATATTTGCAACATGAAACGAGAGAAAATGATAACTATAGCTGCCCTGATGCTGATGTTCACTACGAGTGCAAAGGCCTATACCGACCATCGCAACGCTAAAGTGGACTCTGCCGAACAGGTGCTCAACAGCGGAAAGGCACTCACAGACAAAGAGCGCATGGAATGCTACTACACCATCGTAAGAGGCACGCTGGGTAAGGATACCAAGAAACACGACCTCTATGCCCGCAAGATGCTCTCCCTGAGCTATCAGATGGATGCCAAGAACATGCGCGAAAATGCCCTCAACCACCTGGGACTGCAGCACTACGGACAGGAAGACTTCGAACCAGCAGAATGCTACTTCCTATGGGCCATCGCTGTCACCGATTCCATGCAGGGCGACAGCCGCTACAACCAGAAAGACCTCGACGACAACTACTCGCAACTCTACGGTGCACTGGGCAACCTCTATAATCTCCAGGACAAAGCCCTGCTGGCCATCGAGTACTATCAGAAGGCGCTGCCTATCTTCGAACGCTACGGATGGTTGGAGTCGCAGACCATCCTGCACCACAATGTCGCCGAACTGTGGTTCTCCATGGGCAATAGCCAGAAAGCAGAAGAGGAGTATCTGAAGGCCATCAAGACCGGCACTGCCTCTGGCGACTCGCTGATGATGGCCCTACCCCGCAAGGGCCTCGCCAAGGTGTATCTCGACCTGGGAGAATACGAGAAAGTCCGTCAGACCATAGAGCCTGCCTACAACTACTACCACGCCCATCGCGACGAGGAGACCAACGATTATCCCGAGGTGCTCTGCTCGCTGGTGAAGCTCCACCTGATGGCAGGCCACGAGAATCTGCCGAAGGCCAAGGCCTACTCGCAGGAGGCCCTGAGCCTGCTGCACGACGAGATGATGATGGAGACCAGCTGCGACGTGTATGCCTCGGCTGCGATGGTAGCCATGCGAGAGCAGCGTTGGCAGGAAGCCCTTGGGTATGCCAGGAAATCGGTACACGAGAACGACTCCGACGCCACCTACAGCGACGTGAGCTGCTACGAGCTGCTGGCCAACATCCACATGCAGCTGGGGCACAAGCAGGAGGCATCACAATATATTAATAAGGTACGCACGATGATGGAGCGCTTCGCCACTGAGCATTACCAGAGTGGACTGAGTCAGATGGAAGTGGTATACGAGACAAAGCAAAAGGAGGCGCGAATCGCCCAGCTACAGCGCCAGAAGCAATGGTATCTTTTGGGAGGAGTGCTGACGGCCTTGGTGCTGCTGCTCTCCACGCTCGCCTTCTTCCTGCTCTGGCGAGGCCTGAAGCTGCGTCGCCGTACCGCCCTCATAGAAGCCAAGCTGGAAGGCGAGAAGGCTGAACGGGTGAGAATAGCCCGCGACCTGCACGACCGTATGGGAGGGCTGCTGACAGCCATCCGCCAGAACCTCCCTGAAGAATCCGAAGAATCTGAAGAATCCGGATTATCCGGAATATCCGGGATATCCGGAATATCCGGGATATCCGGCGAATCCAGCGAGCCCAGCAAATCCGCCCCCCTAAAGCTATCCAGAGCCCTCATCGACGAAGCCATCCGAGAGATGCGCAATGTGGCCCATCACCTGCTGCCAGATGCCCTCAGCCGCTATGGCCTCAGACGAGCCTTGAGCGACTACTGTCGCACGCTGAAGAACGTCAGCTTCTCATTCACGGGCCAAGAGCGTCACATCGCCCACGAGGAGACTATCTACTGCATCGCCTACGAACT
>DFGG01000065.1 GCA_002371695.1 bacterium UBA3756
GAGTCGAGTGCTGCCTCGGATGCTGATGCGGCCCGTGCCTTCTTCGACATTTTCGGCTACGACTCACTGGCCATTGGCTATCGTATGCGTGGGTTCTACAGCGATGAAGAGTGGATGGGAATGGTCTATCAGGAGATGGCGGAGAAGCGCCCCGTGCTCTATTCAGGCCTCGACTCGGAAAAGGAGAGTGGGCACGCTTTCCTGCTGACAGGCAACGATGAAGATGGCCTGATCTACGTGAACTGGGGATGGGGCGACAGCAAGCCTTTCAATGGTTTCTTCGATATCGATGGACTGAGTCTCGAAGGAAATACCTTCGACTCCTCCCACTCCATGATCACAGGTCTGAAGCCGCAGGGCCAGTCGGGTGCCAGCCAGGAACTTACTTCCCTATGGGGTTGTGACGCTCCATACTCGCTGACAGCAACGGGTAAGAATACCCTGGAGCTGCAGTATGAAGGCTTTATGTACAACTTGTGTGTTACCTATTTTACTGGCGTTATTGACTTTTATTTTAAGAATATGAGCACGGGAGCAGTGGAGACCAAGACATTCTTGGATTTTCACGGTGATCCTGTAACTTTTACCTATGGCTTGGATGGCGAGACTCTCCACAAGGATACGAAGACCATCGACGTGACTTCACTGCCAGCGGGAACCTACGAATTCTTTATAGGCACCAAGGGCCGTGTCGGGGAGCGTATACAGTCGGAGCCTACGGAAATACGTACCGCAGGCGGATACTGCCCGCATATCCTGTTGACAAAGGCTGATGACGGTACACTGACGGTGGGAGGGACACCCCCGACGGCCATCAGCACACCTCACAGTCGGCAGGGCGACGGTGTGACCTACGACCTCAGAGGCCATCGGCTCACCACTCCTGTATCGCAGGGCATTTACATCCGCGACGGGAGGAAATTCGTACAGAAATAGAAAAAAGTGAGAAATCCTGACGGGTTTCTCATTTTTTTTATGTAATTTTGCAGCCGCTATTCAAGGGGTGCCCACTGTCGTGGGCTGAGATGATACCCTCTCACCTGATCCGGACAATGCCGGCGTAGGGATGGAATAAGGTTATACGTCAACACAAATTTTTGATTTCCCCCTTTACATTATTTATTAATTAAAGGTACAAGTTAGTAGTATGAAAAGACTAGTTTTAGGTTTTGCAGCATTGGTGAGTGCTGCGAGTATGAATGCAGAGAACGATGTGGACTCATTGCTCTCGGTAGAGTTGCAGGGCGTGCAGGTGACGGCGACACGCGCCACGAAGAAGACCCCTGTGGCCTTCACCGACATGTCGCAGGAACAGCTGAAGAGCGTGAACTTCGGACAGGATGTGCCCTATCTGCTGTCGCTCACACCTTCGGTGACGATGACGTCGGACGCTGGTAATGGTATCGGCTATACTTCCATCAGAGTGCGCGGTACCGACCCCTCGCGCATCAACATCACCGCCAACGGCATCCCTATGAACGATGCCGAAAGTGCCGGACTCTACTGGGTCAACATGGGTGATTTCGCCAGCAGCGTGCAGTCGATGCAGATACAGCGCGGCGTGGGCACGTCGACCAACGGCGCAGGTGCCTTCGGCGCTACCATCAATATGCTGACGGAGAATATCGGTGTCACTCCATACGTGGGCATTGACCTCAGCGGCGGTTCCTACTATAGTCATAAGGAGACCATTCGCTTTGGCACCGGACTGATCAAAGGGCACTGGGGACTGCAGGGCCGACTCAGCAACATCGGGTCGAAGGGCTATCTGGACCGTGCTTCGACCAAACTGAACAGCTATTTCCTGCAGGCAGGCTGGTTCGGCGACAATACAGTAGTGAAATTCATCACTTTCAACGGTGTCGAGGAGACCTACCATGCCTGGAACTACACCTCGAAGTACGAGCAGAGCCTCTACGGACGTACCTACAACTCGTGCGGCGAATACAGGGACGAGCAGGGTAACCGCCACTACTACGACGACCAGACCGACAACTACCACCAGCAGAACTACCAGCTCATCTGGAACCAGAACATCAGTCGTGAATTCAAATTAAACGCTGCCCTGCACTATACCAAGGGTTTTGGCTACTACAATGAATACAAGGCAGGCCGGACGCTCTTCGAGTACGACCTGGACAACGAGATGACCTGGGCCAAGAGCGACCTGGTGCGCAAGAAGACCATGGCCAACGACTTCTATGGTGCCGTGGCCTCGCTGACCTACGACAACAAGCAGAACCTGCAGGCCGTCATCGGCGGTGGCTGGAACAAGTATGACGGCGACCACTACGGACTCATACCCTGGGTGAAGCACCCCGTCGACGAACTCTTCCCCGACCATCGCTACTACGACAACAACACGAAGAAGACCGACTTCAACGTCTATGGCAAGGTGACCTACGACCTGCTGCAGGGCCTGAACGCCTTCCTCGACTTGCAGTACCGCCATGTCGGTATCAAGATGAACGGGCCGACGGACGAGATAGACTGGGATGCCACGAAGCGCATCGTCTATGACATCAAGGAGTCGTACGACTTCTTCAACCCCAAGTTCGGATTGAACTACGACATCACGCCCCGCCACAAGGTGTATGCCTCGTATGCCATCGCCCACAAGGAACCTACCCGCAACAACTTCGAGAACAACAACAATGCCGGACTGGAGCGCCCGAAGACTGAGCGACTGAACGACCTGGAGGCTGGCTATAAGTTCCAGTCGGCAAGTTTCTCGGCAGGTGCCAACATCTACTGGATGGACTATAAGGACCAGTTCGTGCTGACGGGCGAGATTGATAAGATTGGCGAGGCCATCACCCGCAACATGCCCAAGAGCTACCGTCTCGGTATAGAGCTGGAGGCTGCATGGAAGCCCGCCGAGTGGTTCCGCTGGGACATCAATGCCACGTGGTCGAAGAATCGCGTCAAGGATATCACCGTCAACCTGACGGACAAAACGGTAGCCAACCTGGGCGACCAGCCCCTGGCTTTCTCGCCCAACTTCCTGCTGAACAACATCCTGACCTTCAGCTACTGTGGCTTCAAGGCCGCCGTGCAAAGCCGCTACATCAGCGAACAGTACATGACCAACACCGGTTTCAAGAGCTACACCACGCTCGACGACAACGACAGACCCGTGGATGTCAGCATGATGCTCG
>DFGG01000086.1:0-761 GCA_002371695.1 bacterium UBA3756
GCATAGCGCTGCCACTCATGCTCGAAATGGCGATGGCACTGCTGATACCACACAGCGTTCCAGTCGTCGTTGAGAGCCTGCTGCGGATAGTCCTGATACGACTGCCACTGGGCGCACTGCTCCCAGAAGCCACAGCCGCCGTTGGAACCCTCGTAGCCGTAGCGGAAGCCCGACTTGAAGTCGTTGGCAGCACCGTTCTTCACGTTGTCGCAATAGGTCTGATACTGGAAGGAGTGACCTATCTCATGTCCGATGACACTGCCGACGGGTTTGCAGGTAGATGGTGTCACCCAGAGGGCGCCAATCACATCATCGTAACCAGAACCCGTTGCCACCCACCATTCGGGTGTCGGGTCGAGTAGATAGATCTCCATCTTGTACTGGTCGAGGTAGGACTTGCCCTGACCTGTCACCACCATACCGAGACGGGTGATGTTGGTCTTATAGAACTGCTCTGCCTTCTGCAGCAGGTCGTCAACATCAACACGGTCTTCCTCCTTCAAGCTGGTGCTGTTGGGATCGTCGCCGAAGTAGGCATCCCAAAACACAAAGAAGTGCTCACTCTGCTTAGAGCGGAACCATGACCACTTGGCATCGTTGCGCAGCATGTCAAAGTTGAACTCTTTTGGTTTATAGTACTTGTCAAAGTCCTTCACCTGGCTCTGATCCATGATTTCGACAGTCGTCGGGGCCTGCGTCACCTTTAGGTTGGTGCTGGCCGTGCCGCTGCTCACCTTGATATTAGCCACACGAGGCTGCTT
>DFGG01000086.1:952-2652 GCA_002371695.1 bacterium UBA3756
CTATAGAAGGTGGCATCACACTCCACGTTGACCTCGGTCTCGCTGAGTGTCGGAGCCACAGCTGTTGTACTATCGCCATCACTACTGTTACAAGCAGCAAAGACCGTTGTGGCTAACAGCAAAAGCAGGTATTTGAAATAATTTTTAGTCATCATACTTTGTCTATTTGGAAAGACGGAGGGGCGGACTTGATAACTCGCCCCTCCATCCAAATGTTATCTTGTAGCGGCAGCAGCAGTAATATTGAACGTAATGTTATACGTAGCTGTCACGCCGTTGTACTCGATGATGTACTTCGTCTTGATGGTCTGTCCGTTGGGCGAGCAGTTCTCGGGATGGTTGCCGCCGTAGAATGTCAATGCATCTTCAGCGATACCAAGGAATACGTATGCCACAGACTCTTCGCCATAGCTGACGGGAGCGCCCTCGCCATTGAGCCACCAGCCTGGAGCCTCACCGGTATAGGCAGGTTCGCCAGTCTCTTCGTTGGCCTTATTGCCAATCTCTCCTACCCACAGCTTCATCTCGCCGCTCTTCAGGGCAGAGAAGATCTGATAGGTGGTCATCTTGAAGCACTGGCGCAACTCTTCTTTCACATCGAGTTCGTCGGTAGCGCCCCATTCGGCATCGTAAGGCTTCGTCAGGGTGATGTCTTTCTCGATAGAGGCAGGCTCGCCCTCGGGGGCTGTCTCGGGATCCTCATACGCCTTGATGGTGACGGTGATGATGTTCTCGACAATCTTATTGTTGTACATCGCACTGAAATTGATGGTGACGGTAGAGCCGGCAGTCATCTGTCCTGGCATCTGACCAATCAGAATCTGACCTTCCTGGAAGGTAGCGAAGACACTGGCATTGTCGCCCCAAGCACCAGAGAAGCCCTCCTTGTCGTACCAGAAGCCCGGTGCATCGGCACTGTACTCCTGAGCGTAAGAACCGTCGGCATTGGTGCAAACCCATGCTACATCAGCCCATGAGCCTGCTCCGAGAGCAGAGAGAGCAGCATCGGCATCGAAGCCCTCAACAGCAACGGTAGCGTAAGTATCGTTAGGAGCAGTCTCGAGCGTCAGTTTGTTGGAAGCGACAACCGTGGCCTTCACCTCGCCTCGCTCACGACCAATGGCCGTGATGACGATGGCTACACGCTTGTCCTGATACTTCAGGGCCTCGATGAACTTCACCTCCTGATCGGCTACGAGGTGGCCGGGATACTGACCTACGTGGAAGATGCCTTCACCACCTTCAGTGTATTCGAACTCTGCGAAGACCATGGCCTCGTCGCCCCAGTTCTTCACGTTGCCGTCCTTGTCCCACCAGTGACCCCAGTAGGCGCCAGAGTTGGAGGAGGTCATATTGTCGGCATGGGTAGAGCCCTCGATAGCAAAGCCTGTCACGTCTGCACCGCCGTCTCCGTTGAGCGCTGTTCCTAAGGCATCCTTTGAGATACCGAACTCGCTGGCAATCTTGTCCATATCAATCTTCACGTCGCCACCGTCATAGGAGTTGCCACTGATGAAAAACTCTACGGTATAGTTCAGGATCAGGTCGGCATCGATGCGCTCACGCTGCTGGCGCTTGATCTCCTCCTGACGCTCCATCTCGGCAATCTCATCATCCGTCAGGGTGTGAGGTCCCCAGAAGTCTTTGTTGTCTCCGCAGCTGCTGAAGAAGGCCGAAGAGCCGGCAATCAGCAGTCCGCT
>DFGG01000086.1:2729-3486 GCA_002371695.1 bacterium UBA3756
AGGATATATGATAACTTTTTCATATCTTTTACTTTTTACTTTTTTACTTTTTTACCTTTCAATCAGTTCGCACCAGAATATCCTGGATTCTGCTTCAGCGAGATGTTGGCCTTCATCGCCTCGTTGGGGATAGAGAAGATGGTGTAGGTGGTCTCCGAGGTGGCATCCTTGCAGAACCACGACTTACCGTTCCATACGCTACGCCCGTCCTTCATCTTGAAGCGGATCAGGTCCTGACGACGGTGCAGCTCACAGCAGAACTCCCATCCGAGGTCGTCGAGCAGACCGCCCAGTTCGATGTCGGAACCGCCCTCAAAGGTCGTGATGTGGTTGCTCCAGTCGGTGTAGCCGGAGGTGGCATCCTCGGGCACGGTGTATTCATCGTGACCATACTGATAGACAGAGCCGCCTTCGAGGTCAGCCACCGTGCGGGTAGCCTTGGCCACGTTGGCGCCGAAGCTGCGCTGGCGAACCTGTGTGACGAGTTGGGCAGCGGTCTCCTTGTCGCGACCTAAGCGGAGCAGGCACTCGGCCTTCATCATCAGTGCGTCGGCATAGCGGAACACGGCGAAGTCGTCGGAGGTCGTACCGTCGTCGGTGCCGCCCACGATCTCATACTTGTGCAGGCGATAGCCTTCCTGCTGGTAGGCACCGGGCTTGTCGATAGAGTGTACGTTGAGGTTGTAGGTCAGGATACCCGTACCTGTCCAGTCGTCAGCCTCGAACATGATAGGGTTGTCCTTGTCGCCATTGGGGA
>DFGG01000039.1:0-286 GCA_002371695.1 bacterium UBA3756
TGCAGGTGGCTGCCATGAAGCCCGTTGCCCTCGACAAGGATAGCGTAGATCAGAAGATCCTCGACGAGGAGTACAAGACTGCCGTGGAGAAGACCAAGCTCGAGCAGGTTGAGAAGTTTGTAGAGATGAAGCTCAAGAAGGCTGGCCTGAACCCCAACCTCGTTGATTCTGAGGATCACATCGAGAGCAACACCGCTAAGGGCTGGCTCACACAGGCTCAGGCCGACGAGGCTCGTAAGATCAAGGAGGAGGCAAAGGCCGAAGGTGAGGCTCAGCTGAAGATGCC
>DFGG01000039.1:364-1752 GCA_002371695.1 bacterium UBA3756
GAGAACATCGCCAAGGGTCGTGTGCAGAAGTTCCTCAAGGAGAACTGCCTGGTGGATCAGGAGTTCCAGTTCGGTGACGGCGATAAGGCTACTGTTGCCCAGTGGCTTGCCAAGCAGGACAAGGACCTCAAGATCTGTGCTTTCAAGCGCTTCTCCCTTGTGGCTGACTAATCTTACAGTAGTGATTATAAAAAGTATCGGTATTGCCCTCGCTGGGCAGTACCGATTCTTTTTATAATCGCATTCGTACTTAAGGAAATGGGGGCGGGCATACAATAATTCGGTCCCTAAATACGTTATTTGATAGATGAATACTGTCAAGAGGATGATAATGGGCTGCGTCTTCTTGTGCCTCTGTCTGCTGGTGGAGGCACAGGGATTTGTGGATTTGTCTGTGCGCGAGGTGGCCATCGACTCTGTGTTGCCCGTCTACTCCTGGCAGAAGAAGCTGGGCCGTCATTATGCCGACTCCGTCTATAACGTGAGCATCGAGTATCCTGAGTTTGTGGATATGACTTCTGGAGAGTTACGCCGGTATCGGGAACTTGCCGGAAAGGAAATGGTTACATCCGAGTTGCCGGAGGTGACAACACATATCGGTGTATCAAGGAAGGAGGGCATCCTCGACGTGTCGCTGGTGCCTATCGTGTATCGTGACGGACGGTATCAGAAGATGGTGAGCTTCAAACTGAATGTCAGATCCTCGCTCAAGTCTGGGGTAACCGGTAGAAGCCAGAATAGACAGTATACCCGGGCTGTCGACGATGGCTCCCGCTATGCTGACCACAGTGTGCTGGCCAGCGGCTCATGGGCGAAGATACGCATCCCCGAAAGCGGTTTCTATCAGCTGACAGATGCCCTGGTGAAGAAGGCGGGATTCTCCGACCCCTCGAAGGTGAGAATCTACGGCTATGGCGGAGCCCTGCAGCCAGAGGCGCTTACGGGCGACTACTTGATGGAAACCGATGACCTGAAAGAGGTGCCGACAGCTACTATTGGCGGCAAGCGTGTGTTCTATGGCGTAGGTCCAGTCACTTGGGAGACGGCAGATACACTCGTACGCACCCGCAATCCCTATTCAGATTATGGCTATTACTTCCTCACCGAAGCCGAAGGAGAGCCCCTCTCAGTCAGTGCTGAGGAGCTGACGACAGCCTATTATCCTGCTCCCGAGAATTACCATCTGCTCTACGAAGTGGACGATTATGCCTGGTATCACGGCGGTCGTAACTTGTTTCAGAAGACACCCTATACCATTGGTACTCCCCAGGAATACACCTTCCCGGCACCGTGCAGTAATGGCACGCTGACATTGGCACTAAGCTATCATGGTAATTTTGCGGCAGAAGTAAGTGTGAACGATTCAGTGGTGGGCAGCATCAGCGTGC
>DFGG01000039.1:1870-3094 GCA_002371695.1 bacterium UBA3756
TTGCTCGGTTCGGAGAACAAAGTGACGGTGACGCAGACGGAAGGCTCTGAGGTGAGGCTCGACTTCTGTAGTCTGACATTCGACGAACCCTTTGCGCTGGGTGATCTCGCTACGGCAACCCTCCCGACTCCAGAGTTCGTTTACCGTATCACCAATCAGGATCACCATGCTGACGAGAATGTAGATATGGTGATTATCATACCCACGTCGCAGGCATGGCTGAGTCAGGCAGAGCGCATCAAGGCACTCCATGAGCAACGCGACGGTCTCTCAGTACGCATCGTGCCAGCAGACGAACTCTACAATGAATTCTCCAGCGGTACGCCTGACGCCAATGCTTATCGGCGTTACCTGAAAATGATGTACGACCGGGCAGGAAGCGATGACGAATTGCCAAAATACTTGCTACTCTATGGCGATGGTGCCTGGGATAACCGTATGCTCAGTGACGACTGGAAAAACTATTCGCCTGACGACTTCCTGCTATGTTTCGAGAGCGACAACTCCTTCAGTCACGTCTATTGTTACGTGAGCGATGACTATTTCTGTCTGCTTGACGACGGGGAGACGATAGAGACAAGTACCGGCGGTGGTACGAGCTATCAAGGTAAACCAGATGTGGCAGTGGGACGATTCTCCGCACGTACGTTGGATGAGGCTACTGTCTTGGCCGACAAGACCATCGGTTATGCCAACAACGACTATGCCGGAGCCTGGCAGAACACCATTTGCGTGATGGGTGATGATGGTAACGGCAATTCGCACATGTCGACGGCCGACCGTGTGGCAACTCTCGTAGAAGGCACTTATCCTGGCTATACCGTACAAAAAATCTATTGGGATGCCTATGCCCGTACCACTTCGTCGACGGGCAACAGCTATCCTGATGTCACCCGACTGATCAAGGAAAGGATGAGCGAAGGAGCCTTGATGATGAACTATTCTGGCCATGGTGCTGCCTACGCCATCTCGCACGAACTGGTGCTGCAGACACCTGATTTTGCTGAGGCTACCTCGCTGAGACTCCCCCTGTGGCTGACAGCCTCGTGCGACATCATGCCTTTCGACGGTCAGGAGGACAATATCGGCGAGACGGCGATGAACAACAAAAAGGGCGGTGCCGTTGCTTTCTTTGGTACTACGCGTACCGTATATGCCAACTACAATGAGGCGATGAACCTGGCCTTTACACAGTATGTCCTGGGCCCAGATGGAGACAATCCG
>DFGG01000152.1:0-7522 GCA_002371695.1 bacterium UBA3756
AACGTTCATTCTTGAGGTTGATGATTGTATAGCAGCCTATTTCTGCTTGCTTAACGACAAAATTAGTAAGGATGAAGTAATTGGTAGTAGATGGAAAAAGATTAAGAGCAATTTCCCCCGTGACAAACAGTTTCGCAGTTATCCCACAATTAAGATAGGCCGTTTTGCGGTATCCTTGGATTTCCGAGGCAGGCAAATTGGGACTGACCTTATGGGACGATTGCTGGAAATGCTGAATGTGCGACAGGGAGCTTCCGCATTCCGTTACGTCACTGTTGATGCCTATCTCTCCGCCGTCCCTTTCTACGAAAAGAACGGTTTCGTTCATCTGACGAAGAAGGACGAGGACGAGCATACTCGCCTCATGTTCTTCGATATGATGGATATTGCTGGATAGGTTCTGCATATCAATTCTTCTTTTATTCCTCTTCAAACATCCGCTTCTGGAACTCTTCTTCTGTCAGCACCACCTTCCAGTGTTCTTCATCACGGCGCAGGTTGGGCAGCGTATTGTCACCATTCACGTAGATGACATCAAACTCTGTGTCGCGGGTGCGAAAGTCCATCTTGTCGAAGAACATACACAGCTGGTTGTTGTCCACCACCTTGCAGTTGCGCCAGATGACCAGTGTCTTCAGTCCGTCACGATGCGTCCGACCCTGCACCACGCAGATATTGTCATCCTGATACCAGTCTTCTGTCTCCACGTTCAGGCCTATCAGATAGTTGAAGGTCTCCACCATATCCACCTTCGTTGTAACCAGTTCGTTGTCGCGAGTGGTCTTCAGCGTCATCTCAAAGGGGTTTTCAAACCATTTCAGGTTCAGCAGCGAGTCGCGAGTCTCTGTGTTGAGCATATAGCTGAGCATGTAGCTCTCCCTGAACTCGTCAGGCTGGAAGTCCAGCTCTTGCTTCTTGACTTCCAGATTGTTCAGCGTGTCCTCGTATTGCTCTAAGCGGATGTATTTGAAGCATTGGCTGATGCCTGTGGTTCTGTTTTGGGGCTTTTGGCTTTCCCATTCATTACAATATACAATCTTAATAATTCTTTCTCTTGTAGCATTATCAAAATAATTGCCCATCTCGCACAAAATATACTTTCTACACCCTTTGTCAGTTCGATTTAAATTGATAACGGCATTTCCCGTTGTCCCACTACCAGCAAAGAAATCTAAAAACACAGCATTGGTATCTGCATTTTCAATCTTCAAAGAGTCCTCAACTGCATGAATAGACTTTGGGTAGCTAAACTTATTTTTACCAAGAATCTCAGCGAGTATATTCGCTCCAAATGTTGATGCAGAATACTCTGGTTTGTCCCACATTGTAAAGGGCTGCATACCCTCATTCTTCATTCGACCTTTATAGTAAACAGACGGTTTGCCGCTTCTGTCTCTTCTGACGCCCAAATCATTATCTTCCTTCATCTGCAATAAAGTTGCCATTGCATACTTCCATGTTCTTATTCTTCCTGTTTCATCAACAGGAAGAGATACGACCTCGTCACAATTGGGCTCCTCTAAAATTTTATATTCACCTAACTGTTCATCCCATTCTAACTGGGGTATTCTAAAATTTGACAAATCTGTTTTCACGAATATTGGATATACCATTTTGGGAGATTCTTGACTATACTGGGCTCTCAGATTTCTCCATTCAAAATTGCCTTTTTCATCAACTTCTCCATATCTTGACAGCTGGTTCTCATTTCTTTCCCAACAGTTAACTTTTGCATTTTGAACACCAAAGAAAAGACCATATTCATGTGAAATTTGGAAACCTGTTACGCTAGAACGCCCTTGAGGATTATTCTTTATTATAACAGTCCCCAAGAAATTCTCTTTACCATAAATTGAGTTGAGAATAAAATACAATTCATGTACTTGAAAATCATCTATGGTCGTACATGACATACAATTGTCAGAAAGAAGATCTTTTCCTAATAGCAATCTGTCATATATCATTGAAATCCAAGAACTGTTTTTATATCCATTGCGATAGATAATTTCTGAGGCATTTGTATTATAAGGGGGGTCTATATAGATACCACCTACAGCCTTCTTATACTTCTCCTGCAACAACTCCAACGCCTGGAAATTCTCACTATTGATAAGCAATCCATTTGTCTGCTCATCCACATTCTCCATGCTGGCAATCAGCTGGTGCTTAAACTTAGCATCGAAGAAAGCGGTATCGAGGACAAGGAAAGGATTTTGCTTCAGGAACTCGATGGTCAAGGGCTCACTATAGGCTTCTGTCGTTAAATCCCCCTTAATCTCATCGATGGCAAAAAGGCGTACCCATTCCTTGCGCTGGGCATCGTTGGCAATAATCTGAGGATATAGTTTCTCTGGCACACGGTCGAGCGTGATGCAATAGTCGCACTGCACCACGAACTTCTTCTTCAGCCAGAGCTTCTTTTGGAAATTCTCCAACTGTGCCAGCATCTTGATAATCTTCTGTCCTACCTGCTTGATAGCCTTGACGATGCTGAGCTGCGAGGAGATATGCTGAGGGTCAAGGTCATCGATATGTAGCACCTCGTTCTTGATATAGAAGTCCAACTCGCGACTGAGGAAACCGCCCAGGTCTTTGTGGATGAAATAGTCGAAGGAGTTCTTGGCGGTATAGTCCGTCAGATGTTTCTCCAACAGCGTGCGGTTTGGCTCTTTGTTGGTAGGTGCCTTGACGGTCAACAGTTCCTCAAAGCCCTCTGGTATCAGCGGTTTGATTGTCTCAAATGCTTCTGCTTTCAGCGTGTCTTGCTTCGTAGCCTTTGGCATCAGTTCGTAGGTGAAGTAGATGTTCAACTCACCCTCTGCCGTTACTTCTATGGGTTTTTCGTTTTCATCCTCTGGTTGATAGAGCGCAAAGCGACGTTCCATGTTGTTCTGCGCCTTGTTATTGTTCTGCTCTGTTGTGGCATCCTTCAGCACGAAATGAACCTTACGGTGACTGGTAGGCAACACAAAGGTATAGTCGCGGAAATACTCTGAGGTCTTGATATAATACTGGTCGCTGTTGGCCCAGTGCAGCTTCACCTCCTCGCCATTATAAGGTATGGCGTAGGTATTGTCCTTATAGCGACGTTTTGACAGGAAGTCGCCACCATCGTAATAGCGGCTGAAGAAGGTCACCAAATGGGAGAACACTTCTCCCTCCATATCATCAGCACTGCCACCTTGTGCCAACTGTGCTTTCAGCTTTTTGTATTCAGCAACATGGGGGTTAGTAGCCGGCAGCGTTTCAATATCCATACCGGCAAACATCTGCTCAATCTCAGCCATACGCTGCTTGGCTTGCTGCGTATTACCTCCACTGCCTTGCAGGGCTGTTTTCACTTGTGGCAACAAATCAACTTGCAAGAAGCGATTGATCTCATCACGTTTCTGGTTCATGATGCGATAGATGCCAAAGTCCAGTTCGGCATGATCCATCATGAAGATTTCTTGTAGTTTGGCGACAAACTTGTCGTAATAATTAATGGCCATATCTTGTGTCTTTTATTTTACTTTAAATCGGATGACAAACAGATTCTGCGTTTCTGTGGCTTTCACCATGCGTTGTTCTAAATCAAAAATCATCTGTTGGCGCTGTTGGCTAACTTCATCTTCACGTTCAAATAAGTCTTTCCTCAGTTGATTCCGTTTCTTAGTTAATTCTGCAACCTTTTTCTGAAGTTTAATCTTCTCAACAACAGACTGAGCATTACGGGCCTCTCGCTCTGCTACTTGAATGTTGTTTTTGAGAACTTTTATTTCGTCTTCAATGCCGCCGTTGATGTCTTGCTCCCATTGGAGGATTCTTGTTTCTTCCTGCTGGAAGAATTTTAGGTTGCGAGCATCAATCTCTTTCAGTTTGGCTGTAGAATGTTGAGCGACATCTTGTTGTAAGTGCAAACGAATATCTTCTGTTATAATATCGGATGGCTGTTCGCTTCCACCATTCAGGAAAAGCTTTTCACAATCCTCCTGAGACAGCGCAGTGCCATCATTCTGATAAGCATTGAACAGCAGATATTGCTCGTCACTCAGGGCAGATACACCCAGAGAGGCTAAGACCAGATAGCCCTCACTGCCATTCAGATAGTCTGGCAGGTTGGCATTCATGGGCAAAGCCTGTTGGTCGAAGACTATTTCTGTATGCTCGTCGAGCGACAATGACAAGGCACTATTGATGACATGCTGAGCCAAAGGACTACTCAGACGGTATGGTGTTGCGTCGTCTGTATTCTTCAGCATGGCGTACTTGCCTGTTCGCTGACCAGCCACAGGTGTACGCAGCACAAAGGTGTGCTGCTCGTCATTAAATACGGCCTCTTTGCTCAGCATGTATTTGGTGAGTTCCCAGAAGATGTGCTCATAGCGATTGAGAAAGATGCCCGTATCATCGCGAGTCATGCGCAGATGCTCCTGCACATTGATGTCGAAGTTCTCCAGCACCTGTGAACGTATTTCCGTCATACGCTCGTCTATCTGCTGCTGCATCTCGTTTTGCAGTTGCTCAAAAGCATTGTTGATTTCCTCTTCGCTACGACACTGTTGGTATATCTCCCAGATGCGTGACTCTATATCAAGCGTATCTGCCTGGCCTAACACTTCATCGCTGGCACCAAACACATCGTCGAAGAGTTTGAACTTGGTAGATAGCAGATTGAATACACGCACATCAGCATAGTTGCGTGTGTTCAAGAAGTTGACGACTACCACATCAAATTTCTGCCCATACCTATGGCACCTGCCAATGCGCTGTTCTATGCGCTGCGGGTTCCATGGGAGGTCATAATTGATGACTAAGGAACAGAACTGGAGGTTCAAACCCTCTGCCGCTGCCTCAGTAGCAATCATGATGTCTGCCTGATGCTGAAAGTAGTCCACGGCAGCGGCCCTGCGGTCAGCCGCCTTGATACCACTCACTTTGTCTGGGTGCTCCAAGCACCACTGCTTATATATTTCATTGGTCTGAGGCTCACTGGCCTTACCATTAAACAGCACGATGCGCCCATCATAACCCGTTGATTCCAGATAGTCTTTGAGGAAAGCCTGTGTCTTGGTGGATTCTGTGAATATAAGTGCCTTACGTTCTGCACCCTCTTCTTCCAACTTTTGGAATGCTTCCTTCAGAGCCTTGCTAAGTGCCTTGGCCTTTGACTCCTTCTTGATGCCTTTGGCTTTTTCAATAAAACCTGCAATGGTTGCGATTTCTGCTTTCAGCCGTGGGATGTCTATCTCGTCTGTATCGAAAAGTTCCGCCTCTTCCTCTGGTAACTCTTCGTATTCATCCAAGTTCCATTCTTCATCATCTACCAAATCGTCAATGTCAAAGCGTTCTTGCTTTTCGTTCTTCAGCATGCGCTCCAGGCGCTCCTTGATATGCTCCAACGTATAGACAAGGGCGTAGGTTGATGATGCGAGAATCTTGCGGACTATCATTGTTGTGAGTTTGCGCTGGGCTGCAGGTACACTATAGATATCCTTGCGCCGCAAGAAGTCACTTATCTCCTGATAGAGCGACTGTTCTTCGTCAGTAGCCTTGAACTTCTGGGTAAGAGGCAGACGATGGGTGTAGTTGATGTATTCACGAACATCCTTTCGCAATGTTCTGGTATATAGCTTCTGTATGCGTTGGCGAAGCTCTTGAAGGTTCTCGCCTTTACCGTATTGCTTGCGGAAGGATTTCTCACTGCCAAACAAGCGGTCGTCGATGATGCTGGTCAGACCGTATAGCTCCATCAGGGAATTCTGGAAGGGTGTAGCCGTCAACAAGAGTTTGCGTACACCTGTCAGCGCATCACGCACTTCAGCAGATGTACGTGCAGAACTGCGATAGACGTTGCGCATTTTGTGGGCTTCATCTATCACGGCCAAATCGAAGGCATGAAGGAGTATGAGTTCCTTATGCTTGGCAGCAAAATTATAACTACAGATAATGGCGCGCTTAGGACTCAGCGGATTCTTACCCTCGCGCTGGTAGGCATTATAGTTCCTGGTGTCGAGTATCTCGCTGGGGATGCCGAACTTGTCTAAGAGTTCTGCTTCCCACTGCTTGCGCAGGGAGGCAGGGCAGACTATCAGAATCTTACGTTTGCCTGTAGCCCAATACTGGCAAATCACCAATCCTGCTTCGATGGTTTTTCCAAGTCCAACCTCGTCAGCCAGCACCACACCTTTCGACAGCGGACTACTGAAAGCAAACAGGGCTGCATCAATCTGATGGGGATTGATGTCAACGGTACTGCTCAATAGCGACTGTGACAATGAGCCCAAGTCGCCATTGGCCTGCTGTTGGGTAAGCAAAGCCGCATAGTAGCGTGCGTGATAGCGAGTGATGCCTGATGCCACCTGCTTGTCATTTGTGCGGCCAGGCTCCCTGAAGGCTGCGAGGTTAGTAATGTTTCAAATCTCTACACCAAGGAGCATAAAAAACGTGGAGCCAGTCCTGTTGCCCGTTCCACTGAGTAAAGGCCTTCGCATTGCCCTGATTGTCGAAACGAGCAACGCAGAAAGCCCCACGCAGAATGCTATAGTAATCACCCATACAGATACACCGATAGCAGTCACGCCACCCGTGCATATACACAATATGGGCTGTCTATAAACATCCCCAAGGGGCGTCCCCCGTTGCCTTGTTTTTGACAATCAGTTCGAGTTTGCGAAGTTCTTACTCAGTCAAAACCAAGGCGTCCAGAAAACGCCTATGTCCATGATGTCTGCACAGCAGCCCGAAGGTCACTATGCGTCTGCAAAATTACAAATTTCTTTAGACTTCTGCGCAAGATTTGGCAGAAATATGTCAGAAGACGCTACAAATTCCTGATTTTTCTACTTGATGTGTGAGTAAGTGACTTTTAGCTTCAGATGTCAACTTGTAAGCAAATGGAGGTTATTTGCTTACGATTCGTAACCTTGATAGGCTTAATCGTGACAAAATGTCTAGTAGGATTTGTTTTCTTCTTAATTATTGGAAGCGTTTGCCTCGTTTTGCTTACAAAATGTCGTAACTTTGCACCCGTTAAGAGTTCAGTAGAACGCTTCGCCGGCGATAAGACTTTCAAAGTGTGATTAGATTTAATTAAGGTATTAAGGTATGAAAAAGATTGAAGCAATTATCCGCAAGACCAAGTTCGACGAGGTTAAGGAAGCCCTGCTCTCGTCGGATATAGACTGGTTTGAGTACCACGACGTGCATGGCATCGGACAGAGCCGACAGGAACGTGTCTACCGTGGCGTACAGTACTCCACCGATGTCATTGAGCGTGTGGCCATCACCATTGTGTGCCGCGATGTCATCCTCGAGCCCACTGTCAAGGTCATCCTCAAGGTGGCCCACACGGGCAATGTCGGCGATGGTCGTATCTTCGTGAGCGACGTGATAGACACCTGGAGCATCCGTACGGGTGAGAATGGCGACACGGTACTGAGAGACAAGAAGTAAACAACAAGGGTAACAAAACAAACACAAACAGATTATGAACGAAATTGGATTATCACTCGATACCGTATGGATGCTGTTGGCAGCCATG
>DFGG01000152.1:7578-15747 GCA_002371695.1 bacterium UBA3756
TGTTGGTTTTCTGGATGCAGCCCGGGTTCGCCCTGTGCGAGGCAGGTTTCACGCGATCGAAGAACACGGCAAACATCCTGATGAAGAACTTCGTCGACTTCATGTTCGGCTCACTGCTGTTCTTCTTTATCGGCTTCGGCTTTATGTTCGGAAACGAGGGCGCAGGATTCATCGGTGCCCCCAACTGGGGCGACCTCTCATTCTATAAGGGCGACCTGCCCGTGGAGGGTTTCCTGATTTTCGAGACCGTGTTCTGTGCCACCTCGGCTACCATCGTCAGCGGTGCCATGGCCGAGCGCACCAAGTTCTCGATGTATCTCGTCTATAGTGCCGTCATCTCGCTGATTATCTACCCCGTGGAAGGTCACTGGACGTGGGGTGGAGGCTGGCTGTCGAATGCGGCAGAAGACTCTTTCATGATGACGACCTTCGGCGACGTGTTCCACGACTTTGCCGGTTCGGCCATCGTCCACAGTGTGGGTGGTGTGCTGGCACTGGTGGGTGCCATCGCCCTGGGTCCCCGTCGCGGCAAGTATGGTGCCGATGGCAAGAGCCGCGCCATTCCCGGTCACAACCTGGCCATGGCTGCCCTGGGCGTGTTTATCCTGTGGCTGGGCTGGTTTGGTTTCAATCCCGGCTCGCAGCTGGCTGCCTCTGGTGAAGTGAACCGTGTAGCCATCTCGCATGTGTTCCTCACCACCAATCTGGCAGCAGTGGCAGCTGGTACGGCCACGATGTTCCTCACCTATTATAAATATGGTAAGCCTTCGCTCTCGCTGACGCTCAACGGTGTGCTGGCCGGACTCGTGGGCATCACGGCGGGTTGCGACCTGGTCAGTCCTCTGGGAGCAGTCGTCATCGGTCTCGTCTGCGGTCTCGTGCTGGTCTACGCCATCGAGTTCATCGACCATCGTCTGCATATCGACGACCCCGTGGGTGCCTCGTCCGTTCATGGTGTGTGCGGAATCCTCGGCACGCTGATGACGGGTCTGCTCTCCGTGAGCAATGGCGTCTTCTACGGCCACGGCTGGGGATTCTTCGGTGCCCAGTGCTTTGGTATCCTGATGATCGACCTCTGGGCGGCAGCCTGTGGCATCATCCTGTTCTATGGCATCAAGAAGGTTCACGGCTTGCGTGTCGATAGCCGCATCGAGGATGAGGGGCTCGACATCTATGAGCACGGGGAGAGCTGTTATAACTGAGATTGAAGATTGAACATTGAACATTGAAGATTGAACATTGAAGATTGAACATTGAAGATTGATCATTGAAGGATATGAAAAAGATTGTTATATTAGCAATGGGACTGGTGCTTAGTAGCACCGCCCTTGCACAGGATAAAGTAGAGACGAACGTCGCGGCCGACTTCGTGAACGAATACATCTGGCGTGGCCAGAAGTGCGGCGACGTGGCCGTGCAGCCGACACTCGGCGTGGGCTACAAGGGCCTGAGCCTGACGGCCTGGGGCTCGTACGGCCTGTCGAACAAGGACGACGTGAAGGAGTTTGACCTGACACTGGCCTACAGTACCGGCGGTCTGAATATCGGCATCACCGACTACTGGTTCTCGGAGGGTCTCGACCCTGATGCGCGCTACTTCAAATACGATGCCCACGGCACCAACCACCTGTTCGAGGCCAACATCGGCTACGACTTCGGCCCCGTGGCCCTGCAGTGGTACACCAACTTCGCCGGCAACGACGGCACGAACAATAGCGGTAAGCGGGCCTACAGCAGCTACTTCGAGGTCAGCGTCCCGTTCCGGCTCGTCACGGTAGACTGGACAGCCACGGCCGGAGCCGTACCGTTCGCCACCACGTCATACGGCACGACAGGGTTTGCTGTGACCAACCTGTCAGTGCGAGCGACGAAGGAGATACGGGTGACCGATTCGTTCTCCATCCCAATCTTCGGGCAGTTGACGGGCAACCCCTGCTCACAGAAGGCATACCTGGTTCTCGGCTTTACGCTGCAACCTTAATCTTTGCCAGGTTCCCCTCTCTGCCGTTGGACAACGGTGGGGAGGGATTATGCTTGAATGACGTTTAAGATAAGATATATATGATGCAAACAAAGTACATTTTTGTCACAGGCGGCGTAGTCTCTTCGTTAGGTAAGGGCATTATCTCCGCCAGTATCGGCAAGCTGCTGCAGGCACGTGGCTACAAAGTGACCATCCAGAAGTTCGACCCCTATATCAACATCGACCCGGGGACTCTGAACCCATACGAGCACGGCGAGTGCTACGTGACTGACGACGGCTTTGAGACCGACCTCGACCTGGGCCACTATGAGCGGTTTACCGGCATCCGCACCACCCGCGACAACTCTGTCACGACTGGCCGTATCTACAAGGCCGTCATCGAGCGGGAGCGACGTGGCGACTATCTGGGCAAGACCATCCAGGTGGTGCCTCACATCACCGACGAGATTAAGCGGAGGATGCTGAGGGAAGGAGAATACGACTTCGTGATCACCGAGGTGGGCGGCACCATCGGCGACATCGAGAGTGCGCCGTTCATGGAGGCGATACGCCAGTTGCGGTGGGAACTGGGCCGGAATGCTGTGTGCGTACATCTGACCTACGTGCCCTATCTGAAGGCGGCTGACGAATTGAAGACTAAGCCGACGCAGCACTCAGTGAAGGAACTGCAGGGTATGGGGATTCAGCCCGACATCCTCGTGCTGCGCACCGAGCGCCACCTCGACGACACGATGCGTCTGAAGGTGGCATCGTTCTGTAATGTCGACTTGGAGTGCGTGGTGCAGAGTGAGGACATGCCGAGCATCTATGAAGTGCCGGTGAACATGCAGCGGCAGAACCTTGACGCGGCTATCCTACGGAAGATGGACATTCCCGTGGGTGAAAGGCTACGGGTAGGCGACGGAACGTCGGGAATGACTCCGGCGATGAAGCCGTGGCACGATTTCCTGGACAAGCAGCGGAAGGCAAACCGTGAGGTCGACATCGCCCTGGTGGGGAAGTATGACCTGCAGGATGCCTACAAGAGCATCCGCGAGAGCCTCTGCCTGGCGGGTATATATAATAATGTGAAAGCAAAGATACATTTTGTCAGCAGCGAGAGCATCAGTAGGGAGAATGTCGCTGAGCAACTGTCTGGCATGGCCGGCATCGTCGTCTGTCCCGGTTTCGGCAACCGTGGCATCGAAGGAAAAATCATCGCCGCCGAGTATGGCCGTACACACGACCTGCCCACCTTCGGCATCTGTCTGGGCATGCAGATGATGGTCATCGAGTTTGCCCGTAACGTGCTGGGTTATCACGATGCCAACAGCAGCGAGATGGACAGTGAGACTCCGCATAACGTCATCGATATGATGGAGGCGCAGAAGAGCGTCACCCAGATGGGTGGCACCATGCGACTCGGCTCCTATTGCTGTGAGTTGGTGGAGGGTAGCCATACCTGGCAGGCCTATGGCGAGGAGACGCTCATCAAGGAGCGTCATCGCCACCGCTATGAGTTCAACAACGCCTATCGGGAGGCATTCGAACAGGCAGGCATGAAGTGTGTGGGCGTCAATCCCACAGCCGACTTGGTGGAGATTGTCGAGATACCCTCGTTGCGCTGGTACATCGGCACGCAGTTCCACCCCGAGTATTCCTCGACGGTGCTGCATCCCCATCCCCTGTTTATGGACTTTATCAAAGCATGTATCAATGGAACAGCTCAAGCATGAATGTGGCGTGGCGATGATTCGCCTGCTGAAGCCGCAGGCCTACTACGAGCGGAAATATGGCACGTGGGCCTACGGCTTCAACAAACTCTATCTGATGATGGAGAAGCAGCACAACCGAGGACAGGAGGGCGCAGGCTTCGCTACCGTGAGTCTGCACACCCAGCCGGGAGAGGAGTATATGTTCCGTGAGAAGGCCGAGGGCAAGGACGCCATCTCGGAGATATTCTCCCGGGTGGATCAGTCGATGACGGGCGAGCTCCTGATGGGCCATCTGCGCTACTCGACCACAGGCAAGAGCGGACTGAAATACGTCCACCCCTTCCTGCGCCGCAATAACTGGCGAGCCAAGAACCTCTGTCTGTGCGGCAACTTCAATATGACCAATGTTGAGGATATCTTCCGGAAGATCACCAGTCAGGGCCAGTGCCCGCGACTCTATAGCGACAGCTACATCATGCTGGAGTGGCTGGGACACAGGCTCGACCGCGAGGTGGAGCGACTCTATGGAGAGGCCAAGGCCAGACAACTCACCGACCTCGACATCACCCACTATATCGACGACCATGTCGATATGGCCAACGTGCTACGTACGGCGATGCCCGACTACGACGGGGGCTACGTCGTCTGCGGACTGACTGGCTCGGGCGAGATGTTCTCCATGCGTGATCCCTGGGGCATCCGTCCGGCTTTCTACTATATCGACGACGAGGTGGTGGTGCTGGCCAGCGAGCGTCCTGTCATCCAGACCACCTTCAACCTCAGTCAGGAGGATGTCAGGGAACTGAAGCCGGGTGAGGCACTGATCGTCAACAGAGCCGGGAAACCTCGTCTTGAACAGATCATCTCCCGCAAGGGCGACTCAGCCTGTTCATTCGAACGCATCTATTTCAGTCGCGGTTCTGATGCCGAGATCTACCAGGAACGCAAGAAGCTCGGCGAACAGCTGGTAGACCAGGTGCAGCAGGCCGTGGGCGATGACCTGGAGAACACCGTCTTCTCCTATATCCCTAATACAGCCGAGGTGGCCTATTATGGTATGATGGAGGGCTTCCGTCGGCATCACCGAGAGGTACGCATGGAGAAAGTGGCCTGGAAGGACATCAAACTGCGCACCTTCATCACGGGTGGTGCAGCCCGCAACGACCTGGCCTCGCATGTCTACGACATCACTTACGGCTCGCTGCGGCCTTATGAGGACAACCTCGTCATCATCGACGACTCCATCGTTCGTGGTACCACCCTTAAGGAGAGCATCTTCAAGATTCTCGACCGTCTGCATCCGAAGAAGATCGTGATGGTGAGTTCGTCGCCGCAGATACGCTACCCCGACTACTACGGCATCGACATGGCACGCCTGGAAGAGTTCTGTGCCTTCTGTGCCACGATGGCCCTGATAGAGGAGCGCGGTCTATGGCAACTGGTCACCGATGTGTATCACGACTGTCGCCAGGAGCTGCGCAAGCCTGTCGGTGAGATGCAGAACTGTGTGCGTGCCGTCTATGCACCCTTCACGGTGGACGAGATTAACCGCAAGATTGTCGAGTTGTTGCGCCCTGCCGATATGCAGTCGCCCGTGCAATTGGTGTTCCAGAGCATTGAAGGGCTCCATGAGGCCTGTCCCCGTCATCATGGCGACTGGTACTTCACGGGCTATTACCCCACGCCGGGAGGCAACAAACTGGTAAATCAAGCGTTCGTCAACTACATTGAAAAGGTAGAAAAGTAAAATATATAAAGTATGTGTGGAATCGTATCAATCCTGAATGTCAGGGAACAGACGCCAGAGTTGCGTCAGAAAGCATTGCGAATGAGTCAGAAGATCCGTCATCGCGGACCAGACTGGAGTGGAATCTATTGTGGCGGCAGTGCCATCCTGGCACACGAGCGTCTGAGTATCGTTGACCCCGAAAGCGGAGGCCAGCCCCTGTATGCGCCAGACAAGAAACAGATTCTCGCCGTGAATGGAGAGATCTACAATCACCAGATGATCCGTGAGCAGTACCAGGGACGCTATGAGTTCCAGACAGGTTCCGACTGTGAGGTCATCCTCGCCCTGTATCGCGACAAGGGCATCAGCTTCCTCGAAGACCTGAGCGGCATCTTTGCCTTCGTGCTCTACGACGAGGAGCAGGATGCCTTTCTCATCGCCCGCGACCCCATCGGCGTGATACCTCTTTATATAGGGTACGACGCCAACGGCACCATCTATGTGGCCTCAGAACTCAAGGCCCTTGAAGGACAGTGCGAGCATTACGAGCCCTTCCTGCCCGGGTGCTACCTCTTTGGGAGAATTGAAGAATTGAAAAATGGAAAAAATGAAGTAGTGAAAAATGGAAAAGTTGAAGTCAGCGCAGGGAAGAACTTCAATTCTTCAATTCTTCAATTCTTCAATTTTAAAAACTATTACCGCCGCGACTGGATGGACTACGCCGCCGTCAAGAATAACCCGGCCAGTGTCACTGCCATCCATGACGCTCTGGAGGATGCCGTCAGGCGACAGTTGATGAGCGACGTGCCTTACGGCGTACTGCTCTCCGGAGGCCTCGACTCCTCCGTCATCTCGGCCATCGCAGAGAAATTCTCCGAGCACCGTATTGAGGACAACTCCAAGACCCGCGCCTACTGGCCCCGTCTGCACTCCTTCGCCGTGGGACTGAAGGGAGCACCCGATCTCGCCAAGGCCAAACTCGTGGCCGACCATATAGGTACCGTTCACCACGAGATCCACTACACTATCCAGGAAGGACTCGACGCCATCCGCGATGTCATCTACTTCATCGAGACCTACGACGTCACCACTGTCCGTGCCTCCACCCCGATGTACCTGCTGGCCCGGGTCATCAAGTCGATGGGCATCAAGATGGTACTCTCCGGCGAGGGAGCCGACGAGATATTCGGAGGCTATCTCTATTTCCATAAGGCCCCGTCGGCCCGCGACTTCCATGAGGAGACCGTCCGCAAGCTCTCCAAACTGCACCTCTACGATTGTCTGCGTGCCAACAAGAGCTTGGCGGCTTGGGGCGTGGAGGGCCGTGTGCCCTTCCTCGACAAGGAGTTCCTCGATGTGGCCATGCGCACTAATCCCGAAGCCAAGATGTGCCCCGGCGACACCATCGAGAAGAAAATCCTACGCGAAGCCTTTGCCGATATGCTGCCCGAGGCCGTCGTCTGGCGACAGAAGGAGCAGTTCAGCGACGGCGTGGGCTATTCCTGGATCGACACGTTGAAGGCCGTCACCTCGGCAGCTGTTAGCGACGAGCAGATGGCACATGCCGCCGAGCGGTTCCCTGTCAATCCCCCGAAGAACAAGGAGGAGTACTACTACCGTAGTATCTTCGCTGAGCATTTCCCCTCGGAGTCTGCTGCCCGCAGTGTGCCCAGTGAGGCCAGCGTCGCCTGTTCCACTGCCGTCGCCCTCGAATGGGATGCCGCCTTCCGTGGCATGAACGACCCCAGCGGCCGTGCCGTGAAGGGCGTGCATGAGCAGGCCTATTGACCTGCTTTCATGTGCTGTTTCTACAAAATAATAGGGGTCCGATGCTTCACAGCATCGGGCCCCTTCGCAAACTTTTCAAACAACCAAGTAAATAATTGCTTGAACGGTATCCAGCCCTGCTCCATCCATGGCAATGGGAGGGGAGCCGGGTGGATTTCTTATCGGATGAATAACAGTTCGCGGTACTTGGGCAATGGCCAGAGGGCATCGTCGACGATCAGTTCGAGCTTGTCGATCTCGTAGCGAATGGTGTCGAGCTTCGGCTCTACCTTGTCGTGGTAGGCGATGGCCTTCTCATGTTCATCGTTGATCTTGTTGGCCAGTTTGCGGGCGTTGACGAGTTCCTCCACGCCCTTCTCAATAGCTGAGGTGCGCTCTGCAATCTCTTCGATGAGCTTGATGTTGCGGGCAGAGAGTTTCTCGGCCTTGTCGACGGAGAATACCTCGGCCATGTTCTCCACATTCTTCAGCAGCTGACTCTGATAGCGGGTGGCCACGGGGATGATGTGGTTCATGGAGATGTCGCCCAGCACGCGGGCCTCAATCTGGATTTTCTTGGTGTAGGTCTCCCATTTCACCTCATTGCGGGCTTCGAGTTCCTTCTTGGTCATCACGCCGAGACTCTCGAACATCTGGATGCTCTCTGCATCGAGGTAACGCTCGAAGATCTTGGGGCACGACTTCTCCACGTCGAGACCGCGCTTCTGGGCTTCGAGCACCCACTCATCGCTGTAGCCGTTGCCGTCGAAACGGATGGGACGACAGGTCTTGATATCCTCGCGGAGCACCTCGATGATGGCATGGAACACGGCGCTGTGCTCTGTACCGGCGAGCTTCTTCTCGAATTCGGGGATGCGTGCGTCGACACGCTTCTTGAAGTCGACGAGGGCTTCGGCCACGGCACTGTTGAGGGCGATCATGGCAGAGGCACAGTTGGCCTCGGAGCCCACGGCGCGGAACTCGAAGCGGTTGCC
>DFGG01000152.1:15807-16360 GCA_002371695.1 bacterium UBA3756
TGCCGGTGAAGGCGAAGGGCGACGTACGGTTGCGGTCGGTATTGTCGATGAAGAGTTCTGGAATCTCGGGGATATCCATCTTCATACCCTGCTTGCCAGCCATAGCGAGGATATCTTCGACATCGGCCTTCTCGATGTGGTCGAGCAGTTCGCTGACCTGCTTGCCGAGGAAGGAGCTGATGATGGCAGGAGGTGCTTCGTTGGCTCCCAGGCGATGGGCATTGGTGGCACTCATGATGGAGGCCTTGAGCAGGCCGTTGTGGCGATAGACGCCCATCAGTGTTTCCACGATGAAGGTGGCGAAGCGCAGGTTCTGCTCTGCGGTCTTTCCAGGGGCGTGGAGCAGTATGCCGTTGTCGGTGGAGAGGCTCCAGTTGTTGTGCTTGCCGCTGCCGTTGATACCGGCAAAGGGCTTCTCGTGGAGCAGCACGCGGAAGCCGTGCTTGCGGGCCACTCGCTTCATCACCGACATGAGCAGCATGTTGTGGTCGACGGCCAGGTTGGTCTCTTCGAAGATGGGGGCCAGCTCGAACTGGTTGGGAGCCACCTCGTT
>DFGG01000078.1 GCA_002371695.1 bacterium UBA3756
TTTTCGGAACTGGCAAACTTTTTTGGCATTTTTTTTTCAAAAATCGCTCATTTCATCGAAAAAAGGCCATTCTGGAGGCTCTAATCCATCCGATTTCGGTAATCTTCGTACCCAAACTCGCGCAAAACCTCCAATCGTCCATCGGCATGAAGCAGACCTATCGAGGGGTGTGTAACGCCATTAAAAGTGTTGGTCTTAACAGTCGTATAATGAATCATATCCTCAAAAATCACTTCCTCGCCTATCTGCAGCTCATGATCAAACTGCCACGAACCCATGAAGTCACCACTCAGGCAGCTGTTTCCCCCAAGGCGATAGCGATAATCAGCATATTCCGAATTTTCCGAGGACTCTGAATCCTCCCAGAAAACCGCCCCGCGGACATCAGGATAATACGGCATCTCCAGACAGTCGGGCATGTGGCAGGTGAAACTCACATCAAGAATGGCTGTCTTAATACCCTTGTCCTCTACGATATCCACCACATGCGATACCAAGGGACCCGTCTGCCAGGCAAAAGCGCTACCAGGTTCCAAGATCACCTTCAGCCAAGGATAGCGCTTGTGAAAGTCCTGCATCAGACGAATAAGCAAATCGACATCGTAGTCCTTTCGGGTCATCAGATGACCGCCTCCGAAGTTGATCCATTTCAGCTGCGGGAACCACTTCGAGAAATTTTCCTCTATATGCACCAACGTCCTCTGGAATACGTCTGCCCCACTCTCGCAGTGACAATGACAATGGAAGCCTTCAATGTCGTCGGGCAACACTTCCGGCAGCTTGTCGGCAGTGACGCCGAACCGGGTGCCGGGTGCACAGGGATTATATAATAATGTACCCACCTCGGAATACTCCGGATTGACCCTCAGTCCTACGGAAACGCCTGCAGCTGCCACACGCTGATGATAGCGCGCATATTGCGACAGAGAGTTGAACGTGAGATGCGACGAACAGCTGATGATCTCATCAATCTCCTCGTCGGTATAGGCCGGTGAATAGGTATGCGCCTTCGCGCCGAACTCCTCGAAAGCCAAACGGGCCTCCGACAGCGAAGAGGCGGTAGTAGCGCTGATATACTCGCGGAAGATGGGGAACGTTTTCCACAATGCGAAGGCCTTGAAGGCGAGGATAATCTCTATATCGGCTTTCGCCGCAACATCAGCGATAAGCCTGAGGTTGCGGCGAAGCTTCTTCTCTTCTATAATATAAATAGGTGTAGCCATCAGTCTTTCTTTAGGGGGATAGTGACGCTGAACGTGGAGCCCTTCCCTTCCGTCGACTCTACCATGCAGTCGCCTCCATTCTTGCGGGCAAAGTCCTGACAGAGCTGCAAGCCCAGTCCGGAACCTTCCTCACCGCCAGTGCCGTAGGTGGTCTCGCCCTTGTGGAAGATAGAGCCGAGGCGATCGGCAGAAATACCCACGCCATGGTCTCTGACACTGACCTTGGCAAAATCGTCATCCGAGGACATGATAATCTCAATCGTAGAGCCTTCAGGTGAGAACTTGACGGCATTCGACATGAAGTTGCGCACGACGGTCTTGAGCATATCATTGTCGGCACGCACCACCAACGGGCCACCCGTATGCTGGAGATTGAGTTTGATATTCTTGGTGGCAGCAATCATCTCGAAGATGTCTACCACGCCAGGTATGATGTCGTTGAGGTCGAGATCCTGAGTCACCACATTCAGTCGTCCCGTCTGACTCTTGGTCCACTTGAGCAGATTGTCGAGCAGGTCGTGTACCTCCTCCGACTCGCGGTTGGCCTGGTCGAGCAGCGAATAGAGCTCCGGGCCCACCGACTCGGGAGTGGCCGACTGCACCACGAGATTGAGTACCATGCGGATGCTGGCCATCGGCGATCGCAAGTCATGGGCAATGACGGAATACATCTTGTCACGGTTGCTGAGCGTAGCCCTGAGTTCGGCGTTCTGCTTTTCGATGATACGTTTGGCAGCCACGAGTGAAATCTGCTGCATGACACGCATCACCAGCTCCTCCTTGTTGAAAGGCTTGGTGAGGAAGTCGTTGGCACCCACCTGGAATCCCTTCACCAGATCGGCTGGGGTGTTCAAGGCTGTGAGGAAGATGATGGGGATCTCTTTGAGCTCCGGGTCTTTCTTCATGATGACGGCAGTGTCGAATCCGGAGATATCGGGCATCATCACATCGAGCAATACCAAGTCGGGATGCTCTTTGCGGGCCTGCTCGATACAGGCTTTTCCACAGTTGGCCGTACATACCTGAAATTTCTCATTGGTCAAAAGAATCTTGAGCAACAATACGTTGCTCATCACGTCATCGACGATAAGAATCTTATAGTCACTTCGGTTTATCTTAGATTCTAGAGTTACTCCTGCATCCATATTGTTGGGTCAGTAATTACCATTTTGGGTGCAAATATAGTGCAATAATTTGAAATAACCAAATTATTGCACCAATATTTGCATTTTCCAATACATTCTAGCGGTATTCTGCCCAAGATTTAATGCCTATACCTTCAATTCCGACGGTACAGAAAGCATGGATAAAGGCAGAGGCGAGACGCGAGTTAGTGATCAGCGGCACGTTGAGGTCGATGGCTGCACGCCGGATCTTGTAGCCGTTGGTCAGTTCGTGCGACGTGAGGTCCTTGGGGATGTTGACCACCATGTCAATCTTATGTTCATGGAGCAGTGTGAGGGCCTGCGGCTGCAGATCGGGTTCGCTGGGCCAATGGACGAGCGTGTTGCTGATACCGTTGTCGGAGAGATACTTCGAGGTACCTCCGGTGGCATAGATCTCGTAGCCGTGATTAAGCAGCATCCGGGCAGCGTCGAGCATCTCCACTTTCTGTTTGGCTCCACCAGTAGAGAGCAGCACCGTCTTCTTCGGGATGCGCTGTCCCACGGAGAGCATGGCCTTGAGCAGGGCGGTATCCGTATTGTCGCCGATGCAGCCCACCTCGCCGGTAGAAGCCATATCGACACCAAGTACGGGGTCTGCCTTCTGCAGACGGTTGAAGGAGAACTGCGAGGCCTTGATGCCCACGTAGTCGAGGTCGAAGAGGTTCTTGTGCGGACGCTCCACGGGCAGTCCCAGCATCACTTTAGTAGCCAGGTCGATGAAATTCAGTTTCAACACCTTTGATACGAATGGGAAGGAGCGCGAAGCACGCAGGTTGCACTCGATGACGAGGATATCGTTGTCGCGTGCCATATACTGGATATTGAACGGCCCGTTGATGTGCAGTGCCTTGGCTATCTGTCTGGAGATGCGTTTGATGCGGCGCACCGTCTCCACATAGAGTTTCTGCGGAGGGAACTGAATGGTAGCATCGCCGGAGTGAACACCCGCAAACTCAATGTGCTCACTGATGGCATAGGCAAGAATCTCGCCGTCCTTGGCCACAGCGTCCATCTCTATCTCCTTGGCGTGCTCGATGAATTTCGAAACCACTACGGGGTGATCCTCCGACACATTGGCAGCCAGCTGGAGAAAGCGCTCCAGCTCGTCTTCATTGGAACAGACATTCATGGCTGCTCCCGAGAGTACATAGCTGGGGCGAACCAGAACGGGATAGCCCACACGCTCTACGAAACGGCTGATGTCAGCCATCGAGGTCAGTGCGCTCCATTCGGGCTGGTTAACACCCAACTCATTGAGCATCTGTGAGAACTTGGCCCGGTCTTCTGCTCCGTCGATATCCTGTGCCTGAGTACCCAGGATGCGCACGCCAGCCTCGTCGAGATAGACGGCCAGATTGTTGGGTATCTGTCCCCCCGTACTGACAATGACGCCATGCGGCTGTTCCAGGTCGATGATGTCGAGCACACGCTCAAAGGTCAGCTCGTCGAAGTAGAGACGGTCGCACATGTCATAGTCTGTAGATACGGTTTCTGGGTTATAGTTGATCATCACACTGCGCCAGCCCTCCTTACGGATGGTGCTGAGAGCCTGCACGCCACACCAGTCGAACTCGACAGAGGAACCTATCCTGTAAGCCCCCGAGCCCAAAACGATGATGCTACGCTGGTCGTGCTCGTAGTGGATGTCACTCGCCGTACCCGAATAGGTCACGTAGAGATAGTTGGTCTGTGCAGGATACTCAGCAGCCAGCGTGTCGATCTGCTTCACCACAGGCAGTATGCCCAGCTGTTTTCTGCGATTGCGCACCAGGAAGAGTGCCTTGTGCATGTTGCCGAGCTCTTGTTCCAGTCCGACGGCACGAGCAATCTGGAAATCAGTGAAGCCATAGACCTTTGCCTCGTGCAGCAAATCGGCCTCAAGCGTATTGATGTTCTGCCGCTTCAGCCGTTCGTCAATGTCGATAATGTGCTGCAGTTTCTCCAGGAACCAACGGTCTATCTTTGTCAGTTGGTGAATCTTGTCGATGTCGTACTCCGGCAGGTGCATCGCCTTGGAGATGACGAAGATGCGCTTGTCGGTAGGTTCACGGAGTGCCGCATCGATATCGGAAATTGTCAGTTCCTTGTTCTCCACGAAACCGTGCATCCCCTGCCCTATCATGCGCAGACCTTTCTGAATGGCTTCCTCGAAGGTGCGCCCGATGGCCATCACCTCACCCACGCTCTTCATCGAAGAGCCCAATTCCTTGTCGACGCCATGGAACTTAGACAAGTCCCAACGGGGTATCTTGCACACCACATAGTCGAGAGCCGGCTCGAAGAAGGCCGAAGTGGTCTTGGTGACGGAGTTCTTCAGTTCAAACAGCCCGTAGCCCATACCTAACTTGGCTGCTACAAAGGCCAGGGGATAGCCCGTAGCCTTGGAGGCCAGAGCCGAAGAACGCGACAGGCGGGCATTCACCTCAATGACGCGATAGTCCTCCGACTGCGGGTCGAAAGCATACTGCACATTACACTCACCTACTATGCCAATATGACGGATAATCTTGATGGCCAGAGCCCTCAGCTTGTGGTATTCAGAGTTGGTGAGCGTCTGACTGGGAGCCACCACGATCGACTCGCCAGTATGGATGCCCAGCGGGTCGAAGTTCTCCATGTTGCAGACGGTGATGCAGTTGTCATAACGATCGCGCACCACCTCATATTCTATCTCTTTCCAGCCTTTCAGGCTCTTTTCCACCAACACCTGAGGCGAGAAAGAGAATGCCTTCTCTGCCAGACGGTCCAGTTCCTCCTCATTGTCGCAGAAGCCAGATCCAAGACCTCCCAGGGCATAAGCAGCACGCAGGATGACGGGATAGCCCAGTTCACGGGCAGCTTGGCGGGCGGCGTCGATATTCTCGCAGGCATGACTCTTGATCGTCTTCACGCCTATCTCATCGAGCTTGCGTACAAAGAGTTCACGATCTTCGGTGTCCATGATGGCCTGTACGGGTGTACCCAGTACCTTGACGCCATACTTATCGAGCACGCCGCTCCGATAGAGTTCCACACCACAATTCAGGGCGGTCTGTCCTCCAAAGGCCAACAGGATGCCGTCAGGACGCTCTTTCTCAATGACACGCTCCACGAAATAAGGCTGGACAGGCAGGAAATAGACCTCGTCGGCCACACCTTCGGAAGTCTGCACCGTCGCAATATTGGGATTGATAAGAACTGTGGCCACGCCCTCTTCCTTCAGGGCTTTCAGGGCCTGACTGCCACTATAGTCGAACTCTCCGGCTTCGCCTATCTTCAGAGCGCCTGAGCCAAGCAACAGGACTTTCTTGATATTCTGATCTTTCATAATGTCTTCAAAAAACGGTCAAACATAAACTCAGTATCTACAGGACCCGAGCAGGCTTCGGGATGAAATTGCGATGAGAACCAGGGATTGGTCTGATGGCGGATTCCC
This sequence comes from bacterium UBA3756, assembly GCA_002371695.1. Next base: position 5,805 of record DFGG01000078.1, read on the forward strand.
TCGTTGGAGCCGTCGTTCATATTCACGAACAATTCGCGCCAGTCGTTGCCAAGCGTAGAACCATCAACGGCATAACCATGATTCTGACTCGTCACATAGCAACGGTTCGTACCTATCTCACGTACAGGTTGGTTGTGGCTCCGATGACCATATTTCAGCTTGTAGATGGTAGCACCACCAGCCTTGGCCAGCAACTGATTGCCCATACAGATGCCACAGATGGGTTTTCGCGAAGTTGACATCTGTCTGCGCAGCACCTCTACAGCCTCGACGCACTTGTCTGGATCGCCAGGTCCATTGGCCAGGAAGAGTCCGTCGAAATCCATCGCCGTATAGTCGTAGTTCCAGGGCACGCGGATGACCTCGCAGCCTCTGTTAACCAAGCAACGGATGATATTGGCCTTCACGCCGCAGTCGACGAGTACCACTTTCTTGCCAGCGCCCTCGTTGTAGCGGATAATATCCTTGCAGCTCACACGCTCTACCCAGTTGATGGCGCCGTAATCTTCTTTGGTATTATCCGGATTTTCCGGATTTTCCGGATTATCCGGGTGATCCAGAGTATTCGGGAATATGATTCTGCCCATCATCACACCTTGCTCTCGGAGCACCTTCGTCAGGGCCCTGGTGTCGATGCCTGTCACACCTGGTACCTGCTCGCGACGGAGCCATTCACCCAGGCTCTCTACGGCATTCCAGTGAGAATATTTCTCGGAATAGTCGCTGACGATGAGGGCCTTGGCATAAATACGGCCGCTCTCCATAAAATCGGGTATACCATTATCACCCACGCTAAACGGGGGTACACCATAGTTTCCCACCAGTGGATAAGTCATCACGAGCATCTGCCCCGCATAGCTGGGGTCTGTCAGACTCTCAGGATAACCCATCATGGCCGTGTTGAACACCACCTCTCCGACCACTTCCTTATCGTAGCCGAAGCTCTTCCCTCTGAATTCTGTTCCGTCCTGCAGGACGAGTGTTACATCTTTCATCTTTTCCTGTTAGTTATAAAAAAGGCGAAACGTCAATAAAACGAATCGCCCTGATATTTATTCCACTGTTACTGATTTTGCCAAGTTTCTTGGTTGGTCAACGTTCTTGCCCTTGCAGACAGCTACGTGATAAGCCAGCAGCTGCAGGGGTATCGTCGCCACGAGCGGCTCCAGACACTCCTGCACGTCTGGCAGCTCTATTACTTCGTCAGCAATCTTCGCGATTGTGTCATCGCCTTTCGAGACGAGAGCTATCACCCTACCCTGACGCGCCTTGATTTCCTGAATATTCGACAGCACCTTCTCGTACATCGCATTATGAGTGGCAATCACCACTACCGGCATATCAGAGTCGATGAGTGCTATAGGGCCATGCTTCATCTCGGCAGCAGGATAGCCCTCGGCATGGATGTAACTGATTTCTTTCAGTTTCAGAGCCCCCTCAAGTGCCACTGGATAAGAGTAGCCACGCCCCAGATAAAGGAAATTATGAGCATAAGTAAATGTACGTGCGAGATCAGCCACCCGTTCGTTGGTCTGCAATACCTCCCGTATCTTCATAGGAATCTCGCTCAGTCCCTTCACAATCTTCAGATACTCGTCGCGCTTCACGGTGCCCTTGGCTTCTGAGAGAGCCAGAGCAAACATCACGAGCACTGTCACCTGCCCGGTGAAAGCCTTCGTCGATGCCACACCGATCTCAGGCCCCACATGAATATAGGTGCCAGTATTCGTGGCGCGAGGTATGCTAGAGCCAATGGCATTACAGATACCATAGATGAAGGCTCCTTTCTCCTTGGCCAATTGTACAGCAGCCAGCGTATCGGCTGTTTCGCCGCTCTGCGAGATGGCTATCACCACATCGCCCTTGCCCACTACTGGGTTGCGGTAGCGGAACTCTGAGGCATACTCCACCTCAACGGGGATTCGGCACAATTGCTCAATGATCTGCTTACCTATCAGACCAGCATGCCAGGATGTACCGCAGGCCACAATCACGATGCGTTTCGCATCGAGTAACTGTCGGCGATAGTCTATCAGGGCAGACAGAGTCACATGGTCGGCATCCACGTTCACGCGGCCTCGCATGCAGTTCGTCAGGCACTCTGGTTGCTCGAAGATCTCCTTGAGCATGAAGTGCGGATAGCCGCCCTTCTCTATCTGTCCCAAGTCGATATCGACAGTCTTCACCTTCAGTTCCTGTTCCTCGCCCAGAATGCTCACCACCTTAAGTTCCTTGTCACGACGGATGACGGCGATATTGCCATCTTCCAAATATACCACCTTGTCGGTATACTCCACGATAGGACTGGCGTCAGACCCCAGGAAGAACTCATTCTCACCGATACCCACCACCAGCGGACTCTGCTTGCGTGCAGCCACAATCTGTTCGGGGTTGCGCTTATCGAGCACGGCAATAGCATAGGCACCTATCACCTGATACAAAGCCACCTGGACGGCGGTCAGCAAATCAAGTTGCTTGTGCACCTGAATATACTCTATGAGCTGTACCAGCACTTCCGTATCGGTGTCGCTCTTGAAATGAATACCTTTCGCCATCAGCTTCTCCTTGATGTCGGCATAATTCTCGATGATACCGTTGTGGATGATGGCCAGGTTGTGGCTCTCAGAATAGTGCGGGTGGGCATTACGACTGGAGGGTTCTCCATGGGTGGCCCAACGCGTATGAGCGATGCCAATGGTGCCGCTCACATCCTTGTCCGAACAAAACTCCACGAGGTTGTCGACTTTTCCTTTCGCCTTGTAGACGTTCAAGTCGCCATTAGTGTTAATCAGAGCCACGCCAGCCGAGTCGTAACCACGATATTCCAGTCGGCGTAATCCTTTTATCAGTACTGGAAAGGCTTCTTTTGTGCCTATATATCCTACTATTCCGCACATATCGTTATGTCTGTTTGTGTCTTAATTGCGTGCAAAGGTAATGTAAATATTTCGTTTGTGCAAAAAAATGAGGGAGTTTTTGATAAACTCCCTCAACTTTATGATTTAATAGAACTTGAAGTAACGGCGAGCGTTGTTGTAGGAAATATCCTCAACCATCCGTCCGAGAATCTCCATGTCGCAAGGCAGGAGGCCTTTCTCTACATCGTTGCCAAGAATGTTGCAGAGGATGCGACGGAAATACTCATGACGCGGATAAGAGAGGAACGAGCGACTATCCGTAAGCATACCCACGAAACGACTCAGCAGACCCAGTACAGAAAGAGCATTCATCTGGCGAATCATACCGTCCATCTGGTCGTTGAACCACCAGCCCGAACCAAACTGGATCTTTCCGGGCTCTCCACCCTGGAAGTTACCAAGCATAGTGGCAATCACTTCGTTGGCACAGGGATTCAGTGTATATAATATGGTACGCGTGAGCTTACCCTTCATGTTGAGCTTATTCAGGAATGCAGACATAGCCTTGGCTGTGTTGAACTCGCCAATAGAATCGAAGCCTGTGTCAGGGCCCAGCTGGTTGTACATAGCCGTATTGTTGTCGCGGATGGCACCATAGTGGAACTGCTGTGTCCAGCCTGCATCGGCGTCCATCTCGGCCATCACGGTGAGGAAGCAGTTCTTGTACTGGCGTGTCTCGTACTCAGAGAGCTGCTGACCACGCATAGCCTTGTCAAAGATGGTCTCAATCTGAGAGTCGGTATACGGCTCGTTGTAGAACTCCTCGATACCATGATCGGAGAGCTTCGAACCTTGCTCAGCAAAGAAGTCATGGCGCTTCTGCAGAGCGTCAACCATATCAGCAAACTTGTTGATGGTGACACCGCTGACCTGTGCGAGCTGTTCTACATACTTGGCGAACTCAGGCTTCTCAATGTTCATGGCCTTGTCAGGACGCCAGGCAGGAATCATGATGGGATCATCCTGAGCCTTGTGCTTGGCATACTCGATATGGTTGTGCAGATCGTCGACGGGATCATCGGTGGTGCACACGCACTCCACGTTGTAATGCTTCATCAGACCACGGGCAGAGAACTCTGGCTGCTTGAGCTTTTCGTTACACTCGTCGAAGATTTCACGGGCCGTCTTCGGATTCAACTGCTTGGTAATGCCAAATGCAGTCTTCAGCTCCAGGTGAGTCCAGTGATAAAGGGGATTACGGAAAGTGTAAGGCACGGTCTCAGCCCACTTCTCAAATTTCTCCCAGTCGCTGGTATCCTTACCTGTGCAGTAACGCTCTTCCACACCATTGGTACGCATAGCACGCCACTTGTAGTGGTCGCCGCCAAGCCACAACTCGGTGATAGACTTGAAACGATGATCGTTGGCCACCATTTCAGGAATGAGGTGACAATGATAGTCAATGATTGGCATCTTGGCAGCATGCTCATGGTAAAGCTTCTGCGCAACCTCGGTTTCGAGAACGAAATTATCGTCGTTAAATTGCTTCATAATTTGTTGTTTTAGTTGTAAGTTTTAAATTTCCGTGCAAAGATAGTAAATATTCCGCAGAAAAAAGCTATCTTTGCAAAAAATAACACGTAAACGTTTAAGATAGCCCATGCAGAGCAGAGTTTTATTAATCTATACAGGAGGCACCATCGGTATGAACCATAACCCGAAGACCGGGGCCTTGGAACCCTTCGATTTCGAACACCTTCTGTATCATGTGCCGGAGCTGAAGCAGCTCGACACCAAGATAGACACTTATCAGTTTCAGCCGCCCATCGACTCCAGCAACATGACTCCTGCCCGATGGACGGATATCAGTCATTGCATTGCCGACCGCTATCAGGACTACGACGGTTTCGTCGTGCTTCACGGCACCGATACGATGGCCTACACCGCCTCTGCCCTCTCCTATATGCTGGAGAATCTGACCAAGCCTGTCGTCTTCACCGGCTCTCAACTGCCCATCGGCCAGTTCCGCACTGACGGTAAGGAGAATCTGATTACCTCGATAGAAATCGCTGCCGCCAAGAATGATGAGGGGCGTGCCTTGGTGCCTGAAGT
>DFGG01000056.1 GCA_002371695.1 bacterium UBA3756
GGAAGAGCAGGAACAGTGCAACCAGTTGAACCGTCGCACGGAGTTCAGAGTGTTGTCGACAACCTACGGGCTGTTTGATAAGGAAGGACGATTAAAACAAATGCCAGCAGTAAGAGAAGCAGAACCGGATCCAGACGAAGATCAGTCGTCGGAGCCGTGGTGACCATCACACTCAGCGAGGTGAACATTGTATTGAGGATAGCCAGAACGCTGGCCTTCAGCGACTCCCACCCATTCAGTAGGAAGAACATCAGCCCACCCACGAAGATGCAGAACCAAGTCCACAGTCTGGAGAGCTGACGGGTCTTGCTTGGCCGAGCATCAGGCAAGCTACTCATCACCCGCTCCGTAAATCCATCGTCGGCTATCTGCTGAGCGGATGCCTCCTTGAAGAATTGTTCTATCAATCTGTCGTCATTTTCTGTCATATCCATTAGCTTTTAAATAGTTTGCCATTTTCTCTTTTCCTCGTCGCAGGTGCGACTTCACCGTATTCTCTCCAATGCCCGTTATCCGACTGATCTGGTCAATCGGATAGCCGTCGATGAGTTGCAGCGTGATGCAGGTACGCTCTTCATCCTTCAACAGCGCAAGGGCCTGATATATATCCATCTTCATATTGGCATCGCCCGAAGTGGAGAGTCGTTTAGCGGCAGCAGAACTGTCAACGTCATCTGTCTGTCGCCGTGAACGGATTTCGTCGTACAGCACATTATAGGCTATCCGCATCAGCCAGGTGGAGAAACTCGAGAGGCCGCGAAACATGGTGATGTTCAGATAGGCCTTGACGAAGGTCTCCTGTGCCAAGTCGTCGCTCAGCTGCTCATCGCCCAGCGTCTGGTTCAGAAAGAACCGACGCACAGGCGACTGGTACTTCCTGACAAGTTGGTCGAAAGCCCGCTTGTCCCGAAACACCGCCACCTGCGTCACCAATGCTATGTCGCTGAGCTCTGCCACCTGTATAGACTATCAACAGGATCCTACTTCTGTTCAATCCAGTTCTTTTCTGGCATCACCAGCCACAGCACCAGATAGAAGATCAGTCCGCTGAAGGCTGTAAAGATTGTCAGGAAAGCGTAACCGATTCGCACCAGTACGGGATCGAAGTCGAAATACTCTGCCAGTCCGCCACATACGCCGGCGAACACTCTATCGTTTGAACGCATCAGTCTCTTAGTCATAATTCTGAATATTTGAGTTGTTATTACTATTATTGTCCATCTGTCCACCGAGCGGGTCACTGCCGTTGTTACGGTTCTGACGGGCGATGTACCATTTACCCAGTCCGATGAAGAACACCAGCGCACCGATACCTACACCCACCTCTTCTATCATAAATCCCAGCAGGATGGCCAGGCCCACGCCAAGACACATCTGTCGGATGCCCGCCTGGTAGTCATCGTTCACAGTCGACGACGTCTGTTTGAGGAACTCCTCGGGGATGGGCTGCCCGTTCTGGATAGCCATCTGTGCCAGTTTATAGCGCTCGCGACGGTTCTTGTTAACGAAGTAGAATATAGCGATGATAGCGATGACGAACAGTAGCGGCAACAGCAGGAAGATGACCACGATGGCTACCATCCCCAGGGCGATGCCTGAGCCGAAGATACCGCCAAAACCACCGAACACCTCCCTGAGCACCTCCTTGGCCTCCTCCTCAGAGAGGCTGTCGGATTGCGTCCAGCTGACGCTGCTTCCCCCCGTGTAACTGGCGGTGTCAGTACTCGTCGTGTCCGAATAGGCCTCGATGGCATCCTGATTGTTCTGAGTGGTGTCCACCTGCTCCGTACGCGGCGTGTGGCGATGCTTCTGTGCTGCGGCTCCGGCTGTCAGGCTGAGCGTCAGCATCATGGCGATTGCAATTAAATACCTTTTCATATCCATGTCTTTTTTCCCTTTTTCTTTTTTCTTTTAATTTCTTTCTGTCTGTTTGACGAAAGAAAACGCCAATTAGTTGCAAAGGTAACTCTTTTTTTTGAATCACCCTCACTTCACGCCCAAATAAAACTGCCTCAATTCAGGCAACACATCATTTTATATCACTCGATTTAAGCTTCAGGATACTTTGCCTGCCAAAGTAAAACATCAGGCAAGGGGTTATAAACCCTATGACACTCCCCATGCAGACATCCGATAGGAAATGTTGCGACAGGTAGACGCGAGAATAGGCTCCCAATGCGGCGAGTACCAATAGCAGCAACAGCAGGAAACCCAGAAATATCCACAACCAACAGTTCGCTTTTTCGACTTTCCGCCGATAAAAGTAAGCCACAAGGAGAGCACAACAGGTACTGAAGATGAAGAAGGTGGAAGCGTGGCCAGACGGGAAGGAATTACCACTATGCAAGCTGACACCCTCCACCACTGGCAATAACCCATCAGGCATGTTCTCAAACTCACTGGCAGGGCGTGGCATGCTGATGAGGTGCTTGAGTATCTGCAATACAGAACCTCCCGACAATTCACAAAGGGCAAAGAAAAGAACCAGTCTAAATTTCTTCCACAGGAGAGGAAGCAGTGCCAGGACATACAATGGTCCTTCTGCCAACATGGAGTAATACGTAAAGAAGGTATCTTGGAGCTTTGTATGGCATGAGTTCAACAGTAGGTGCAGCTCCAGTTTCGGGTACACGTACTGCAATCCCAGCATCGATATGAGCAATATCAAATAGCCTACAACATATACCAAGAATATCTTCTTCATCGCAATACTTTGTCTTTGGTGTGCAAAGGTACTATAATTAATGCAAATACCCAAATAAAATTGCCGAAATTATGAATTATCAACTTGGTTGACTGCGTTTGGTGACGCGCTTTGAGAGACCGATGGCAGACGTCGGACAGACGAGTCGGCAGAGATGGCACCCCACACACTTGGCCCCCACGATGCGCGGCTGACGCGTAGCGGTATCAAAGACGATGGCTTGGTGACCGCCATCCATACATGAGAGGTGACAACGTCCGCATCCGATACAGCGG
>DFGG01000062.1 GCA_002371695.1 bacterium UBA3756
GCATGGAGTGTGCCAGAGTATTCTTTGTTCAAGTAAGGAGGATGGACGTAGAGAAAATCAAACAGATTATCAACGATAAGCCTAACCTGAGTACCGCCCTCGGGATGGAGTTTCTCTCCACCCCAGAGGACGATACTTGTAAGGCATGCATGCGAGTCGATGAGCGCAACCGTCAGCCCTTCGGCTTCCTCAGTGGCGGTGCCTCGCTGGCCTTGGCTGAGAATGTGGCGGGAGTGGGTTCCTGCAGCCTCTGTCCCGGCTGTGCCTGTGTGGGCATCGAGGTCAGTGGCAGCCATGTCAAGGCAGTGGCCGAGGGCGATACCGTCACGGCCTATGCCCGTCTGCTTCACAAGGGTTCCACCCTCCATGTGTGGAATGTGGATATCAAGGACACTTCGGGCGAGCTCATCTCCAATGTCCGAGTCACTAACTACATCATCAAACAGAAGAAGTGATGGCAGCATGGGCTCTTTATCGCCTGCCTCATGCAGACCATTACGTACGTATCCGGCAGGCCAGCGGCGAGCCTGAGGCGCTGCTCTCGTGTGCACAGCTCAATGGTCGCGAGGGTTTTGTCGTGGCTCCTTTCGACATCCGTCCGGATCAGCCAGTCCTCCTCATCCGTCCCGATGCTGTCGAAGCGTATCCTCTACCCGGAAGCCCCGGGATATCCGGAAAATCCGGAAAATCCGGGATATCTTCCCCCTCCCCCTCATACGCCGTCGATTTCGCCAATTTCCACGCTCAGTTGCTGTCTGGCACTTTCCGAAAGATAGTCCTTGCGCGCTGTGCCGACGAGAGCACCGCCTGTCCCCTTGCTCCCGAAGAACTCTTCTTCAGGGCCTGCCAGCGATATCCCCGGTTGTTCATCTCTCTCGTCTATACCTCCCTGTCAGGCTATTGGCTGACGGCGACACCCGAGATTCTGCTCGAGAATGACGGCCCCCAGTGGCGTACCATCGCCCTTGCGGGCACCATGAAGTTGGAGGCTGAGCAGTTGCAGGGCGAGGGAGAGACCGTCACCTGGAGTACCAAGAACATCCAGGAACAACGCTATGTGGCCACTTATCTGACGGAGTGCCTCGAACGGTTCACAGGCGACTTCCGTGAAGAAGGCCCCCGCACCGTCCGTGCGGCTAACCTCGTCCATCTGCGCAGTGACTTCACTTTCACGCTTCCCGATTCCCTTCATGTGGGCGACCTGCTGCAGGCGCTCCATCCCACACCAGCCGTCTGCGGACTGCCCAAGCAGGATGCCTTCCGGTTCATCACCCACAACGAGCATACGCCTCGTCGCTACTACAGTGGATTCATGGGTCCCCTCAGTATCTGTTCCCCTCTTCCCACCACCCACCTTTACGTCTCTCTCCGCTGCATGAACATCGAGGGTTGTCAATACCACCTCTATGCTGGCGGAGGACTGCTCAAAGACAGCATCCTCGAGCAGGAGTGGCTCGAGACCGAGGCAAAACTCGAAACCATGCGTTCCTTATTATATTAATATGTATAGCAACAAAGAAAGCGTTAACATACTGACGAGCCTGCTCGTCGCCTACGGCATCCGTCACGCCGTGGTGTGTCCGGGCAGTCGCAACTCCCCCATCGTCCACAATTTCCACGAGTGCCCAGACATCGCCTGCTATCCCGTCACCGACGAGCGTTCGGCAGGCTTCTATGCCCTGGGCATGTCACTGGAACTCGATGAGCCGGTGGTCGTATGTGTCACTTCCGGCACTGCCCTGCTCAATCTTGCCCCTGCTGTCGCCGAGGCGTGGTACCAGCATGTACCGCTGGTGGTCGTCTCTGCCGACCGTCCCCCGCAGTGGATTGACCAGCTCGACGGGCAGACGCTGCCGCAGCCCGATGCCCTCGGACGATTTGTGGGCAAGAGCGTGAGTCTGCCTGACGTAAGCGACTTAGAAAGCCACTGGTATTGCAACCGTCTCATTTGTGAGGCACTGATGGAGGCCGAAAGCAGAGGTGGGCACCCCGTACATATTAACGTGCCTTTGGCAGAGCCTCTATTTGTGTACGATGTTGAGGCCCTGCCCTCCGAGGACAGAATCGTCCAGCGAAGCGGAACCGTCGATGCCTATGATGTAGAATCCTGCGGCCTGAGAGAGGATTTCTGGCAGGCGGCGCGCCCCATGATTGTCATCGGACAAAACCGGGAGTCGTTCATGACAGATGACCAGCTGCAGGCACTGATGGAGCATTGCGTGGTGCTCTTCGAACCTCTGGGCAGCGATCAGGGAGCATCGCATTTCGACGTGGTACTCTCTGCCCTGGGCGATGATGAAAGCCTGCTGCCCGATTTCGTTCTGTATGGTGGAGGCACACTGGTGAGCAAGCGCCTGAAGCATTTCCTGCGGAAGGCTACCAAGGCCGACTTCTGGGAGATCTCCGAAGACGGACTGCTGCACGACACGTTCATGCGCACCAAAGGGGTGCTCGAAGGCAGACTCTCCAGCGTATTGCTGAGTCTGGAAACCATCATGAAGGAAGCAGCCGATTTCGAAGCACTTTTTGAAAAGTCGTTTGGTGATTTGCCCGATACCTCCGACTACGTCAGCCATTGGCGGCAACTGCTCCGTCGGGCTGCTGATACGACTGAGACTTTCGAGCCACCTTATTCGCAGATGGCTGCCGTACGCCTGCTCGAGCAGAAATATGCCGGGGCCGATTTCCCTGCCAATTTCCACTATGCCAACTCCACGTCGGTGCGGCTGGCCTGTATCTACTCTTCGGGCTACGTATACTGCAACCGTGGCGTCAATGGCATCGAGGGTTCTCTGTCGACGGCTGCCGGCTTCTCTGTAGTGGCACCGCGAAAGGTGATTTGCGTCATTGGCGACCTGAGTTTCTTCTACGACCAGAATGCCCTGTGGAACCAGAACCTGCGCGGCAACCTGCGCATTCTCTTGCTTAACAACGGGCGGGGCGGCATCTTCAACATGCTGTCAGGCCTGGAGCAGAGTCCTGCCCGCGATGCTTTTGTCGCAGCCTCACACCACACCTCTGCCGAAGGCATCTGCCGTCAGAACGGCGTCGCCTACCTCTCAGCCTCCAGCATGGATGAACTGCAGCCCGCAGTCGACACGTTGTTGAATACTGACAGCCAGCGTCCCGTCCTCCTCGAAGTGTTTACCGATGCCGAAGCCGACGCTCGTGCCTTCCGTGATTTTTATCAGAGTTTCAACCTGTAGCTATTTGTAGAAAGAAATAGGGAGCGTATGATTAATTTCAAGTTTAACAAGCATCTGAACCCCTGGGGGAAAGGATTCCTTACCAGTGTGCTGGGCACTACCGTATCCATCTTGCTGACGTTTGGAACGTCAGCCTTGGTTGACAGCAAGATGCAGGCAGACGTACAGCGGCAGACGGCCATGATGGTAATCCACGACATCGATATGTGCGTCAAGAAAATGGAGGAGATGGCCAAGGATGAGGAGACATGTAATGATGCCATTCAGTATGTCCTGGCGCATCTCGACCAGATAGCGTCACTGCCTGAGGATACGCTTGAGTTGGCGATGGATATGCTGACTGAATACTCCAGCGAGCATAACTACTTCGATGATGCCAAGGAGAACATCTTCAAAAGCAGCCAGGACATCTGGGGCAATCTCGACAATATGGCGTTCATTGACAACATGGAGCGATTCTATCGTGAACGGCGTGAACTTGTAAACGCGATGAAGACCGACCCGGTTTTCCTGCACCCTATATCCTATCAGGAATACTTCCAAATGAGGATTAACGCTACGTCAAGCGACTACTCTGTTGACCCTGTGGCCATATTGAAGGAAAAGCTGAGGGAACCCAGGGTGAAGTATCGCATCGACTTTTCTGCAAATCGGACAAGGCTTTACCGGCAATATGCACAAATGTGGAGGGACATCAGCGACCGCAACAAGTTCATCATGAACATCAGCGACGAGGAACTGGCAGAATATATCAAGAGCAGCCAGCGAAGTGGCAGCTCAGTCAGCAAGCGTGACCTGACAGGACAATGGGAACGGAAGTCGGACGGCATAGTAGACCATTATTATGAATTTTTGGATAACGACTCGTTCCGCAAGAAACAAGTACAGCATATCCCCTATCCGGCATGGACTGGCGAAATCTATCTTACCTCTACATATGCTGGTAAGTGGAGGGTCAAGGACGACACGCTGTTTATGGAGTGCAATCCTAACTCGGCAGAAGTTCACATCGACACGACGCATATTTCCTACAGGCCGGAGATGCGTGACTCTGTAAGGAATATGATTGCCAAGTACTTTGATTTGAAAAAATCAAGGGAGGTATTGCGGAAAGCCATCGAAAACGATTTGGCGGATACATTCCCCGTGACTACCAACAAGGCAAACGACAAGATTGAGATGGTTGTGAGCCGCAGTGAAGCAATCGTCAAAACCCAATACCTAAAGCGTATCAAGGACGGTGACGCGTTTAATGGCAGCAGCAAATAGTATATAAGAGAAAAAGTGTATTTAACCCCGCTATCCCCGCTACAATCCGCGTAATGTACTGTGGCTCAGGGTATTATCGGTAGCGGGGTTGCTCTTAACCCCGCTACTACCCCGCTACATCCCGCTACAGCTGTTTGCATCTCGTAAGTCTCTGGTTCTCAGGGTACTTTCATTTTGCGTAGGCGCGTACGGTCTTTTGCGTAGGCGCGTAAGGTGTTTTGCGCATACGCGAAAGCTAGTTCAAAGGCACTAAAGTCCCTGCCTGAAGCAGACAAAGCACCACATCAAAGGCTATATTGCACCACTCTGAAGGCTCCGCAATAACATCCGAAGCCTCCCCGCCAACGAGATGAGTGTAGTATTCCCTCAACGGCGGCTGCCTTTCTGCCAAACCAATATGCCTCTATGTTGAGTCCAATATATAGAGGCGTTGTAGCAGGGCGGTAGCGGGTTGTAGCGGGGTGGTAGCGGGGTTAAGGCCAACCCCGCTACCGATAATATCCTGAATCACAGTACATTACACAAATTGTAGCGGGGATAGCGGGGTTAAAACGTTTTTCTCGTGTAGTATCGTACTACCCCTACATCGAAAAGTGCTGCCCAAAAATTTCCTAACCTCCCACATTTCCATGCAGAAATTCCTCCTTGCCCTAAAATCCGCAGATAATTTTTCGCGTGTCTGATTTAGCCCTTGCTTGTGACGATTCTGTCTGACTCTGGGCTTAGAATCGCTTGACATGACTTGTATGCAGACACCTTCCCCTTACCCCGTAAGGTCGAGAGGCTTAGACCAAAGCATCAGCGAAGGATGTTGTTTTATCCGTGTTCCCAAATAAGTTTGTATGGCTTGTTGGAGTAGATGTTGAGTTTGTACTGCCTTGCCGTTCTGACCCACTTGGCAGG
>DFGG01000037.1 GCA_002371695.1 bacterium UBA3756
CTATACGAACAGTCTGCAAACCGAGCGCGAACGCTTCACGGAGCATACCCTGCAGGCCGACTGGCTGCGCCCGGTGGGCAAAGGCCATCAGATTGAAATAGGAGCGAAATACATAGATCGCAACAACAACAGCCACAACACACAAGACTTCCGTGGCAGTATGCCTACTACCGACGACCGTTTCGAGCATGCCACGCGAGTCCTCGCCGGATATGCCGACTACATCTATAATGCCGACAAGTGGTCTGCCCGTGCGGGTTTGCGCTACGAGTACAGCTATATGCGGGGCAACTATCCTAACGGCACAAATGCGGCCTTCAGTCATCGGCTGAATGACTGGGTGCCGCAGGCGAGCCTGAAGTATCAGCTGACACCATCGCAGTCGTTGAAGCTGAACTACACCACGAGCATCAACCGTCCTGGCATCTCCTATCTTAACCCTGCCGTCTCGACCTCGCCCAATGTGGTACAGCACGGTAATCCGCTCTTGGTGAGTTCTCATTCGCAGAGCCTCTCGCTCATCTATATGTATATAGGCCGGCGGCTCACGCTGCAACTGGCTCCCAGCTATCGGTTCAGCAACGGCGGAATTGCCTCCGTCCAGACCGCCCAGGGCGATGTGCGCTATCTGACCTATGACAACGTCCAGCGCTATCGCCGCTTCTCGTTCGAGCAGTATGTGCAGTGGAAACCGTTCGACGGCACGACACTTGTCATCAACAACAACCTTCGCTATGAGCATTATGCCAACCCCAACCTTGACTATCGCAACTACGGATGGTCGGACAACTACTATGCCAACCTCTCGCAGCAGTTGCCCTGGAAGTTGAAACTTAATCTGGCGGTGTATGGCAAGATGGGCCATAGCCCTTCGAGTATCTACTACGTGCAGCACTCCTATTACGGTTATTACGCCTCCCTGCAGCGCTCGTTCCTCAAGGGCGACCGGCTGACGGTGCGCCTCGGAGCCAACAATCCATTCAACAATCACATGACATCCGGCGCAGAGACCGTCAATGGCGACTACCGCGACCGTCAGACCTCCTGGAATCACGGCCGCTCGTTCAGCCTCTCCCTCACCTGGCGCTTCGGATCGCTCAAGGCCAGCGTCAAGAAGACCGAGCGCAGCATCGAGAACGATGACGTGGTGGGTGGCATCACGAAGGGACAATGAAATATTTGATAAAACCGAGGCGAACGCTTAATACACCCTAAATTTCACAAGTTTGTGAATCACAAACTTGTGAAATTTCCATAAAAGCCTTACCTTTGCACTCCTGTTCCCCTGTTGTCCCTCTTCTTAATCCTTGCTCTCATGCTTCTCACTGACACACGTTTCACGTCGAGAATATCAGCGATGGTTTCATCATCGAAATGGAGGTCATCCTGCATGATGAGGAAGATGTACTGAGCAGTGGAGAGACCACAGTACTTGCGCTCCCACTCCTGCCAACGCTTCGGACGCAGTTGGGCGAAGTAGTCAACCAGGCACTGCAGTTCCTTGGCCGTGGCCTGGGCTATGCACTGGCGCTGCTGCAACTGGTTGAACATCTGCGTGCCAATGAGCAATGTTCCCGATATGCGCTCCATGCGGCTCTCCAGTTCCTCCTTCAACCGAGCCATCTCTTGTCCGTTCTTCTCTCCGCTGTTTTCCTGCTGCTCAATCTTCGTGCGCAGTTCGCTGATACGCCTGGCATCCTCGTCCAGTCTGAAACTTAGTTTGTGAACCTTCCTGCGATGCCACAACATGCCGATTCCGATAGCGAGTACCACAACGACAATCAGGGCGATTGTCAGCTCCTGCATACTTGATAGGCGATGGCTTAAGTCCTTTGTTTTTCGTTCTTCTTCTAAATTCTTCTGCAAGTCTTCCATCTGCGTGTTCATACGCCCCAAACCTGCCATATTGTTATAACTCTGCATCTTTGCAAACGATGCCTGCTCTTTATCGCCTGTCAGTTTATAGATTTCATAGAGGATTTCCCAGCACCTCAAACAATTCAGCTGGTCGCTATGCTCTACGCCCAGCTTTGCCTGCCTGATAGCCTCCTCATACCTGCCTTGTTCTTTCAGAGCCTTTGCTCTGGTTTGGTAGTCCATTATCTCCTCCCATGCCTTCAGACTGTCCTCGGCATTCTTGATGATCCCCAACGTCAGATATATCTCAGCCTTCTCAAAATATTCTTCGTAGGCAGGCAGCCACGCGTCAGCATGTTTTGACAATTCCAGTCCTTTCTTCGTATATACAATAGCACTGTCTGTTTGCCCCATGCGATTATAAGTAGAGGCACATAAGAATAGGCCTCGGAGAATCTTTACACTGTCGTTGAGTTTGATACTACTATCCAACCACTTTTTCGAATACTTCAGGATGCGCGGGTAATCCTCAAAAGAAATATTGGTATAGGCCATCAGTTCATAGGCATGATTCTTCAGTTTCTCGTCGTCAGCATCTTCTGCTATGGCCTCTGCCGTTTTAAGATCCTTGATGGCACCCTGATGGTACTCTGGTGGAACCTTTGCCGCCACGAGGGTATCATGATCTATCACGATGGTGTCTAAGATGGCATTAGGAATGTCGTGGGTTCTAAACATTCTAAGGGCACCACGGTATAGATAGGCCCGACCACGGTGCCAGTCGTCACCATGTTGGTCGTAATAGGCTATACTGGCGGATATGAGCGAGTCATTTTTTATCGGTCCGACAGTCTTATAGTCCACTATCGTTTTCAGCAGCCCATATTCTGCCTGCCCGCTCTTGGTCAGAGCATTCACGCGTACCTTTTCCAAAATGCCTCTTGCCGAGTCGGGTCTGTCTTCTATGAGTTCCCAAGCCTGCCTGAACAAGGGAGCCTGTGGTTCTGTACAACCTATCATGACGGCCATCAAAGCCAGTATGATGAATAGTCTTTTCATATCGATGATTATTTGCCTGCAAAATTACGGCTATTCCATCATATTAGCAAGTCTTTTTCCGAGTTTTCGCCACCTCTGCACGTTCCTCTCAGCCACTTTTTTCTTTGTCCGTTTTTGCATATCCCGTTTGTTTTCAATACATTAGACTCGAAAAGCATGCAACACCCCCGATGGCGAATTCCCGTTCAAATCCTTGCGCGGTTCACAGATTCATCTTAATTTTGCCATCGCATTAAGGCAAACAAATCATTAAAAACAAAACGATTATGAAGAAGAAAAGTATTATCACGATGATGCTCGCCCTCCCCACACTCGCAGGGCTGGCACAGACAATGACAGCGTCGGTCACCGGTTATTCACCCACACTGAAAGACGGCACGCTGGTGATTGCCGGAACAGGCACAATCGGAACGGTTGTTGACACCGTACAGGCCGGACATTTCGCCTTCACCCTGCCCGTAGAAGAATTCACCGAAGGCTCTCTCTCTTTAGAGGGTGATGGTTGTCCCAATTTTATGTTTACCATCTTTCTGCGTCCTGGTGTGACGGTAAAAGTGACAGGTAAGGATTGTCTCTACCCATTATGGAAGGTGGAGAGTCCGCTACCTGAGCAGCAGACGCAGAACTGTCTGACGGATCATTGCCGCGACGTCATAGCAGAATTATTGCAGATGGACCTGGACAATAAGCCCTGGCCAGAGAGAGAACCTGTAGAGATGAAGTATATGAAACAGCAGATGGATATCCTGCCCTCACTGCCCGTCGATGCCGCTACCATCCGTGCGCTATGGGGCATATCCATGACGGCAAAGAACACCAAGGACTTCCCCTACATGGAGCAGCTAAAGAAATTGGAGAAGGCTGTCGCAGCCAGTGCGCCGAAAGGATTTGAGGAGCAACTGGCAGAGATACACAACTTTGTCTATCCTCCACGCGTCTTGCAGATAGGAGAAGAAGCCGTCGACGCAGAACTTATCGACATGCAAGGCCAGAAACATCACCTGAGCGAAGTATTGGGACAGCAAGGCAAATACGTACTACTCGACTTCTGGGGTATCGGCTGTGGCCCCTGCATGATGTCTGAGCCAGAGATGAGGGTATTCTATGAGAGAATAAAGAACAAAATGGAAATCGTCGCCATCAATCAGAATAAACTCTCAGAGTGGCAGAAGCATGAATTCAGTAAGCGTATCGTCGGGAAGAACTGGAACAACGCCACGAAGGACGTCAGCAGCAGATACTGCGACATCGGTGCCATACCTTATTATATCTTGATATCGCCCGAAAAGCGCATCTTATGGAAGGGCATGGGGTATAGTCCTGGATTGTTCTTAGGTTTGGCCGATGCCGTCAACGGACTCGACATCAAGCAAGACAACAGTGCCAACTTCAATTTGTCCATTCGGAAAGTTGAAGCCAATGCCAACGGTACTACCGTCAGTTTCCGCTATTACAGCCATAAGGATTATTGGTTCCGCATCGTCAAGGAATCCTATCTTGAGGCCAACGGCAAGAAGTATAAACTGACAGCAGCCGACGGCATCACGCTTGACGAGAACAACTATACCACCGTGAAAGCAACGGATTCTACGGAAGACTTCCTGAGTAAACTGAGTTACATTGACTTTACGCTCACCTTCGAGCCGTTTGACATCATCCCTGACACCTTCGACTTCAAGGAGGGTGACGGGCAAGGTGCCTTCGTCATCCGTAATATCACTTGTCATCTTTAGAACGCCATCGTAGCCATTTTAAGGAAAGGCTGATGGCAAGGGGCAAGACGGACACTTGATAAACCCGAGACAAACACTTAATATATCCTAAATTTCGCAGGTTTGTGGCTCGCAGACTTGCGAAATTCACATTTTACTCTATCTTTGCATCGTCCAAAAGGTATCACACCAAAAGTAAAATACCAAAAGTAAAATAGTAACCATGGCGAAGAAGAGTACGTTTAAACCAAGAAACCCCTTTATATACGAAGGATATGAAGGGCCAGACTATTTCTGCGACAGAGCAGAAGAGACCGATGAATTGATTGCGAACCTACAAAATGGGCGTAATACTACGCTCGTATCACCAAGAAAAATCGGAAAAACGGGACTTATCCATCATGCATTTAACCGCATAAAACAGCAGGACAAGGATGCTGTATGCATCTATATAGACATCTTTCACACCCAGAATCAATATGACTTTGTGCAGACGTTGGGCAAGGCTATTGTGGAAGAACGACTGCTCGACAAGCGGACACCGATGGCAAAAGTGCTGAGCATGGTATCACAGCTGCAGGCCAACGACTTCATCCGTAAGCATGATCTGCCAAGTGCCAGCAGCATCAAGAAGGCACTGACGGTATTGCAGGATAAGGATCTCGTCTATCAGACTCCGAAAGGCTATATTGTCTATGACCGCTTTCTCGATCTCTGGCTGAAGCGGACATTCATCTGAAATTCATGAAGAGGTGGCATCACGATGAAGGGCAAACGTTAAAAAATACTTTCTGATTTCATTTCATGCAATGTTTTTCCCATTTTGGTGTATATATAGATAGAAGGACGTCAAAATGGAACAAGCGACAGACCTATTCATCGAGCAACTGCGAAAGGGAAACCGCGCTGCCTATCAACGGCTGGTGAGCGATTACGGCCCCGCTGTGTTCCAGATGGTGCGCCGCATCGTCGTGCGGCAGGAAGATGCTGAAGAGGTCTGGCAGGACGTGTTTGTCAAGGCATTGCAAGGCATCGGCAGTTACGACAGCCGGAAAGCATCGCTCGCCACCTGGCTGAGCCGTATCGCCTACCATGAGTCGCTCAACTTCATGCGGAAGCGGCAACCAGACATTGTCTATATGGAGGATTATGACCTCAGTGGTATTGACGAGTCGCTGGAAGAAGTGGCACACGACAGTCAGACTGTGCAAGCACTGGAGCAAGCCCTCGCGATGCTTCCGCCCCAAGAGCAGGCCGCCATTACGATGTTCTACTACGACAACATGAGCCTCGCCGACATCGCTTACGTCACTGGCTCTATCCCCTCTACCGTAGGCTCACAACTGAGCCGTATCCGAAAGAAACTCTATCGAATCATCAAAACCATGCAGAAATGAACGAGAACGACATCAACAGAATACTCAGGGCTGACGACAGCCTCCGCGAGGCCGTGCGCCGCCGCGAGCAGCGACAACCACCCATGCCTGCCGGCCTGAACGAACGGCTGATGCAGCGCATAGAGAAGGAAGTGCCTGCCAAGCCTGAGAATACTCGCCGACAGGTATGGCTCTGGATGGCAGCGGCCTCGGTAGCCGCCATCATGATTGTGCTACTGATGCCGCCAAAGGAGAACGGCGACGAGGCGGCACCTTGTTCTGGCGAATTTGCAATCCGGCAGAATGGCGTAGGAGATTTAAAATCCCCACAAGCAGAAAAAGATCATCGGATTACAAATCCTGATACTCAAGACAGCCGAATTGCATATTCGTCTGAACTGAGAACTGCAAATTCGTCTGAACTGAAAGCCATTGCCAAGAGTAAGACGGAGAATAAGCACAAGAGAAAAGCGGCACCAAGACAAGAACTGCTCTTAGCAGTGGATCAAGGGGACAGGACGCTTGATTCTGTCCAGAATCATGAACCTGTCCCTTTGATACACCAGGCAGAAGCCAAGCCCACCGTGCTGACCGAATGCGATATTCCCATTACCCGTCCAGAGAACTACCGATATACACCAGAAGAAATTGCACTCCTGAAGAAGCAGGCCAACGATGCCTACGTGAAATGGGTGCAACTGGAACTTGAGATTGCAAAATGCAATTTAGAACAAATGGCCCAACAATGATGAAAAGAATCCTTATCATGCTGCTCATCGTCAGCAGCGCAGCCGTGCCGGCACTGGCACAGTCAAAGTCTAAAGCACAGAAGAAGTACGACCTTACCGTCACGATGAACAAGGAGCAGCAGTATCCGCTCCGCGTGTTCCGTCTGCTCAGAGACATCCGAGACAAGTTTGGCATGAAGGAGGGTCAGACCTATTCCGTGCTGAAGAATCCGAACACCGGCCTCATCGAGTCGGCCGAGCGCATCACGCGCTTCAGTTGCAACGTCAATGAGCTGAAAACCATCGATGAGGACTTCATGGCCGACGAGCCGTTCAGTTATCAGATTCTGCACCTGCTGCCCGGCAACACCCAGCAGTTCGATATCAAAGTCGTCTCTGCCGACGGACAGCGCAGCACGACGCTGCCCATCCGCACGAAGCCGACGCAGGAGATGTGGTATCTGGCTACGAAGAACCTGGAGAATCCCCAGTTGCGCGACGTCTATGCCATCGTGTGGGAGACTGGCGGTTTGGCAGCCGAAGGCACTATCTATGGCATTTCCTCGCTGCGCCCGGACCTCTATACCAAGAACGTGGAGACATCGAAGAATACTTTCAGGATTGACGGACGCGTGGGCTACGACCTGACAGACTCCCTCTACGTGGTCTATATGGCCGACACCGCTGAGGAACTGGACAAACAGGCCGACGATGCTTTTATAGCGTATATGCCTGTAAAGAACAAACGCTTTAGTTTCAACGTGGAAATCGACAAACCCAAGGTGGGACGTATTCGTACGGTCATGCCCGACGGTTCACTCTGCCACTTATGGACCAATCTTGACTTTGTGCCAGGCGAAACGTACCAAATCACCACACACAACGGCTACTATGACGAAGACCGAGACTACGAGCGCCGCGTGGGTCGTTATTCGGGCAAGAGCCTGCTTAATAAGCGGCAGATACGAGGTATTGACGATATTTCTGTAGTCGATGATGCCGATGTAATGATAGCAGATACCGTAGCGGCAGAAGACGTTTATACATATTTAGAGAGAATATTACCACCAGAGGAGGCAGCAAAGATAAGCGCCAGAGTCAAAGCCATCGAAGCCCATGCGCAAATGATTAAAGAATTTTTCGAGGCGATAAAAGACACGCCGTTTCCAGCCAGCGGAGTCCGACTGGAGTCGCTATACAAGAAGATTCTCCCATTGAGTAAGTCAATTGATACACACTTCAGTAGATTAGTGAAAATGGCGAAAGACAACTGCATGACGCCCAATGAGCAGGTGGAGATGTACAAGTTCATCATAGATATATACCGATACCAGAACAGGAAACTCAACGAAGCGAGTAGCGTTCATTACAATAAGAGCGCACAAAAGTTGCAGAAGTACATCACCAGCCAGATAGAGAAGTATCTGGACGAGATGCAGAAGTTATAAGGCTTATACTAACTAACAAAAAAATGATTTTGATTCAAACCCGGGATAGGCATGGGCTGCAGTGATGCATCCCATGCCTTAATAGGAAATCACACCGGTACGGTTCCTCTGGTCGCTTGGTAGCCTTGGAGGACTTAAATGATGTTAAATACTAAAACTTTAGTTGGATTTATTTGCTTCTACTAAATATTTAGTTTATCTTTGCAGCCAGTTACAAATATCGTGGCATGATGAAAGAGAAAAAGAAGCAATTGACTAAAGCGGAAACGCAGGTGATGAACATCCTTTGGAGCCTTCCGGAACAGAAAGGATTCATCCAGGATATTATTGACCGGTACCCCGATCCGAAACCTGCCTATACGACAATACTCACATTTATGAAGATTCTGACGGACAAAGGATTCGTCAAGCCAGAGAAGGTAGGCAAGGCCAACCAATTCACACCGTTGGTGAGCAAAGACGACTACACCTACTCTTTTATTAATGATGTCAAAGATACATTCTTCGGAGGTTCATTTGCATCGCTCGTCAGTTTCTTTGTAGAAAAAGAGCACTATAACGAAAGTGAACTGGAGGAGTTGAAGCAGCTGATGAAGAATATAGAGGAAAAGAACCAATGACCGAGTTCCTGATATACAATGGCAAGGTGGCGGTATTGCTGGCAGTGTTCTATCTGTTCTACCGTCTGCTCATGGAACGCGAGACGTTTCATCGGCTGAACCGCGCCATTCTGCTTTTGTCGGTATTTGCATCCTTCGTCCTGCCTCTTTGTATCATCACGATGCATCAAGTAGTTAACATTCCACTGCCAGAGGTCAGTGGGCAGCAGGCAGAATCGACTGCTATGCCAGTAACTTCACAATCCTATTGGCCTGTCGCTTTACTCATCATCTACGCCATGGGCCTATCGGTAAAACTGCTATATACTATTTATTCTACCATCCAGCTCCAGCGCTTCATCAGCAGATTAGAGCATCACCCGCAGGCTGACGGCACCATGATAGCAGTGACCAATCAGGATATAGCCCCCTTCAGTTGGTGGAACACCATTGTGCTCTCACGTAGTGACTTCGAGGCGCACGACCTTGCCTTGATTGACCATGAGAAGGCCCATATTCAAGGCTATCACTCTGTCGATATCCTGCTGATGGAGATGCTACTGGCAGTGCAGTGGTTCAACCCTGCTGCCTGGCTGTTGAGCCGTGACCTTCGTACCATCCATGAGTACGAGGCTGATGCATCGGTATTGGCTCGCGGCATTGATACCCATCACTACCTCTCATTGCTGATGGAGCGTGCCAACACGTCGAATCGCCATCCCCTGACCAACGGCATCAGTCAGAAGACCTTGAAGAGCCGATTCCTGATGATGGCCAGAAAGCATAGTAGCCCATCACGGCTCCTGAAAGTACTCTATGTGCTACCCGTCATCGGCTGCACTTTACTGCTGAATGCTCGCACTGTGGTTGAGACGAGATTCATCCCGAATGTCCGCACTGACAAGGCTACCGCCGCTGTCAATAGAATACAGCCTATTGCCAAGAAACAGGTTAATGTGGATAGTAAGAAGGATAGGGTCCTCCCAATTCCTGCCGAGGCAGACAATGAAGTCCCCCAGGTACAAACCCCGCTGGAAGAAACACTAAAGGAGGCAGACGAGGCTCCTGCATCTGTCTGCATCTCCGGCACTGTCGTTGATGATATGGGCGAACCTGTCATTGGGGCTGTCATCAAGATTCATGATCAAAAGCGTGGCACTGTCTCTGACTTCAACGGTGAGTTCTCTATCTCTGTTCCCCAGGGTTCTACGCTCGATGTGATGTACATCGGGGTCGGCACGAAGTCCCTTGTTTGTCATCAAGATCAGTCAAACTTAAAAGTTACACTTACCCAAGACGATTCTGATAAGCAATTAACAATTAAATAAATGTATGAAAAAGTATCTATTATCAATGCTGCTGTTCTCAGCAGCACTACCCGTTGCGTCTCAAGAGGAACGTATCGATACGGTCGTTCCAAAGTTTTTATCCAATGGCTATTTCTTCCGTGAAATGCCAGCACTTCCCGATGGAGAGAAGACCGTCATGCGGCTGAAGGACAAAGAGGGCAACAGCATCATTGTCATCAACGTCGATGCCACGATGCCAAAGTCTCTTATCCGTCAGTCCATTCCCCGTGAGCAAGTCCACAATGCCGACCAGTTCCTGAACGGTCTCAATATGATGCACGAGATGGGTGAACTGACAAGGGCAAATGTGAAGGCCGACGGCACATTTTACTCGCCAAAGGCTGGTGAGCCGTTCCCGCAGTTTTCGGAAAAGGACATTGATGGGCGCACGTGGACAAACGATAGTATTAAGGGGCATGTCATGGTGCTCAACCTGTGGTATTCCGGCTGTGGCCCCTGCCGTGCAGAGATGCCGATTCTTTCGGAGTGGAAGGAGCAACTGCCCGACGTGTTGTTCTTCTCGGCCACATACCACGATGCAGAGACGGTCAAACGTATCACCGATAAGCATCACTTCACATGGACGCACCTCGTTGAGGCAAAGGATATGATGTCGTGGATCGGCACGGAAGGTTTCCCTCTGACTGTTGTTGTGGATAAGCAAGGCATCGTCCGTTATGCCGTCCACGGCACCAGTGAAGCGATACGGGCTGAAGTATTCTCTATTACTAAAGAATGTGTTAATGCAAAGTAGTTATGAAGAAATTATTGATGATGGTATCATTGTGGGCAGTGTCATTAATCACAGTTGCCCAGGACAATTTCAAGATGACAGGAAAGATTGACGGGGCAGACAGCGATACGCTCTGCATTGAGTATGTCATTCTGCAGCCAGAAAAGCAGGTTGTCAAGCGTAAGGTGGCTGTAGAGAAAGGTGAATTCTCGTTCTCAGCGGAATTGCATGAGGCCTATGCTGGTTCCATGTTTCTCAAGTCGAATCCGAAAGAGACGCTTTACACCTACTTCGTACCCGATGAAGAGGCTATCTTTAGCGGTCGATTGAACTCTGCGGAAGAGCACTGGGGCGGCACTACTTTTTATCAGCAATACGAACGAGTTGGAAATGTTCAGCGCCCGTTTAACATTGAATTTGCAGCTGCAAGAACTGAGCCAGACAGCATAAGGAGCCTCAAGAACCGTGATATCAACAACCGGGCTAAGCCTACATACATGAAATATATCGAGGAACATCCCGACGAGGACGCAACGGTGGCACTGTTGGTACTCGTAAATTACGACCAGGTGCTTACTGCCATTGACAAACTGAGTCCTGAAGTAAGAAACGGGAGAATGAAGAGCGAAATAGGCAGCCTTAAAAAGCTATTTACACAGGTCATGAAAGAGCAGGCAGCACGCGAGGCTGTTAAGAACGACACCGTAACGATAGGCAGTCAAGTGCCAGAACTCGGACTGAAAGACCTTCATGGCAATGTGCTTGAGTTGCAGTCTCTGCGTGGTAAATATGTGGTACTCGACTTCTGGGGCTCGTGGTGTACCTGGTGCATCAAGGGATTTCCCAAACTGAAGGAATACTATGCAAAGTACAAGGACCGACTGGAGATCATTGGTATCGACTGCAACGACACGGCCGAGAAGTGGGCTGCGGCCGTCAAGAAACACAATGTACCTTGGTTACACGTCAGGAGTGAGGATGGTATTGCGGAACAGAAATTCAGAGTGCAAGGATTCCCATATAAAGTTCTGATTTCGCCAGAGGGCACGGTGCTGAAGGCCTACCTTGGAGAGACAGAAGAGTTTTATCAATACTTAGATGCAATACTCTCAGATCTATCCAAAAACAGATAGATTTCACCTGAATTGCTTGTTAATTACAAACAAAAATAGTCCCCTGACCCATTAGCGGCATTTTCATGGCAGCCGTA
>DFGG01000171.1 GCA_002371695.1 bacterium UBA3756
ACATGAGAGCTCAATATCACGAAGCCTTCCGGCTGCTGGGCCAATTGTTCGAAGTACTCGTAGCCCACGATGGTGAGATCGAAACGACGACCGGCATACATGGCAAACTTATCAATGACGGCCTCGGCGAAGATGCAATGGTTCTGATAGGTATGGCAGAAAGCCTTAAAAGGACTATCGCCCCAACACTCACGAAAATAGCGGTAGATAAAGCCATAGCCAGGACGGAAGAGCACACAGGGAGGAATCACGAAGATGTAGGCAAACCAATAGACAATCCTGACATCAACTATGCGCAGGATTGCTATGAGCCAACGGTGCATCAGGCCATTGCCATAGGTGGTACCTTCCCATTTCCTTTCACCCATCAGCCCACCTTACTCTCGATGTAGTCACAAAATTGGCTGAGCGTGGTAACGCCCTGCATCTCCCCAGGCTTGATCTTAAAGCCAAAATCACGTTCCACGATGACGACGATGTCTACAAAATCGAGACTGTCGAGCCCCATGTCGTCCTTCAGTTTCGCATCATCGAATATCTTGTCCTCGTCAATCTCCAAATCATCGACGAGGAATGCTCTCACCTTTTCTTCTATTTCCTGTCTTGTCATATCCTATTTCACTATTCACTTTTCACTACTATAACCGAGTGTCCCAGTCCCAAGTTATCGTATATCTGCTCAATTTCCAGCCCGGCCTCACGAATGCAACGAGTCATATCCTCGGTGTTGTACATCTTGGAGTTGCCATTGGCCATAGCCGTGAAGTAAAGACTTGTCAGCGTCAGGCACATCGATGCCGTGGCAAAGCGCTGCCGGTCCCATAGCGTCTCCATGATGAAGATACGCGTATCCGGAGTCATGGCTGACTTGGCCCTTCGCAGGATACCTACAATCTGCTCCATCGAAAAGCAATCGAGGAACTGACTCATCCAGATGGCATCCAGTTTCCCGATTCTGGGGAACTCCGACTTGTCATCCAGCAAGTCAATGCCATATCCCTTGATTCTCTCTGCACCAGACTTTCCAATGATGTTCTGCTGCATCATCCGTATCTGCTGTGGCAAATCGAGAATGGTCACTTCCACCTCTTGATTATATTCGACGCACTGCAAGGCCCATTTCCCTGTGTTGCCGCCCACATCGTAAAGCGAACGTACACGGTACTCATCGAAGACAATCTTCAGGGCCTCCGGGAATGCCGAGTCGCTATAGAAATGATCGAAGCCAAACCAACTTTTCTGTACATGTGCCGGCAACTGAGACAATCCCTCGTAAATAGTAGGCCACTGTCCGAAATGCTTCAATCCTTCTGGCTTGCCGCTCAGCAGCGCCTCTTCGAGACAGAACCAACCATTGTAGTTCACGTCGTGGTTGAAATCGATATTCACTCTTGTAGCCGGGTCGTTAAGCAAGAACCAGCCTGTTTTTGACAATGCGAAACAGTCTGTTTCCGTATCCACGAGGATGATGCCGATGCACAGTGAAGCCTCCGTCAGGCACTTCACGGCATAATCGGAGAGTCCTGTCTGCTGACAGATCTCCTGACGCGTCAGTCCTTTGGGAGCGTTGCGCAGCATCTCCAGGATACCGAACTTAATCATCAGACGCGATACCTGGAACACGATGGGCCCCCATGCAATAAACTCCGCCAGATGCTGCGCCTCACGAGCTGTCAGCTGTTCTTCGGTATATGCCTTCTGCAATGCGGGCGAGAGATTCATACGAGTCTATACTTTTTTGATTACTAATGCACTGTTTGTCCCACCAAAGCCGAAGGAATTGCTCAGCACGCAGTTCACCTCCGTATCTATGGTCTTAACTGCCAGGTTCAGCTTATCCGAATATTGATCCGGATTCTCCAGGTTGATATTGGGCGCAACGAAGTTGTGCTGCATCATCAGCGTGCTGTACACAATCTCAGAAGCTCCGGCCATCCAGCACTCATGGCCCGTCATCGACTTGGTACTGCTGATGAGCGCCCTTTGCCCATGGAACATACGGTCGAGTGCCATAGCCTCACACTTATCGCCCAGTGGGGTCGAGGTGGCATGGGCGTTAACATAGTCAATGTCGTCGAGGGCGATGCCGGCATCCTTCATCGCGCGAGTCATGGCAGTCACGCTCCCTTCGTCGCTGGGTTCAGAGATTCCGCCGCCATTGCTTGAGAAGCCGTAGCCACAGACTTCTGCGAGTATCGTGGCGCCACGGGCAACGGCATGGTCGTATTCCTCCAACACCAAGGCCGCAGCCCCGCCACTGGGTACCAGCCCGTCGCGATCGCGATCGAAAGGACGGCTTGCCTTTTGGGGCTCGTCCATACGGACGGAAAAAGCCCCGAGGGCATCGAAGGACGCCAGCGAATAATGGTTGGTTTCCTGGGCACCTCCACAGAGCACCATGTCCTGCAGTCCCTGACGGATGAGCATCATGCCCAGGCCTATCGAGTGGCTGCCGCTGGCACACGCTGCCGAAACAGAGAAGTTGACACCACGCAAGTGGAAGATGGTGCTCAGGTTCATGTTCACGGTAGAGTTCAGCGCCTGAAACACCAGGCCATAGCCGAGCATGGCCGAGTCGTGCTTTTCGTCCATGATATTGGCCGACTCGATGACGGCCTTTGCCGAGGAGTCGTTGCCGAAGATACACCCCACCTCTTGCTGCCGGAGATAGTCGTCATCGACACCTGCCTGTTGGAAAGCCTGCCGTGAAGCCATGTAAGCATACTGTGCTTCCTCAGACATACCGGCACGGGTGTGACGATCAAGCATCTGTTTGGTGATGACGGGTGTCTCCACAATACCCATCAGTCCAGACCGATAGCCGTAGACAAGGCGGTCCTGGTCAAGTCCGATACCAGACCTGCCATGATACAGAGCGTCGCAGACGGTCTCCTGGTCAGTACCCAGGCACGACCAGATGCCCATACCTGTTATGACGACGCGCCTCACGTGTACAAGCCTCCGTTGATATTGATGACCTCACCCGTAATATATGCTGCCTCATCCGAAGCCAGGAAGGCCGCGAGTGCAGCCACCTCCTCAGGACGCCCGAAGCGCCCTGCGGGAATCTGCTTCTTCAACTCATCCTGAGCCAGGTCCTTTGTCATATCCGTCTCGATGAATCCAGGGGCGATGGCATTTACGGTGATGCTACGGGCAGCCACCTCCTGTGCCAAAGCCTTGGTGGCTCCGATGAGAGCAGCCTTGGCGGCACTGTAGTTTGACTGTCCGGGCAGTCCTTTCACGCCTGAGAGCGAAGCCATATTGATGATGCGACCTCCACGCTTGCGAGGCATCATGTGCTTCAACAAGCGGCGCGTCACGTAGAAATAGCCGTTGAGCGTCGTGTCGAGCACACTGTGCCAGTCGTCGTCAGACATCATGAAGAGTGCTCCGTCACGACGGATGCCGGCATTGTTCACCAGCACGGCGATATAGTCCTCCGGATGAGCCTGCTCCCACTGCTCGAGGGCTCCCTCGATGGCTTCTGGCTTCGATGTATCGAAGGGTAACAACTCAGCAACACCTCCGTTTGCCGTGATCTCGTCAGCCACCGCCTGGGCTGCTGCCGTATTACTTAAGTAGTTGATAACCACTGGCCATCCTGCAGCAGACAACCGCAGGGCTACAGCCTTTCCTATGCCTCTGGAGGCACCTGTCACTAATGCGTATTTCATTGCTTAATTATCGTTTGAACTTCAAATTTGATTGCAAAAGTACATATTTTCCTGCAAATAACCGACTTTTTTAGTAGAATATTACATTTTTACGGAAAATTATGCTTACCTTTGTAGCAGTGAATAAGCTAACTTTATCAGAAACATGGAACAACAGAAACGTTATGGTCACTTCGACGACCAACACCGCGAGTATGTCATCACAGACCCGCAGACACCATGGCCCTGGATTAACTATCTGGGCAATGAGGACTTTTTCTCACTCATCTCTAATACCGCTGGCGGCTACTCCTTCTACAAGGATGCCAAGTTCCGCCGCATCACCCGTTATCGCTACAACAACGTACCGATGGACAACGGAGGGCGCTACTTCTACATCAAGGATGGCGACACCATCTGGAATCCAGGATGGAAACCCTGCAAGACACCACTTGAATTCTACGAGTGCCGTCACGGCATGGGCTATACCCGCATCACGGGCCGCAAGAACGGGGTGGAAGCCTCGGTACTCTTCTTCGTACCGCTGAAAAAGTGGGCTGAGGTGCAGAAGCTAACCCTGAAGAACCTCTCGCAGGAGGTGAAGACCCTGAAGCTCTTCTCCTTCGAGGAGTGGTGCCTGTGGAATGCAGCTACCGACATGGAGAACTTCCAGCGCAATTTCTCGACTGGCGAGGTGGAGATCGAGGGCTCGACCATCTACCATAAGACGGAATACCGCGAGCGCCGCAACCACTATGCGTTCTATCATGTGAACACAGAGATACAGGGCTTCGACACTGACCGTGAGACTTTCGTAGGCCTCTACAATGAGTTTGCCGATCCTCAGGCAGTCCTTGAGGGAAAGCCTCGCAACTCTCATGCCCACGGCTGGAGTCCTATTGCATCCCACTACATCGAGATAACACTCCAGCCGGGCGAACAGAAAGACTTCATCTTCCTGCTTGGCTACATCGAGAACGAGCAGGACAAGAAATTCTCTGCTCCCCAGGTCATCAACAAGGAGAAGGCGCATCAACTCATCGCCGAGCTCGACACCACAGAGAAAGTCGACAAGGCTTTTGCTGAACTTTGCGAGTATTGGGATGCCCTGCTTAATATATATAAGGTACATACAGGCAACGACAAGCTCGACCGTATGGTGAACATCTGGAATCAGTACCAGTGCATGGTGACGTTCAACTTCTCGCGCTCAGCCTCCTTCTTCGAGAGCGGCGTGGGGCGCGGCATGGGCTTCCGCGACTCCAACCAGGACCTCGTCGGCTTCGTGCATCAGATACCCCCTCGGGCACGCCAGCGCATCATCGACATCGCATCGACGCAGTTCCCCGACGGCGGCTGCTACCACCAGTACCAGCCCCTCACCAAGCGCGGCAACAACGACATCGGCGGCGGCTTCAACGATGACCCCTGCTGGCTTATCTTCGGCACCGTGGCCTACATCAAGGAGACGGGCGACTTCTCTATCCTCAACGAGATGGTGCCTTTCGACAACCAGCCCGGCAGCGAGGTGACTCTCTTCGAGCACCTGAAGATTTCAATGGACCATGTCATCAACAACCTGGGCCCCCACATGCTGCCCCTCATTGGTCGTGCCGACTGGAACGACTGTCTGAACCTCAACTGTTTCTCATGGGATCCCAACGAGAGTTTCCAGACCACGGAGAACGTCTCCGAGGGCACCAAGGCCGAGAGTCTCATGATTGCAGGCCTGTTCGTAGTGACAGGCAAGGACTTCATCAAACTCTGCGAGGAGTTATCCGGAAAATCCGGAAAATCCGGTTTATCCGGTTTATCCGGTATCGACTTCGTCGCCGAAGCCGAGCGCATGCAACAGGCCGTCGATGCAATGATAGAGGCCGTCAAGAAGCACGGCTGGGACGGCGAGTGGTATCTCCGTGCCTACGACTTCTACGGCCGTAAGATCGGCTCCAACGAGTGCGACGAGGCCAAGATCTTCATCGAGAGCCAAGGCTGGTGTACGATGGCAGAGATTGGTGCCGAAGAAGGCATGGTAGCTAAGAGCCTCGACTCCTGCAAGAAATACTTGGAGTGCGAACACGGCATGGTGCTCAACAACCCCGCCTTCACGAAGTACATCTATGAGTATGGCGAGATCAGTTCTTACCCTGAGGGCTACAAGGAGAATGCCGGCATCTTCTGCCACAACAATCCCTGGGTCATCATCGGCGAGTGTATTGCAGGCCGTGGCAACGATGCCTGGAACCACTACGCCAAGATCCTGCCCTCATACGTCGAGGAGAAATACCAGACGCTGCACAAGGTGGAGCCATACGTCAACTGCCAGATGGTGGCCGGCAAGGACGCCTACAAACCTGGCGAGGGCAAGAACTCGTGGCTCACGGGTACCGCCGCCTGGATGTGGTACACCGTGTCGGAGTTTATCCTCGGCATCAAGCCAGACTATGAGGGCCTGCGCATCGATCCCTGCCTGCCTGAGACGGCCACAGACTACACCGTCTGCCGTAAGTTCCGCGAGGCAGAATACGAGATCACCATCCATCCCAACGGCACGCAGAAGGGAGTGAAGAGCATCACGCTCGACGGCCAGCCCATCGAGGGCACCATCATCCCCTACTCTGCTGGCAAGCATATCGTGGAAGTGACGATGTAAATTGACAAGGTCAACTGCTGCCACGCGGTGTTTCCATGGCAGTCGTATAGAGCCTTCTCTCTGTTCCACGGAAGTTCCTGGCAATCGCCAGGAACTTTTATTTTTTCGTCAGGAACTTTTATTTTTTCGCCAGGAGCTTTTATTTTTTCGCCAGGAACACGCGCGCGCACGTATATAGTTGCGATATGCACTTTTTTACCCACACCTCTTACACCTCCAACACCCAACTGGGTGTAAGAGGTGTAAGAGGTGTGGGATATTTCTGTGTTTCCCCTCTATTATACGCACGCGTAGCAAAAAGTTCGGGACTCCAGCGTGACGTTTTTAGTTAAAAGATATAAAAAAAATGTACAACCAATCGATTTTCATCGTAAATTTGTCGCGGTCTTTGAGAAAAAGACTTTAGTATGTTTAATTTTAATAAAGAGAAGTTATGAAAAAGATTCTATTCGCAGTAATGGCCGTAGCAGCCATTAGTTTCACATCATGCGGTAACAAGACCCAGCAGGCAGAAGCAACCACTGACAGTACAGCCGTAGAGGTGACGACAGCCGACGAAGAGGCTGATGCCGCCGTGGCTTCACTGGCCGCCAACCTCGCTGAGACCAGCGACCCCAGCAAGTTCCAGAAGTGCTTCGAAGAGGTGAAGACACGCATTGCCAACCTGGTGAAGGAGAATCCCGAGGCAGCCAAGCAGTACGTGACTCGTATCCAGAGTTTCCTGAAGGAGAATGCCGACAAGATCAAGGCCCTCGTAGGCGAGAATGCCGCTCTGAGCTCTGCCATCGCTGCCATCTCTGATGTAGAGCCAGATGCAGTGGTTAGTGGTCTGCTCGAGCAGGTAGGTGATGCTGCAGAGGATGCCAAGGAGGCTGCCGCCGGTGCTGCTGAGGATGCCAAGGAGGCTGCTGCTGACAAGGCTAACGAGGTGAAGGACGCTGCCAAGCAGAAGGCTGGCGAGGCTGTCGACAATGCAGCCAACGCTGCCAAGAAATCCCTCGGTCTCTAATAATCCCACTTGAGACCTTTCAAGAGGTCACTTTATGCCAAAACGTCATATTCATGCGACGTTTTGGCATTTTTTGTCCCCATGGCACGCTTTTTGTCCATCCGTTTTCAGAAACAACAATATAAATAGGAGGACAAACGTATGACATTAGACAAATTTACAATCAAAGCACAAGAGGTCGTGCAACAAGCGGTGAACATCGCTGAGATGAACGGCCAACAGGCCATAGAACCTGTACATATACTCAAAGGCGTGACGGAGAAAGCCAAAGACGTGGCCAACTTCATCTTCCAGAAACTCGGCGTGAATGGCCAGCAGATTGCCATGCTCGTCGATCAGGAAATCCAACATCTGCCCAAGGTACAGGGGGGCAGTCAGCCCTATCTCTCCAATGAAGCCAACCAGGTGCTGGTGCGTGCCACGGAACAGTCACAGAAGATGGGCGACGAATTCGTCAGTGTTGAACCACTTCTGTTGGCTCTGCTCAGCGTCAACTCTACGGCTTCACGCATCATGAAGGACGCCGGCTGTACGGAGAAGGACATGCTGGCGGCTATCCAAGAACTGCGACAGGGACAGAAAGTGCAGTCACAAAGTGCCGACGACAATTATCAGTCGTTGGAGAAGTATGCCAAGAACCTGGTAGACCTGGCCCGTCAGGGCAAGCTCGACCCAGTCATCGGACGTGATGACGAGATTCGCCGACTGCTACAGATCCTTTCCCGCCGTACGAAGAACAACCCGATTCTGATCGGTGAGCCCGGCACTGGTAAGACGGCCATCGTCGAGGGTCTCGCAGGTCGTATCGTGCGTGGCGACGTGCCGGAGAATCTGAAGGACAAGCAACTCTTCTCCCTTGACATGGGCGCACTGGTGGCAGGCGCAAAATATAAAGGAGAATTCGAGGAGCGACTGAAAAGTGTCATCAACGAAGTGACGAAGGCCGAGGGCCGCATCATCCTCTTCATCGACGAGATCCACACGCTGGTAGGTGCCGGTGGTGGCGAAGGCGCGATGGATGCCGCCAACATCCTGAAGCCGGCACTGGCACGCGGTGAACTGCGCGCCATAGGTGCCACCACACTCAACGAGTATCAGAAATACTTCGAGAAGGACAAGGCTCTGGAGCGACGCTTCCAGACCGTCATGGTCGACGAGCCAGATGAGCTGTCCGCCATCAGCATCCTCAGAGGTCTGAAGGAGCGCTACGAGAACCACCACAAGGTGCGTATCCAGGACGATGCCTGTATTGCTGCCGTACAACTCTCCGAGCGCTACATCTCCGAGCGATTCCTGCCCGACAAGGCCATCGACCTGATGGATGAAGCTGCCGCCAAACTGCGTATGGAGCGCGACTCCGTGCCTGAGGAACTCGACGAGATAACCCGTCGCTTGGCCCAGCTCGAAATCGAGCGCGAAGCTATCAAACGCGAGGGCGATGAGCCTAAGATTGCTCAATTGGACAAAGAGATTGCCGACCTCAAAGACCAAGAGCGAGACTTCCGCGCCAAGTGGGAAAGCGAGCGCCAGCTAGTCAACCGCATCCAACAGGACAAGCAGGAGATGGAGAACCTGAAATACGAAGCCGAGCGTGCTGAGCGTGAGGGCGACTACGGTAAGGTGGCGGAGATTCGCTACTCCAAGTTGAAGGCTCTCGAGGATGACATCGCACAACAAATCTCAAAGCTTAAATCTCAAACCTCAGACCGCATCGTCCGCGAAGAAGTCACTGCCGACGATATCGCCGAGGT
>DFGG01000110.1:0-6113 GCA_002371695.1 bacterium UBA3756
GCCATGGCCAGGAAGAAATAGACGCCTGCCACTGTCGAGATCATTCTGTTGACAGTGGTGCTGGGCTGATGCTCATTCACCAGTCCTGTAAACTCCCAGATGGTCATGCCTGTCACCAGTGCAAAGAGGAATACCATCGCTCTGGGATTAAGGAAACACGTGACAATGGCTGCCACGAAAAACACTGCCGTAATGGTTCTGATGATGAAGTTCTTCATGCTTTTTCCTCCTTATCCTTTGATTCTTGGCCTTGTGCCTCGAGTTCCTTGGCACGTTCTTCTGCCATGCGCTCTGCATCGGCACGCATCTGCGCCTCCAATAACTCCTCTGCACGGCTCGTCCAGGGGCGCTTGCCGAAGATACGCTCCACATCTTCGGCGAAGATTACCTCACGATCTATCAGCAACTGTGCCAGCTGTGCGTGCCCCTCCTTATGCTCCGTCAGTATCTTTTTGGCTCGCTCGTATTGTTCGTTGATCATACGCAGCACCTCATCGTCCATGATCTTTGCTGTGGTCTCAGAGTAAGGCTTCTGGAACTGATATTCTGCGTTGTTGTAGTAGCAGATATTGGGCAGCTTGTCGCTCATGCCTGCAAAGGCAATCATGCCATAAGCCTGCTTGGTGGTACGCTCCAGGTCGTTCATGGCACCGGTGGAGATGGTTCCGATAAACAACTCCTCAGCAGCACGGCCTCCGAGTAGTGAGCACATCTCGTCGAGCATAGCCTCCTTGGTCTGCAGCACGCGCTCTTCAGGCAAATACCATGCAGCACCCAGAGCCTGGCCACGAGGTACAATAGATACCTTTACCAGAGGGTTGGCAAACTCGGTGAACCATGAGATGGTGGCATGTCCTGCCTCGTGGATGGCGATAGAGCGTTTCTCCTGCTGTGTCATCACCTTGGTCTTCTTCTCCAGTCCACCGATGATGCGGTCTACAGCATCCAGGAAATCCTGCTTGCCCACCTGTGGCTTGTCGTGGCGGGCTGCTATCAGGGCAGCCTCATTGCATACGTTGGCAATGTCGGCACCCGAAAAGCCTGGCGTCTGACGGGCCAGGAAGTCTATGTCTACGCTCTCGTCAATCTTCAGCGGTTTCAGGTGTACGCGGAATACCTCCTTACGTTCGTTAAGGTCAGGCAGGTCGACGTGTATCTGACGATCGAAGCGTCCTGCACGTAGCAGGGCTGAGTCGAGCATATCGGCACGGTTGGTGGCTGCCAGGATGATGACACCCGAGTTGGTGCCAAAGCCGTCCATCTCTGTCAGCAGGGCGTTGAGCGTGTTCTCGCGCTCGTCATTGCCACCCATGGCTGGGTTCTTCGAACGGGCACGCCCCACGGCGTCAATCTCGTCGATGAAGATGATACACGGACTCTTGGCCTTCGCCTGTTGGAACAGGTCACGTACACGACTGGCTCCAACGCCTACGAACATCTCTACGAAGTCGGAGCCCGACATCGAGAAGAATGGCACACCGGCCTCGCCAGCCACTGCCTTGGCCAGCAGCGTCTTACCCGTGCCCGGAGGTCCTACGAGCAGGGCTCCCTTGGGAATCTTGCCGCCCAGGTCGGTGTATTTCTGTGGGTTCTTCAGGAACTCAACGATCTCCTGTATCTCCTGCTTGGCGCCGGCCTGGCCAGCCACATCCTTGAACGTGATGCCCAGATCGCCGCCCTTCTCATACATCTTGGCCTTCGACTTGCCTACACTGAACACGTTGGCACCGCCCATGCCCATGCCGCCGCCTCCCATCCTGCGCATGAAGAATATCCAGGCACCGATGATGATGACGAAGGGCAGTATGTTATAGAGCAGCATGTTGAACATCTCGCTCTCGCGTTTGTTTTCGTAGCTAAACTCGCCAGAGAAGGTCTTTGCATCCTTGGCTTCCTCCACGAATTTCTCCACCTGGTCTACGCTTCCGAACTCCACCTCCACGTAGGGATTGGCACCTGTCTGTTGGGCTCCTTGATGGAACACGTCGCGGATATGCTCCGGCTTCACGTACATCTTCAGCGTGCTCTGTGTCTTGTTCACTACGATCTTCTGCGCATAGCCTTTGGCTACCATCGCCTTGAAATCGCTATAGGTGGCATGCTTGGCCACGCTGCTGTTCTGGGGACCGCCACTGGAGAAATAGAGCAGCGCCAGGGCTGCGATGGCGATGGCGTAGATCCAGTTCATGTTGAACCGTGGCATGTTCATCTTGGGGTCGTTGCCCCCGTTGCTATTGTTTGTCTGGTTGTTGTCCATATTTTCAGTCCAAATTAGGGATGAAAGTCAGTTTTGCGTCCTCCCAGAGGTGCTCCAGGTCGTAGTACTCCCTGACGTCAGGAAGGAAGATGTGCACCAGCACGTCGGTATAGTCCATCGCTACCCATTGGGCATTCTCCAGTCCCACCACGTGGGTGGGTTTCTCCCTGAGTTGCTCCCGTGCCATGTCGCCGATAGATTCTGTGATGGCTTCCACCTGAGTGGGTGAGTTGCCCTGACAGATGATGAAATATTTGCAGATGGTGCTCTCCATCTTCGTCAGGTCTACCACGACGATGTCGGAACCTTTCTTCTCTTGGATGCCCTTTGTGATGACTTCTACTAGTTGTTTTGTTTGTTCCATTAAATATAATTATGTGTAAAGCCCTGCAAAGGTACTGCAAATTGAGCGAAATGCAAAATAAATAGAGAAAAATTGGCGATTTTTATAATTTTTCTCCAAAAAATTTTGGTAGTTCGAGAAAAAGTAGTACCTTTGCACCCGCAAATACGAACAAGGCGTTTGGTTGCAAAGGCATTGGGGTATGGTGTAATGGTAACACTGCAGATTCTGGTCCTGCCTTTCCTGGTTCGAGTCCGGGTACCCCAACAGAAATAATCGCTAAGTTGCTTGGTCAAGCACTTAGCGATTTTCTTTTTCCTTTGGTTGTACTTCCCGAACAGATACTACTGGTAGTATTCTTCATGGTCGTACTGCGGTGTGTAGCGTATCAGCTTATGCACTGCCGCATGTGCCATCGCATCGTAGGCCTTCTCACTGGGATGCAGGTGGTCGCCGCTGTCATAGCCGTCAGCAAATGCTTTCGGATTTGTTATGTTGCGCACTGCTGCATCGAAGTCTATGCAACCGTCATGCTGCCACTGAAACACATCCTGATAGGATAGCGCAGCGTGAGGTCTTTCGCATAGATGGCCTCTCTGCGATTGGTTATCGAGGTGGCATTGCCCCAGCAGGCCACCCATTTGCTGTTCTCTGTCATATTTCCGGAAGACACTTGTTATTCGATCTTCCCAGCCTTCAGTATCCTATCGTTATTCCTGTTGCTCTTTGTTCTTGGCGTCGATGGCCTTGATCTTCTCACGCACCAGGTTCATATCGTCCTTCAGCTTCTGCACCTTGCGGTTCATCTCGTCGATGAGGCTGTTGCCTTTCTTCGAAGATACGTTCAGGAAACCGAGGTTGTTTTCGTAGGTCTGTACTTCCTGCTTGATAGCCTCATACTGACGGTACAGGCGTGCCCGTTCGTTGTCGAGGGCATTCTCTCCGCGTTCTGCCATCTGCTTGAGGTTCTGCTTGAAATTGTTCAGACGGCGACGGGCCACACTGACATTGAGTTCCTTGTAGAGTTTGTCGAGCACGGCATGGTATTCATCGTAGAGCTTATCTTTCTCCTTGAAAGGCACGTGTCCCACAGCCTGGTATT
The DNA here is from genome assembly GCA_002371695.1 of bacterium UBA3756. Next base: position 3,703 of record DFGG01000110.1, read on the forward strand.
CCTCTACCAGTTTCTGCACCTGCTCCTGTATATTCTCGCCAGCCTCTTCGGTGATGGCCTGCAGTTTGGCAATGATTTCGCGCTTCTTCTCAAGGTTGGTGCGCTCCTCACCGCGCTGTCCGGCTCCGGCTGCATTGCGGGCCTCGAAGAACTTGTTGCAGGCATCGAGGAACTCCTGCCACAACTGGTCACCCAGTTTCTTGGGCACCATACCGATGGTCTTCCATTCTTTCTGCAGGGCGATGAGCTTGTCTGAGGTGGAGCGCCAGTCGGTGCTATCCTGCAGAGCCTTGGCCTTCTCGATGAGTGCACGCTTCTTGTCGGCATTCTCCTTGAAGGTAGTCTTGACGTTCTTGAAATATTCTGCCTTGCGGCCGAAGAAATCGTCGCAGGCGGCACGGAAGCGCTCGAAGATCTTCACGTTCATCTTCTGCGGAGCGAAGCCGATGGTCTTCCACTCGGCCTGTATGTCGATGATCTCCTTGCTGTGCTTCTCCCAGTCGCCACTACCCTTATTCTCTTGGGCAGCGATGGCCTCTACCTTCTCGCAGAGGGCTGTCTTGCGGGCCAGATTCTCCTCCTCTTTGGCGCGGATGCCTTCGAAGTGCTGCTGGTGGCGCTTGTTGATAACGGTGGAGGCAGCCTTGAAGCGGTTCCATATCTCATCGCGCAGGTCCTTGCTGACGGGGCCGATCTCGCGGTATTCGGCATGCAACTTCTGCAACTGGTGGAAAGCGCTGATCACGTCGGGCTCGTCGGCCAACTTCTCGGCAGCTTCGCAGAGGCGCGTCTTCAACTCCAGGTTTTTTTTGAAGTCGTACTCGCGAGCCTCGCTGTTAAGCTTCAGCAGGTCGTAGAACTGCTCTACGTAGAGCTGGTAGTTGCGCCACAGCTCACTGGCTTTCTCAGCTGGCACGTTTTTGATTTCGCGCCACTCCGTCTGCAGGGCTTTGAACTCCTGATAGGCCTTGTTGGCCTCTTCAGGCGAGGTGATCATGCTCTTGATCTTTTCGATGATTCTCAGTTTCTTCTCCAGATTCTCCTGCTTTTCGGCTTCCTGCTCCTTGAAGAGCTTCTGGCGCTTCTCCTTGATGATGCCCATCTCGGCCTTGAACACCTCTTCATCGTCGTCGGGGGTGATCTGATATGCCTCTGGGTCACCGCCGGCATCGATGTATGCCTTCAACTTGGCTTCGCGCTCGGCAATGTGAAGCTTGTAGAAAGAGGTCTTCAAGTGGTCGATCTCTTCCTTCTGAAGCGGTTCGTCGCCGTGGGCGATGTCCTTGATGCGGTCCAACACTTCCTTCTTCGTCTCGTAGACCTTCAGGGGCTTGGCTTCCTCGGCAGGGGTTTCCTCAGCAGGTGCCTCTTCTGCAGGTGCTTCCTCAACGGATGCCTCCTCAACAGGAGCTTTCTCAGTGACCTCCTGGGCCACCTCTTCGTTAACTACTTCAGGGGCCTGTGCCTCCTGGATTGTTTCCTCATTAATGTTCTCCTGCTGGAGAATGTTGTCTTGAGAGTCCATCATTTAACCTTCTTTAGTTACTGATTTTCGGGATTACGATGCAGGCATCGTCACATATTTCGCGTCAAAATTAATATAAATTATTGAATTGACCTAATTTTTAGCGATTTTTTTGATAAAAAAGATGTCAAACAAGCCTTTTGTGACGGAAAAACCACCAACAAAGGCCCGAAATGACGAGCGAAAGTATGATTGCGATGATGAATCCCCAGGGCTTCTCTTCCATGCCGTTGACCAGGTTCATACCGAACATCGAGGTGATGAGTGTGGGTATCATCATGATGATGGTCACAGAGGTGAGCGTACGCATCACGGTGTTCATGTTGTTGTTGATGATACTCTGGTAGGTGTCCATTGTCGACTCGAGAATGTTGGAGTAGATGCTGGCAGTTTCGCGGGCCTGGCTCATCTCGATGTTGACGTCTTCTATCAGGTCGGCATCAAGCTCGTCGATCTGCAGTTTGAACTTCAGTTTCGACAGGAGCGTCTCGTTGCCTCGGATGGAAGTGATAAAATAGGTGAGTGAGTCCTGCAGACGGCTCAGTCCGATCAGACTCTCATTGTTCACCTCGCGGTCGAGGTTGCGCTTCGACTTGTCGATGAGCATCGATATCTGCTTGAGTCGCTTCAGGTACCAGACGGCACTGGAGAGGAAGAGACGGAAGATCATGTCGACATAGTCGGTGAATCCAGAGCCTCGTTTCTGCTGGAAACTGACGAAGTCGATCATCATGTTGGTCTCGTAGTAGCAGACGGTGATGGTGACGTCGCGCTTATGGATGATTCCTAAGGGCACGGTGGTGTAGGGGGTACGTGAGCGCACTTCCTTGACGTAGGGTATACGGAGGATGATAAGCATCCATCCGTCGTCGTACTCATAACGGGC
>DFGG01000110.1:6285-11813 GCA_002371695.1 bacterium UBA3756
CTGCCACTCTGAGAGCTGGGTCAGTCCGCCTTGGGTGTTCCAGTAGGTCTTCATTTTGCTAATCCTTTTTATCGGTGGTGCGAAGGCGCGGTGGCGCTGTGGCACGAGAAATGATTGAGCGGCAAGAGGATTAGCGGTCTTGCCTGCTTGTCCTCCAGCCTTAACGTTTGAATGTTTCCGCCGGGTAATCGTCCATATTAATTATAAAATTAAGTTTATCGGGTGCAAAGATACGAATAAAAATCCGCAGATGCAAGCATTCTGCGGATTTTTTTAAGTAATCATTTCTCAGGAATATCCTCGAGCGTCTTCTTCAGCAGTTGCCAGAAGGGGTCCACAGTGGCGATGAGGGCTCGCTCGTTGGTGGTGTGGGGCGACTTCATCGTGGGGCCGAGGCTCACCACGTCGAGATGGGGATACTTGCCCAGGATGATAGAGCACTCCAGTCCGGCATGGTCTACCTGGATGATACCGTCAGTGCCGAACAGCTCCTTGTATTCCTTCAGCAGCAGATGCAGTATCTCCGACTCGGGGTTGGGATCCCAGCCTCCGTAGGAGCCTGCCGTCTCTACCTTCATGCCGGCCATCGAGAAGCAGCTCTCGAGGGTCTTCACGATATAGTCCTTCATGTCCTCACGGCTCGAACGGGCGAGAATCTTCAGCGAAGCCTTGCCGCCGCCGATGTTGATGATGGCGAGGTTCGACGAGGTCTCCACCACGCTGGGGTAGGAGGGTATCATGCGGATCACGCCGTCGTGACAACCGTAGATAGCATTGATCAGGTTGTCTTGTATCTCTACGGGCACCTCCATCTTGGGCGTCTCCACATCCTCGCAGATCACCTCGATGCCGCTCTCGATGCCCTTGTACTCGTCCTGGAAGTCGTCCTGCCAGTCCTTGGCCAGTTCCTTCATGGCCTCAATGTTCTCCTTAGGCAGTGTCAGCACGGCCTCGGCCTTGAAGGGGATGGCGTTGCGCATGTTGCCGCCCTGCCAACAGGCCAGACGGGCGTCCAGCTCTTCGATGGCCTCGCGTACCAGTCTTACCAGCAGCTTGTTGGCATTGCCGCGGCCTTCGTGGATTTCCAGACCGCTGTGTCCGCCGCGCAGACCCTTCACGGTCACCTTCACGGCAGCGTCGTCGACGTCGGTCTCTACCTCTTTATAATCGAGGGTGGCAGTGACGTCGATACCGCCTGCTGAGCCGATGACGAACTTGCCCCAGTGCTCGGAGTCGAGGTTGAGCAGGATGTCGCCCTGTAGTTCGCCTTCGGGCAGAGCGTTGGCACCAAACATGCCCGTCTCCTCATCGGCAGTGATGAGGGCCTCAATGGGACCGTGCTTCAGGCTCTTGTCTTCCATGATGGCCATGATAGCTGCCACGCCCAGACCGTTGTCGGCACCGAGGGTGGTTCCCTTGGCTTTCACCCATTCACCGTCGATCCACGGCTCTATGGGGTCGGTCTCGAAATTGTGTTTCGACTCGGGTGTCTTCTGTGGCACCATGTCCATGTGGGCTTGCAGGATGACGCCTTTCTTCTTCTCCATGCCTGTAGATGCCGGTTTGCGCATCACGATATTGTCGGCGGGGTCTTTGAAGGCTTCCACGCCTGCCTCTTTGGCAAAGTTGAGCAGGAATTGTTGTACTTTCTCTAAATGTCCGCTGGGGCGTGGCACTTGGGTCAGTGCATAAAAGTTCTTCCAGATGCACTGCGGGTTCAGATTCTTGATTTCACTCATAGTTGTTTGTTTTATTGGGATTTAAACGTTTTGTAAAGTTCAGTGCTGCCCATGCATAGATACCCAGCACGACGACAAGCATCGTCTGTACGGTATGTACGATGAGCACGAAGATCAGTGCCTGCTCCTCCATCACACCATAGAGCACGAGCATCGTCTTGATGGCAAAGTGCCAGGGACCAGCACCGTTGGGCGTTGGCACGATGACGGCAAAGTTGGCCACCACGAAGGCCACCAGCGCACAGCCTATGCCCAGGTGAGCCGTGAAGTCGAAACAGTAGAAGGTGAGGTAGAAGTGCAGGAAGTAGCTTACCCAGATGGCGATGGAGAATATCAGGTAGAGCGGCAGGTTGCTGATGCCTCTTAGCGAGAGTACACCCTCCCAGATGCCAGTGAGCGTCATCTTCACCTTATTATATATTGAGAAGTTCTTCAGCAACAGGTGCAGCAGTATCAGTACGGCGATGCCGCAGACGATGGTCACAATCCATCCGGTGAGCGAGAAACCGCTCAGAATGCCGTCGAGCGAGGTGCCTGTCTCCTGGAAGAAGGTGCCGAAGGTGCTGATTTCCAACAGCAGTATCAGTCCTGAGTAGCCCATCACGATGAGCGTGTCGACGGCTCTCTCTGTGACCACCGTGCCCAGCGCCTTCGAGAATGAGATGCCCTCATAGCTCTTCAGCACGGCACAGCGGGAGAATTCGCCGATGCGCGGGATGACCAGACTGGCTGCATAGCTGATGAAGATGGAGTAGACGGTGGTAGAGGTGCGCGGGTGTTCGCCGATGGGCTCCAGTGTCTGCTTCCACCTCCAGGCACGGAACATCTGTGCCAGGATGCCGAAGGGAAACGAGAGCAGCATCCATGTCCAGTCCATCTCCTCTGTCAGTATGGTGCGGATGCTCCCGAAGTCCTCACCACGGTACATCCACCATAGAATGACACTGCCCAGGATGATGGGCAGGACTATTTTCGCTGCATTAGCTGCTATAACTTTCAGTTCCAACGGCTATGTGTAGGTTTGTAAATGAGTTTTCTTTTGCAAAATTAGGAAAAAAAATCGTAACTCGACAAAAGGAAGCGTTTTTTTTTCATTTTCCCTTCAAAATTTGGTGTTCTGATGCTTTATTTGTACCTTTGTACCCATGAAACAGGTTAGACCCAAGAAGAACTTAGGCCAGCATTTCCTCACTGACCTGAATATCGCCAAGCGCATCGCCGATACGGTCGATGAACCCTTTGCCGAACTCCCCGTACTCGAGGTGGGACCCGGCATGGGCGTGATGACGCAATATCTCGTGGAGAAGCCACGCCCCTTGAAGGTGGTCGAGATCGACCGCGAGTCGGTGGCCTGGCTTCAGGAGCATTTCCCCCGTCTTCAGGATCAGATAATAGGTGGCGACTTCCTCCGCATGGACCTCCACGAGGTGTTCGACGGCAAGCCGTTTGTGCTTACAGGCAACTATCCCTACGATATCTCCTCGCAGATATTCTTCCACATGCTCGACTTCAAGGACCTCATCCCTTGCTGCACGGGCATGATTCAGCACGAGGTGGCGCTCCGTATCGCTTCGCAGCCGGGCACCAAGCAGTACGGCATTCTCTCGGTGATGATTCAGGCCTGGTATGATGTGGAGTATCTCTTCACCGTGGAGCCAGGCGTGTTCAACCCTCCTCCAAAGGTGCAGAGTGCTGTCATCCGCATGACCCGCAACAGCGTCACCGACCTGGGATGCGATGAACAGCTCTTCCGCCGTGTGGTCAAGGCTGTATTCAACCAGCGTCGCAAGATGCTGCGCGTTTCCCTGCGACAACTGTTCAACGGCGATCACCCCGCATCGCCCTCCTTCTTCGAAAATCCCATGATGACCCGTCGTCCTGAGCAACTGTCCATCCCCGAGTTCGTCAGTCTCACGAATCTTGTGGCTGAGCAACTGTCTGCCGGCTCGGCTTGAATCTGTCTTTTGGAATATTGCCTGTCGGTATCAAATAATCGGAGATACTTAGGCTCTGGTGTTCAGGCTAAGTAGGTATGCTCTCCCACTCACATATATTCCTCTCCTGGCTGCTGAAGCATAGGGCAACCTTTGTCAGCGGACGGCCGTCACTGCGGTATTTGCCGGCATAGTCCTTGTCGTCTATCTGCTTGAGGGCTGCATCAGCATGCTTGTCCATCTTGATCTCGAAGATATATATGCCTTTTGGCATGCGAATGACGATGTCGGAGCGGCCCTTGGCAGTCGACTCCTCGGCTGTCACGTCGGCCCCAAAAGCCATAAGCAGTGTATATAACAGGGCGTGATAGTAATGCTCGTCTCTGGCCTTGTCCTTGTCGGAAAGTTGATAGGGAATGCCGGAGAAAAATGCCTTGATGGCTTCTATGAAAGGTGGCAGTTCGTCGTCGCGGCGGAATATCTTGTAGGCTCGGAGCAGCTGGCTCTTGTCCTTGTCATCTCTGTCTTGGCGTTGTGTCACTTGTTGGTACAGGCAATCGGCGAAGCCTTTGCTTACCTCGGTATTCGGGAAGCCAAGGGTGTATTCGTCCAATTCCTTGTCGTAGTCCTTAATGGTCAGGTATCCGCTTTGATAGAGCACGGGAAGTACTGCTTGATAGCTGTTGAAGGGCCTGTCGAAGGCTGTTGACTCGCATACGATACCATCGATGTCCTGAAGGTTGATAGGTGGCATTTTTGCCAGCATGTCGATGAGTGCGCTTGGAGTGGCACTGCTGAACCAATAGTCCCTCAGTTCTCCAGAACTGAAAGCGTTGATGATACTGAACGGGTTGTATATGTCAGTCAGCTTCTCACTGAAGTGGTAACCGTCATAGGCCCTTTTCAGTCTTTCGAGCATGTCGTCATATCCGGTATTGTTTTCTTGGGCCAGCTGCTCTATGTCCTGATGCAGCTGGGTGGTAAGCTCTTCCTTGCTGATGCCGCAGATGGTTTCGTAGCGCGCCTGCATCGAGATGTTGATAACCTGGTTGAGCGTGCTGAAGATGCCCATCTGTGAAAACTTGGTGATGCCAGTAATGAAGATGAATCTCAGGTGCTCATTCAGGCTTTTAAGCGGGCTGAAGAGGGCTGAGAATGTGTCGCGGACATGTTTCTCCTTTTCGATATTACCGATGGCATGCAACATCTGGTTGTCGTATTCGTCGATCAGCACCACGCCTCTTTGCCCTGTCAGCTGATGGGCGGTGCGCACCAGGTTGGCAAAACGATGGCCTGAAGCCTCGAGCGAGTTCTCGATGTCGTATTTCTTTTCGTAGCGAAGGAGCACAGAGTCGATATACTCGTCGAGTGTCGCAAAGTCTTTCAGGTTCGTCTCGCTGAAGTCGAAGCGGAACACAGGGTGGACTTCCCATCGCCAGTCGCTTCTTGCGATGAAGAGTTGTGGCTGTACGGTGCCATCGCTGAGCGACATCTCCTCAAACAGTTCACGCTTGCCAAGGAATATGGCCTCGAGTGTGGATACTAGCAAAGACTTCCCGAATCGTCTGGGACGACTGAGGAAGTAGGGATAGCCCTCGGTTATCATCTTGTAGATGAGGGGTGTCTTGTCTATATAGACGTAGCCGTCGCGTCGAAGACTTTCAAAGTCTTGTATGCCTGCCGGGTATTTTCTCTTTGCTGCCATACTTTAATATATATTGATGCCTTGACGCTGCAAAGATACGAAAATCCCTGCAAAGTACCAAACTTTACGGGGATTTTCCGATGATCTACCACAGGTAGTCCTCGATGTAGTCGTTGAACTGGAGCTCCTGCTCCCAGCCGTTGGCGCGGG
>DFGG01000007.1 GCA_002371695.1 bacterium UBA3756
AGATTTGAGGAGATTGAGAGATTGAGAGATTGAGAGATTGAGAGATTGAACATTGAAGATTGGACTTTATGAGGAATATAAAGAAAATAATCATCGCACTGATGCTCATGCTGCCGCTGGTAGTGGTGGCAGACTATCTGTTTAAGACATTGGACGCGCGCGACGGACTGACCAGCAGCCAGATCAACTGCATCATGAAAGACTCGCGCGGATTTATGTGGTTCGGTACCCCTGCCGGACTATACCGTTACGATGGCTATGTGTTCAAGAACTTCCAGAGCGACTCGCAAGACGGCTCATCGCTGCCCAACAGCTACATCAACTCCATACAGGAGACACTCGACGGCAACCTGCTCATAGAGACCGCCTCGGGCTACTGTATCTACCACCCGCAGACAGAAACCTTCGAGCGCGACATGAAGCAATACTTCGCCAGCATGGGCATTGAGACCATCCCGAGCATCGTCTATGTGGACCGTCACAAGAATCTGTGGGCAGCCATCCCTAACAAAGGCGTGATCTGTTTCAACATGCAGCAGCAGGGAACCTATGAGTTCGGCTATACCGACGATGCACACGGCGTGCCACAAGGCGTCATCTGCTCCATCAGCGAGTGTAAAGACGGTGCCATACTGGTATATGACGACGGACGGCTGGTATGCTGCGACGTGATGCACCAGCAGCACACGGTATGGGCCAGCAACGAGATAGCCACACGCAAACTGCGCCACTCCAAGTCGCTCAAGGCGTTTGCCGACCAGATGGACAACATCTGGCTCTACGGACAGGGCACACTCTTCAAATACAACAAAAGCGCTGATCAGTGGGATACATCCATCGGCGACCGCCTGGGACTGACGAGCATCGGCGTGGACCGCAACATCAACGGGATGGCCGGTGACCGTAGCGGCAACATCTGGATCGGATCAGACCAGATGGGACTCTTGTGCTACGACGTGAACACGCATGAGATAGAATCCGTACACCCGCGCAACATCAACGACCGCCAACTGTTCAAGGACGTGATCAGCATACAGAGCGTCTACGTGGACGACACAGACCTGCTCTGGGTGGGTACCGAGAAGTCGGGCATCGCCTATTCAGGCAAGTATATCTACCGATTCGGTTCGGAACTCAACGGCGACATCACAGCCATTGCACAGGCCGACAGCGGAAAGGTGTGGTACGGCACGAGCGACAAGGGCGTGATCGGGTACAACGGACCACTCTCCAGCCTCAAGGTCTCGGCTATGGCATTTACCAGCGACGGAAGCCTGTGGGTGGGTTCGAAGCGCAACGGACTGACGCGCATCAAGAACGGCACGTCGACCATCTACTCACAAGCCAAGGACAGTCTGAACAAGACACTGATAGACGACCATATCAACGATCTCTGTACAGACAAGATCGGCAACCTCTGGATAGCCACCAACGGTGGACTGCAGGTGTACAACTCCAGAATGAACTCATTCTCGACCTACACGCGAGAGAACGGAAAGCTGAACACCAACAACGTGACCTGTCTGTCGTACAACAAAGACAACAAGGCCAACAACCTGTTTATCGGAACGGCTGAGGGACTGGTGATCCTGAACCTATCCAACACGGAGAAGAAAGTGCTGACAGGAAACTCAACGAACATCAAGACCTTCACCAACCACTATATCACGCAGGTGATGCAAGACTCTCGCGGACTCATCTGGATAGGTACCCGTGAAGGACTGAACATCCTGAACCTGGACAACGACAATCTGGACTATATCACCGAGAAGCAGGGACTCTGCAACAACAACATCTGCGGCATTGCAGAAGACAAGAACCACAATATCTGGGTAACCACCAGCAGCGGTGTCTGCCGCATAGTCATCCAGCGTAACCACGAGGACGGCTCCAACAACTACGGTCTGTACAACTACACCACAGCTGACGGTCTGCAGAGCAACGAGTTCAACCCCGGAGCCATTCTGACTCGCAAGGACGGTAATGTGCTGCTGGGTGGTCTGTTTGGCGTGAACTGGGTGCTGCAGAAGGGCAACGACGACAATGAGTCACTGCCCCGCGTGATGCTCACCCAGCTGTTCATTGGTGAGGAGGAAATCATCACGGGACATGAATACGGAGGAAAGGTGGTGCTGTCGCAAGCCCTCAACGAAACTTCGCGATTAGACCTGAGCCACGACCAGAATACCTTCACCATCAAGTTTGGTGCAGGCAACTACAACCAGAGCGAGCGCCTGCAGTTCATGTACTGGATGGAAGGACTCGACGATGACTGGCGCAACGGTAACGCACTCACCCACGGTGTGACCTTCCACGACCTTGGCAGTGGCAAATATACCCTGCACGTGAAGGCCGTCAGTGCAGAAGGCGCCCTCAGCAATCAGGAGCGCACGCTGGTCATCAGTGTGCAGCGGCACTGGCTGCTCTCCTGGTGGATGATCATGGCCTACATCATCATCGCCGCTGTGGTCATCTACTTCTGGCGGATTGGCATGAAGCAGATCAAGGCAATCAGGAACCGGAAGAATGCCATCATCGCGGAGCTCATCAAACAGCGCGAAGAGATCAAGGCAGCCAGCGACGACCTGCGTCAGCCCATGGCTCGCATGACCTCCATCATCGGCAACCTCTCGGAGAAGGAGAAAAGTCTCGAGGAACGCGAGCAGCTGAACGCCCTCCACTCACAGATGCTGCAAGTGATCACCCGCGTCAGCGACATGCAGACCAGTCTGGAGCACCCGGAGGAGAAAGCCAAGAACGCGGTACACGACCGCCTGGATCTGAACGGAAAGGGAGAAATAGAACTGCCTGACCTGGGCGACACTCTCACCACAGAGCGCTCTATCTCAAGAGCAGCCCTTGACGCCCCGACGATGAAATTCTCGGTGGTGATGATTGACGACAACGAGGATCTCCTGAAGTTTGCCACTACCAGGCTAAAGTATGTCTACAACTTCCATGCCTATAACGACATCATGAAGGCTGCCTCTGACATCGAGGAGATGCAGCCCGACCTGGTGATTTGCAAACAGAACATGCAAGGCATGACAGGCAGTGAGCTGTGCAACCACCTGAAGACAACAGAAGTGACGCAGAAGGTCAAATTCGTATTGATGACAGAGGGCGTGCTGACTCCTCACGACATGCGTACGCAGAACATTACCCTCTCTGCTGACGACTACCTGTCGAAGCCCTTCAACCTGCAGGATGCCGTCACACGATTCAACAAGGTGCTTGGCCTAGGTCCCATCGAAATGAACAGCAATCTCATCGAAGGTGCTGAGACCCGTATGCTCGAGAACCAGAATGCCAGTATGACAACTGCCACCGAGAGTTACAGCAACGACAATACGCGCATATCTACGACAGACCAAGTATCAGACGACGACCCCATCAACCTGGTGGATATACAGATCAAGAAAAAGCAGACGGTACAGGCCAATGAAGGTGGTGTGGTCACAGAAGGCGTGCCCACGGTGTCAGACAAGGAAAACGGCGAAGTCGAGGAGACGGCCACCCTAAGTGACTACTCGATGCTCGACGCGATGGATCAGCAGCTAATGAAGAACATCGAGCAATACGTGATGCAGAACATGAGTCGCGGACAAATCAGTCTCGAGGAGATGGCTACAGCAATGGGTATGGGACGTGTACCCTTCTTCCACAGGGTACGGACGCTGACAGGCAAGACGCCAGCAGAACTGGTGCGCGACCTGCGACTGAAGCACTCCTGCATCCTCCTGAAACGTACGAATATCAATATGAGTGAGTTGGCTACGAACGTAGGCTTCCTGACTGCCGAGAACTATATCACGATCTTCAAGGAGAAATTCGGCATGACACCGCTCGAGTACAGACTGAAGCACAGGAAATAGTGAAAAAGTGAAAAGCAAATCATAATTTGAGAAGAGAGCGTAAAAAAGAGATGAACAGTTTTCAAGGATATTTATTAAGGACAACACTGACAGTACTATTTGCTATACACTATTCACTATTCACTACAAACGCCCAGACCAGCGACTCGCTGATTGTGCGGCAGATGAGAGAACTGGGCGTCAGATTCACCGACGACAACAAGGTGAGGCTTATCATGTCTGGACGCGACAAGTTCGAACTGATGTTCGAGGATATCCGCAATGCCCGGCAGAGCGTTCACCTGGAGTATTTCAATTTCCGCAATGACTCCATCGCCTCGCTGCTCTTCGACATCCTGCGAGAGAAATGCAAGGAGGGCGTGGAAGTGAGAGCCATGTTCGACGGTTTCGGCAACGACTCCAACAACCAGCCGTTGAAGAAGCACCACCTCGAGAAGCTGCGGGCCGACGGCATCAATATCATAGAATACGACCCCATCCGCTTCCCATGGGTCAACCATATCTGGCCCCGTGACCACCGTAAAATAGTAGTCATCGACGGCAAGATTGCCTATACGGGAGGCATGAACGTGGCCGACTACTACGTCGTGGGCTCCGAGCTGGTGGGCGAATGGCGCGATATGCACTGTAGGCTCGAGGGACCTGTGGTCAACGACTTGCAGACCATCTTCGCACGCATGTGGAGGAGGAACACTGGCGAGGACCTCTCCGCCTCGAAATACTATCAAGGCGTCCCGGCAGGCCACAAGATGATCGGCATCATCAACCGCGAGCCAAGGGTGATGAATCAGTATATGCAGAAGTTCTATATACAAGCCATCGACGACGCCCGCGACTCCATTAAGATCATCAATGCCTACATGACACTCACCCCAGCGTCGTGGAAGGCTCTGAAGCGAGCCATCGACCGCGGAGTGAAGGTTGAGATCATGGTGTCACAAAAGTACGACGTCAAGCTGACGCCCGACGTTGTGCTCCGCAACGTTCACAAGCTAATGAAGCGCGGTGCAAGCGTATGGCTCTACCAGCCTGGCTTCCACCACTCCAAGATCATGATGGTCGACGGACGCTTCTGCACGGTGGGCAGTGCCAACCTCGATGCCCGCGGTTTGCGTTTTGACTTTGAAGAGAATGCCCTCATCATAGACCGTGAGACCACCCTCGAACTTGACGCGATGTTTGAACGCGACAAGCAGAAGAGCAACAAGTTGACGGATGAGGAGTGGGAACGCATCCGAACGCCCTGGCAGAAGTTCCGCGGATGGTTCGGCAGTCTGCTCACACCACTGATTTAAGATGTGAAGAGAGTGAAGAGGGACACAACCATATCCATCGCCAAGGGCATCGCAATCATCCTGATGGTCATCGCACATGCCGAAGCCCCCGGATGGCTGTGCAAGTTCATCTTCGAATTCCACATGCCACTCTTCTTCATGACGGCAGGATACTTCTTTTCACTCAAATATCTTAACGATGAAGCCACCTTTATCAAGAAACGCATCAAAGGGCTCTACTGGCCCTTCTGGAAATGGTCGGTATTCTTCCTGATCATACACAACTGGATGTTTGACTTAGGGGTGCTCAATGAAGTCTACGGCAACGAGATGGGAGGCGTGACGCATCCATACTCATGGCACGCCATACAACAGAATCTGTGGAACATCACAACTGCCATGGGAGGATACGACCAATTCCTCTGCGGAGCCTTCTGGTTCTTCCGAGGTCTCTTTGTTGCCAGTATCCTATACCTTATTATATATAAGGCTGTCGATGCAGGATTATCCAGATTAGCCGGTTTTTGCAGAATACCCGGATTTTCCGGATTTTTCGGATTTTCTGGATTATCAGGAAGAACAATCACCCCCTACCTCATCTGCCTGATCATGCTTCTGCTCTGCGGGTGGAAGACCTATGAAGGCCTGAAGGTCGTCAACCTGGTGCAGGGTGGATATCGCGACATGATGGGCTGTTTCTTCTTCGGGTGCGGATTCATCTTCAGACAGATGGTCGACAAGTATCAGCAATTCATCTCCCGCTACTATGCCTCCGTCTGGACTACACTACTGTTTGCCGTCATCGTCTATTTCTTCTCATATTACCTGACGGCCAACATGAACTGGCGCTCCAACTTCACGCAATTTCTCTCACTGCCGTTGCCTGCCCTGCTGGGATTCCTGATGACCTACAACATCAGCCGATGGATAGACAGCCATGAAAATTGCCTGAAACGTTTCCTGGTGTATACCGGCGACCACACCCTCAACATCTTTATCTTCCACATCGTGGCCTACAAGACAGTGAGTCTGCTCAAAATCTGGTATTATGGCCTCGACCCAAGACAGATAGGTTGCCACATGGTAATCCACGAGCACTCTCAGGAGGATCTCTTCTGGATACTCTACACCATTGCAGGCGTAGGGCTCCCATTAGCAGCCACTTGGTTGAGCGAAAGGGGAAGGTCTAAATTCAGAGAATATAAAGCATCAGCTGCATCTCAGCCTCAGTGATGCCTTTCTCCAGCAACAAATCCCGTTCCTTCGCGAGAATGCCAAGCGGCGTATCATCCGACTCTTTCAGATAGCGATGGAAACAGTCGGCAGCATCATCGACATGACCTCTGAGCCACAGACAATAGCCATAGTTGAGTAAGTCTTCCGGTGCAGGATTGCCACCCAGCAGAGTGCCGTAGATCCGATCAGCCTGTTCGAACTTATCATCACAGGTAAGCGTCCATGCCAGCACACGATTGACATGTTGATCGTCTGGCATTTCATAGTTCAGGCGATAGAGATCTTTCTGAGCGTCAGCAAAACGTTTCAATTTCGAAAGACAAACAGCACGGTTTAACAGGTAATTACGCTTACCAGGCTGAATCGTCAACAACCGATCATATATTCCTAATGCCTCTTCATAGTTTTCCATTCTGAAAAGAGCACGTGCATACCCAAGCAAGGCGCGCTCGCTATCGGGTTGAAACTCCAGGGCTTTCTGATAAAAATATCGGTCTGTCAACTCCTCTCCTTCAAACTGGAAATAGCCATGCTGCACCAAATAGCCAGCCATCATGTAATAACGGAAATCCCGACGGGCCTCGCCACAATTTTCCAAAACCATTCCAGCCTCTTCATACAACTTCTGCTTGATCATGAAAGCAGCAACCTCGTTGAAATAGGGTTCCAGATGGGTTCGCATAAAGGCAGGATGCGCCATGAAGATATAATCTGCACTTTCTCTATCGAAAGGATCGTAGAAATCGCCCCGCTTGGGATAAATACGATAAAACCGATAGATATCTTGCAGATACATACGCCGTATATAGGCAGCACTGCGACTTTCCTCCTGCATCACTTCGGTTACAGCAGCCTCGCCAGCCTCCATCATTTGGCGCAACTGCTCTGGTATTCTCTCCATCACCTGCGAGAAAGCGAGGAGGAAGGAGTATTTGTCACTATTGCAAAAGGGACCAACACTAACTATAGTCTGCAGAAAACGGTTTTTCTGGAATCTCTCCATCAATTCGCTGATGCCGGGATGGTCAGTATAGTAAGGCACAAACCAGTTGCATATATCCTGGAAAAAGGAGAACCGCTTCATCTGCGAGAAACCACCGAAGTAGATATCAGAGCCCTGTTTCTGCATCTGCTGCATCTTCTGGAAGCTCTCCTCCATCTGTTCCATACGGCGCTCCTCTGCGTCAGGATGCAATATATCCTCTAAAGAATCTTCCTCTATCTCCTCAATACCATGACGAGTCACCCGGAAATTGCTGTTCTTCAAGAGATCGGGCATGATGTCCTTCTGTATCGTTTGGTTGTCCTTCTCTGCATTAATACAGAAAATAATCTGTTCCTGCAGCTGCACCAATT
>DFGG01000009.1:0-2883 GCA_002371695.1 bacterium UBA3756
TCCGAACGTCAGGCCACCGACGCCCCAGAGGACACCGAAGAAGATGGTCATCCACACGTTGAACGACGGGGCGCTGCCGAAGAGTCCGAACAGCGACTGGCCTTCAGGCACAGCCAACAGGGCACCGAGGAACGGCAGCACCAGCCATGCGAACACGCCCTGGATAATCCAATACGACTCCCACGACCAGTCCTTTATCTTATTGATAGGTACGTAGCAACTCGACTGGCAGAATGCGCCGATGGCGATGATGAGTAATCCGATAATGATATCCATCTTTTATCTGCAAACGACGTCACACTCAATATTGAGGATCTTAGCCACCTTGAGGATGGTGTCGATGTGGTGACCCACAGCGGCTGCCATGTGGTGGGTAGGACCGGCCTCGCTCCACTTGTTGACGAACTCACGGCAAGGCAGTGAGAACTTGGTGCGCATGTTAGTGTCGCCGAACATGAAGATGGGACCCTCCTCGTTGATGCCCTCGGCAGCCACGAACTTGAACACGCCGTTGGCATCCTGGGTGATGGCGAGATAGGTCACAGGACCTGTGGGAGGATAGAACTGTGTCAGATAGCCACCGCCAGTCTTGCCGTGGAACACGGGCACGATCTTCATCGTGGGCTTGTGGGCCTGAGAGATGTCGAAGTCACCAGAGCCGGAGTGGCCGATGATGCAGATGTCCTTCGGGAAGTCGATAGAATACATCTCGGCCAGCGTACCTGTGCCCGAGATAGTCTTCAGGATCGACATGGCCATAGCCACCTTCATATCGCCCTCGACGGCGCAGGCCGTGTGCTGCTTGATGAGCATCGAGAATGCAGGAATCAGCATCGAGTCGAGCTTGCCGGCCACGCCCTGAGCAAAGCCTGCATAGTGTGAGGCGATCATGCCGAGCTTCTCATCCTTCACCCACTGCTCGAAGGCAACAACGTACTTGGCCATATCCCATACCTTCTCAATGGTACCGCCACCCTCGATCTCGAAGGTATCGAGGATGTCCTGAGCCTTGGCGCGGATGGCCTCCTCATCGGTGATGTTGTCGGCGATGGCCCACATCTGCTCCCAGTCGAACTGCTTGGTATAGACAAACATACGGTGGTAGAGGTTGGTCTCGTCGATATAGAGGTCCATCATGCCAGGATACGGACGACCGATCTGGGCGATATTGGTATCGCGGAAGCGACGGCGCACCTGGGCGGCACGGCACCAGTCCTCAATCTCACGCTGTACCTCGGGATCACCGCCTTCTACAACACCTGTAATCACAGCCGAGCGCTTGCCGGCACGGTTCAGGTCAGCCACCATCTCACCGATGGCTCCACAGGCATAGAGGTCGCCCAGCCAGATGGGTATGTCGGTGTGCTCGTAGTCGGGGGCGAGCTTCTTCTGCACGTTGACGATGACCACGGGCACGTCGAGGTCGCGCACGGCCGGCAACATATTATAAGAGGTGCAATAGGTGAGCATCTGCAGGATAACGAGGTCTACATCGGCGGCACGGAACTTGTCGCCGGCGGCCATCGACTGCTCCTTGGTGGTCACCATGCCACCGTCGATAATCTCGATGGTGTCGGGCAGGGTCTTCTTGAAGTCTGCATACTGCTGCTCGAAGTTAGGAACGAGCTGTGGGAACTGTGGCAGGTACGCCTGCAGGGCGATTGAGAATACACCTACCTTTGCTTTGGTTTCTACTAATGGTTTTGCCATAATACAAAAAATTTATAATGTTAATAATACTTTTTCTCTTTTGGACAAAAATCTACAAAAATCTTACACGAAATCTCTTTTCTTTGTCACATATTCATAAGATCCCTTAATATAGTCATAAAGGTATCTTTCTGTCACTAAATTCTTCGGGTTAGATTTTTGAAGATTTTTGTCCCTAATAAATTATTGTTTCGTAATCCGCAGATATTTGTCGAAAGCTGCATCCCATGCCGCCTTGTCCTGAGGCTCGTACTTGACGAGTTCAAGACTATTGGCAATGATCTGACGCATCTCCCAGATGTCCTTCACCTGTCCCGCAGCCTTGGCCTGCAGCATGATATTGCCGATGGCAGTACCCTCCTGAGGTCCGGCAAGGACGGTAGCTCCCGTAGAGTTGGCCGTAAACTGATTCAGATATTTGTTCAGGCTACCCCCACCGATGATGTGGAGCACTTCCAACTTAAAGGGCGCAAACTCCTGCATCCACTGGAATACCTGCCGATAGCGCAGGGCCAGAGAGTCGAAGATACAGCGGCATATCTCTGCCGGTGTCTCAGGCACAGGCTGGTTGGTCTTGCGACAGTACTGCTGGATAGCACCAATCATTGAAGCCGGGGCAGCAAACAACTGGTCGTCGGGATTGATGATAGAGCGGAACGGCTCCACCTGCATGGCCGAGCCCTGCAGTTCAGGATGGCTTACCTCGCTCAAAGGTATACTCTCACCTCTCACCTCTAACCTCTCACCACTGGATATCCACTCCAGGCGACAGCGCTCATAGAGCCACATGCCGCAGATGTTCTTCAGAAAGCGCGTCGTGCCTTCGATGCCTCCCTCATTGGTAAAGTTGCGCTCGTAACTCAGTTCGCTGATGATGGCGTCCTTCGTCTCGATACCCATGAGGCTCCAGGTTCCACTGCTGAGATAGGCAAACTTCTCATCCTTGGCAGGTACGGCAGCCACGGCGGAGCCCGTATCGTGACCAGCCACAGCAATCACCGGCACGGCACCCAGCCCCGTGAGTTTCTGTACCTCGTCAGTGAGCACACCGATACAAGTGCCAGGGTTCACCATCTTACCAAACTTTGAGCGCGTCAGTCCCAGCGAGGCCAGCAGTCGCTCGTCGAGCTGCTTCGTACGGGGGTCGAGCAACTGCGAGGTAGAGGCGATGGT
>DFGG01000009.1:2949-14025 GCA_002371695.1 bacterium UBA3756
CACACCTCGTTGCCCGTCAGCATCCAGCTCAGGGCATCGGGCACGAAGAGTATCTTCTGTGCATTCCTGAAGGCAGAGTTACCCTCACGCTTCATGGCGTAGAGTTGGAAGATACTGTTGAAATTCAGGAACTGGATACCAGTCACGTCATAGACCTCCTTCTTCGAGATGACGTGCTTCAGGTAATCATCCATCGCATCGAACGTAATAGGATCGCGATAGGCACGCGGATTCCTTAATATAGCGCCGTCGTCGCCAATAAACACGAAGTCGACGCCCCAAGTGTCGATACCGATGCTGGTGATTTCCAGTCCACGGCGAGCCACCTCCTTCAGTCCCTTGATAATCTCGAAATACAGGGCATAGATGTCCCAGTAGAAATGTCCGCCCTGCTCTATCAGGTTGTTGGGAAAACGGGTCACCTCCTCCAAGTCGAACTTTGAGTCGTTGATCGTTCCGATAATGGTTCTGCCGCTGGTAGCACCCAGGTCTACGGCGAAGAAATATTTCTTGGATTCCATAATTTTAAGTAGTTATTGATGATTCTGCTGCAAAGTTAGACAATTTTTTCCTATTCGCACCAATAAAATATGATTTTTCCCCAAGAATTTTTGCTATCCGGGAAAATTATTCATGATTCATAATTCATAATTCATATTTATTTCCTACCTTTGCAACGCGATTTAGGAACTTAAAACAATTAAAACAAATAACATTATGTCTACTTTAACAATTGCAATCGTTATCGTTTTCTGTATCGGCTATTTCTGCATAGCCATCGAGAGCGTGACAAAAATCAACAAGGCTGCCATCGCCTTGCTCATGTTCGTTGCCACCTGGACCCTGTTCATGATGGATCCGGGCAGCTATGTCGCCGGTGCCACTGGCGACAACATCGCCTCGGCTGTCAGCGGGGTCATCGAGCACCATCTGGGTTCCACCGCCACTACCCTCTTCTTCCTCATGGGTGCCATGACCATCGTGGAGCTCGTGGACCAGAATGGCGGTTTCAACTTTGTACGCGACACGCTGCAGACCAAGTCTAAACGGGCATTGCTGTGGCGCATCGCCTGCATGACGTTCATCCTCTCGGCCATCCTCGACAACCTGACCACCTCGATCGTGATGATTATGATCCTCCGCAAGCTGGTCAGCGACCACCAAGACCGCCTCATCTATGCCGCACTTGTGGTGATTGCTGCCAATAGTGGCGGCGCATTCTCACCCATCGGCGATGTGACCACCATCATGCTGTGGAACAAGGGCGTCATCACCGCTGCCGGCGTCATCATGGAGATATTCATCCCCTCAGTGGTGTCGATGGTCATACCGGCTTACATCCTCTCACTGTCGCTGAAAGGCAATCTGGTACCGGTACAAGAGACCGCCGTCATTGAGGAGAGCGACGGCCTATCTGCCAAGCAGCGCAAGATCATCTTCTTCCTTGGCGTGGGAGGCCTCATCTTCGTACCCATCTTCAAGACCATCACCCACCTGCCGCCGTTCGTGGGCATCCTTCTGGTGCTCGGCGTACTGTGGACAGTGACCGAGATATTCTATACCAGCATCCACCAGGAGAGTGAGGACACGGCCGACAACCGTGGCACTCAGAAGCGCGTGTCGAAGATGCTGTCGCGCATCGACATGGACACCATCCTCTTCTTCCTCGGCATCCTGATGGCTGTGGCCTGTCTGGAGACCATCGGCGTACTGACGCTGCTGGGCCAGACGCTCGACACCGTCTTTGAGGGTAACCACTACCTCGTGACTGGTATCATCGGCGTACTCTCATCCATCGTCGACAATGTGCCCCTCGTGGCAGGCTGCATGGGCATGTATCCCGTTCAGGCTGCCGGCGACATGGCTGTCGACGGCATCTTCTGGCAGTTGCTGGCCTACTGTGCCGGTGTGGGTGGCTCGATGCTCATCATCGGCTCCGCTGCCGGTGTAGTGGTGATGGGCCTGGAGAAGATCACCTTCGGCTGGTACATGAAGAAGGTAACATGGATTGCCTTCGTAGGCTACCTCGCCGGTATCATCTGCTACTGGCTGGAGAAGACGTTTATCTTCTAAAGTCCCTTGAGGTAGGCATCCACCTTCCGGGCCGTCTGAAGACCGCTGGCCATGGCGCGCACCACCAGTGAGGCACCATTGGCAGCATCGCCACAGACAAAGACATTAGCGGGATACTTCGGATGCTCTGGCTTCAGGAATCCCATTGCGAGAAGGACAAGTTCGGTCTTGATGATTTCGGACTTGCCCTTCTCTGTCATGATGGGCCTGCCTCCCTCCGGATTGGGTATCCAGTCGATTTCCTGCACTTTTACGCCTGTCAGTTTGCCGTCTTTTCCCAAGAACTCAAGGGTATTGATATTCCAGCGGCGCGTACATCCTTCCTCGTGACTTGAGGTTGTCTTCAGCGTACGGGGGAAGTTGGGCCACGGATTCTGAGGATCCACAGGGCCTTCCACAGGCTTGGGCATGATCTCTATCTGTGTCACGCTCTTACATCCCTGGCGATGGGCTGTTCCGATGCAGTCGGAGCCTGTGTCTCCACCACCGATGACGAGCACGTCCTTACCTTTGGCCGTTACTCGTTCCTCCTTTGAGAATTCCATGCCTGCCAGGACACGGTTCTGCTGGGACAAAAGATCGAGAGCCAGATGAACACCCTTCAGCTCCCTGCCGGGGATATTCAGGTCGCGAGCCGTGGGAGTGCCGGTGGCGATGACGATGGCAGCATACTGCTCTTCAGACTGCGCAAGTAGTGCAGAACACTCGACGGCTTCCCCATAGCGGAACTCTATTCCCTCTGCCTCAAGCAGACTGATGCGACGGTCAATGACGGCCTTGTTGAGTTTGAAGTTCGGTATGCCGTAGCGAAGGAGGCCACCGGCAGCCTCATTCTTCTCAAAGACGGTAACCTGGTAGCCCATCTGGTTGAGTGCAGTAGCAGCAGCGAGACCAGCAGGACCGGAGCCTACGACAGCCACCTTCTTGCCGTTTCGCTGAGGGACACACGGTTGGATAAATCCCTCCCTGAAGGCTCCCTCGACGATGGCACACTCATCCTCACGGTTGGTGGTGGGTTCATGATTGAAGAGATTGAGCACACATGCCTTTTCACAGAGTGCCGGACAGATACGCCCCGTAAATTCCGGGAAAGGGTTTGTCGACGTGAGCAAACGGTAGGCTTGTTCCCATTCTCCTTTATACAGTGCATCATTCCATTCAGGTGCCTTGTTGCCCAGCGGACAGGCCCAATGACAGAATGGCACACCACAGTCCATGCAGCGCGAGGCCTGCTCGCGGCGCTGGTGCGAGTTGAGCGTCTGCTCCACCTCGCCAAAATCGTGTATACGGTCATGTATCGGACGATAACCGGCCTCCTGACGGCCGATATTTAAAAATGCTTTCGGATTTCCCATCTTTATCTATTGAACATTGAACATTAATAATCGCGCTGTATGTCAGCTATCTTCTCATGCAGCTTCTTCATCTGCTCTTCCTGCAGGACACGTTTGTACTCGATTGGTACCACCTGAATGAAATCCTCCACATAGCGGTTCCAGTCGTCGAGCATCGTTCTGGCCAGCTTCGAACCGGTATAGTAATAGTGCTGACGGATCAGTTCGTGGAGTTCCTTCCTACCGACACTGTCCTCTACCAAATTGATCTCCACCATGTCCATATTACAGAAGTAGTCGAAGTTATGCTGCTTATCCCATACATAAGCCACACCTCCCGACATACCTGCGGCGAAATTGCGGCCTGTCTCACCGAGCACCACCACACGGCCTCCTGTCATATACTCGCAACAGTGGTCGCCAGCTCCCTCGATAACAGCGATGGCTCCAGAGTTTCTCACACCGAATCGCTCACCCACCTTACCGTTGATGTAGAGCTCACCGCTCGTGGCACCATAGAGTCCGGTATTACCTGCGATGATATTGTCTTCTGCGGCAAAGTTGACCCGTGTGGGTGGCAGGATGGCGATACGGCCTCCAGAGAGTCCCTTGGCGAAGTAATCGTTCGTCTCACCTTCCAACTTGAAGTTCACACCATGCACGAGGAATGCTCCGAACGACTGCCCTGCCGAGCCTTTGAACTTCACATTGACGGTATCTTCGGGCAATCCTGCCTGACCATATTGCTTGGCGATGGCTCCGGAGAGCATGGCCCCCACGGCACGGTCTGTATTCTTGATGGCATAGTCCAGACTGACGGTGGACGGATACTGCATATCTCCGGCAACGGGGAGGGATACGGCAGACAACATCTGCTCGTCTATAACGGTACCCTGCATGCCAAGCGGCACACTCGGCTTACGGATATCCCCTGTGAAGCGGAGGCATCCTTCTTCCTTGAAAAGCAGTCTGCTGAAGTCGAGCTGCCGGACAGCACTGTCTTCACTCCGCTCCTCAATGAGATCAGTACGCCCGACGATATCGGCCAGCTTCTCAAATCCCATCTCTGCCAGATATTCTCTCACTTCCTGAGCCAGGAAAGTGAAATAGTTGACCAGGTACTCATAGCGCCCGATGAAATGTTTGCGCAACTCCGGATTCTGTGTAGCCACACCCATCGGACAGGTATTCAAGTTGCATTTACGCATCATCACACACCCCAGGACGATCAGGGCTGCCGTGCCGAAGCCAAATTCCTCTGCACCCATCAGGGCCATCAGCACAATGTCGCGTCCGGTCTTGATCTGTCCGTCCACCTGAAGTCGGACACCACTCCGCAACCCATTCCTGACGAGAGTCTGCTGCGTCTCACTCAGTCCTATCTCAGGCGATATGCCTGCAAATCGCATCGATGAAGCAGGCGATGCACCAGTACCGCCCTCCGCACCACTGATGATGATCAGGTCGGCCTTGGCCTTGGCAACACCGGCAGCGATGGTTCCCACGCCACTCTCTGCCACCAACTTGACGCTGATAGCGGCCTTCGGATTGACATTCTTCAGGTCGAAGATCAATTGTGCCAGGTCTTCTATCGAATAGATATCATGGTGGGGAGGTGGAGAAATCAGCGAGATACCAGGAATGCTGTGACGCGTCTTGGCAATCACCTCGTCGACCTTGAATCCCGGCAACTGGCCGCCCTCTCCAGGCTTGGCTCCCTGCGCCACCTTGATCTGTATCTCCTCGGCATTCACCAGATACTCTGTGGTGACACCAAAGCGGCCGCTGGCCACCTGTTTCGTCTTACTTGAGAGAGAGATGCCGTCGATGGCGGAGTGAAAACGTTCTGAGTCTTCGCCACCCTCACCCGTATTACTGCGAGCACCGAGTTTATTCATGGCCAGGCAGATGGCTTCGTGCGCCTCTTTCGACAACGCTCCGAAAGACATGGCTCCTGCCACGAAATGCTTGACGATACTCTCCACAGGCTCCACTTTCGACACATCTATCGGATGCTTCTTGAAGCCGAGGAAATCACGGATGAAGATCGGATGCTCCTTCTGATCGACGAGCCGACTGAACTCCTTGAACTTGTCATAGTTCCCGGTTCGTGTAGCCAACTGCAGCATTGCTATCGTCTCAGGATTCCAGGCATGACGGATTCCGTCCTTACGCCAATGGAACTGACCTTGGTTCGGCAGGAAGTCGGCAGCAGAATCGGCATGAGCATAGGCCGCAGCATGGAATGCGATGGCATCACGGGCTATCTTGTCAAGTCCGATACCACCGATAGTGCTCACCTCCGTACCGAAATAGGTCTTCAGCAGTCCCTCGCTCAGGCCGATGCTCTCGAAGATCTTTGCTCCACGATAGCTGCGGATGGTCGAGATACCCATCTTCGCCATGATCTTGAGCAGACCTTTCTTCACGGCCTTGATATAGTTGGCTTCTGCCGTGGCATAGTCCTCCTGTATCTGATGCCGTTTCACCAAATCGTCGAGAATGGCAAACGTCATGTAGGGGCACAAGGCAGATGCACCGTAGCCCAAGAGCAGGGCAGCATGCATCGTCTCACGGATTTCTCCCGACTCAACGATGAGTGCCGTCTGCACACGCTTGCCCACGCTGATCAGGTAGTGATGCACGGCAGAGACGGCCAACAGACTGGGAATGGCCACATGCGACGCATCGACGTCGCGGTCTGTCAGGATGATATAGTTGTATCCCTCGTCAACCGACTTTTCTGCCTGATGACAAAGGGCGTCGATGGCGTCTCTCAGACCGTCGCCCCCCTTCTTTCCATCAAAGAGTATCGGCAGTTTGATGGTGTTGAAGCCCTTATACCTGATATTACAGAGGATGTCCAGTTGCGTGTTGTTCAGTATCGGATGCGGCAAGCGCACCATCTTACAGTTCGTCTCGTCGGGATTCAAGATGCCTGTGCCGACACGTCCTATATACTCCGTCAGACTCATCACCAACTCCTCACGGATGGAGTCGATGGCCGGATTGGTCACCTGTGCAAACTGCTGACGGAAATAGTTGAAGAATATCTGCGGCTTCTCGGAGAGAACGGCCAGTGGCGTGTCGTTGCCCATCGAGGCTGTCGGTTCCTGTCCGTTGACGGCCATCGGGGCTATCGTCGACATGATATCCTCTGCACCATAGCCGAACATCTTCTCTTTCTGCAACAGATGCTCCACGGCATTCTCCACATGACGTCCCGACTTCAGTTTCTCCAGTTGGATGCGGTTGGTGGAGAGCCACTGCCGATAAGGATGCTCTGCTGCCAACTGCTGCTTGATTTCGCCATTATAGTAGATCTTTCCTTCCTGGGTGTCTATCAGCAGAATCTTACCCGGCTGCAGACGGCCTTTCTCGGCTATCTCCGTCGGCTCGAAATCCATCACACCTACCTCGGAGGCCACTACCATGGTGTCGTTTTTCGTAATGGTATAGCGTGCCGGGCGCAGACCATTCCTGTCGAGCATGCCACCGGCAAAGCGCCCGTCGGAGAACAACAGTGCTGCCGGGCCGTCCCAGGGTTCCATCAGGATGGAGTGGTATTCGTAGAAGGCCTTCAGGTCTTCCGAGATGGGGTTCTTGTCGTTGAAACTTTCAGGCACCAGTACACTCATGGCGTGAGGCAGCGACAATCCCGACATCATCAGGAACTCCAGCACATTGTCGAGTGAGGCAGAGTCCGACATCCCCGGCTGCACAATTGGGGCGATGTCAGAGGGGAGAGGTGAGTGGTGAGAGGTAAGAGCCGTACTCTCCCCTCTTAAAAGCACACTCTCCCTGGCTTGCATCCAGCCACGGTTACCACGAATGGTGTTTATCTCACCGTTGTGCGCCAACAGACGGAAGGGCTGTGCCAACGACCACGTTGGGAATGTGTTTGTGCTGAAACGTGAGTGAACCAATGCCAGGCCACTCGTGAAATAGGGATTTGTCAGGTCGGGGTAATACTGTCGCACTTGCATCGACGAGAGCATTCCCTTATATATAATATTTGTGTTGCTCAGCGAACAGATATAAAAGTCCTTATGGTCTATCCTCCGTTCTATCTTCTTTCTTATAATATATAAGGTTCGCGAGAAGGTGTCTACCTTGTCATCGCTGACACCCGTAACAAACACCTGCTTGATGTCCGGCTCCGTACTCAGGGCCGACTCTCCGAGGCACTCCGGGTTCGTCGGCACCGTACGGAGATGCATCAACTGCAGGCCTTCACGCTCTATCTCCTCAATCATGACACTCAGGATGCGTTGTTGGGCGTCTTTCTCTTTCGGCAGGAACACCAGACCTGTGCCATATTTTCCTTTCTCCGGAACAGGGATGCCCTGCAACAGTATAAACTCGTGGGGTATCTGCAGCATGATACCGGCACCATCACCGTCCTTACCAATCTCCGCGCCACGGTGCCGCATGTTCTCCAGCACCCGTAACGCATTGTCTACCAGTTCGTGACTCTTATTGCCATGAATATTCACCACCATACCTACACCACAGGCGTCGTGTTCGTACTCATTCTGATAGAGTCCCTTCTTGGTTGTCGTCTGTTTACTTTTTGTCATATTATCCTTACTTTAAGTTTCATTTTGCGTGCAAAATTACAGCTTTTCATGACATTATGCTACTATTTCCAGCTTCTTTCTATCAACTCCGTTTTACAAGATTATCATTAGACAGGAATTTGGTTGAAATAGATTCAAATTGTAAGTTTTATGGCATATTTTACTTTCAATTTATAAGTAAAAGCGAAAATAAATGAAGAAAAAGTCCAGCACGCTTACGGTATCTTGACAAAATGCCGTACCTTTGCACCGTGAATCAGACAGATAATCAGCAATAGCGATAAAAACGAAGCAATATGACAACAACAGTACGTTTCACCAAGATGCATGGGGCAGGCAACGACTACATCTATGTAGACAATACCTTATTTAATATACCCGACCCCGCCAAGGCTGCCATCCTATGGAGTGACCGCCACAAGGGCATCGGAAGCGACGGACTGGTACTGATCGGTTCATCCCCCGTACCCGAGGCCGACTTCTCCATGAGGATATTCAATGCCGACGGATCGGAGGCCATGATGTGCGGCAATGCTTCGCGTTGTATCGGGAAATACCTTTTTGAAAGAGGAATAACAACACAGACACAAATAAGATTACTCACCCTGTCGGGGGTCAGGACCCTCGAACTGCACGTGAACTCCCCTAAGCATGTCAACAGCGTCACTGTCGACATGGGCGAGCCCCTGTTCGACGTTCCGCAGCAGTTCCTGCCCAACCGCGGCCTCAGCCAGGGCACTTTCGTATCGATGGGCAATCCCCACTACGTCATTTTCACCGACAATGTCAATCTGGTAGAACAAAAAGGCTCCACACTTGAAAACCATCCCGCTTTCCCACAACGGTGCAATATCGAGTTTGCACAGATATTACCCGACGGCAGCATCCGCACCCGGGTATGGGAACGGGGCAGCGGTATCACCATGGCTTGCGGCACGGGAGCCTGTGCAACAGCCGTTGCCGCCTGTCTGACGGGGCGCGCCTCACGGAAGAGCAGCATCATCATGGACGGGGGAACACTCGACATCGAATGGCGAGAAACCGACGGTCATGTCTACATGACGGGGCCAGCCTCGTTCGCCTTCGATGGTGAGGCAACACTACCGGATTGAAAAGGAAAAGAGCAAACTTCAATAACCAACATAAATAACATAGAATATATGGCACTGGTAAACGACCACTTCCTCAAACTGCCGAACAACTATCTGTTCGCCGATATCGCCAAGAAGGTGAATGCCTTCAAGGCGACACATCCCAAGAGCGATGTCATCTCCCTGGGCATCGGCGATGTCACCCAGCCACTGGCTCCGGCCGTCATTGAGGCCATCCACAAAGCAGCCGACGAACTGGGCTCTGCTGAGACATTCAGAGGCTACGGCCCCGAACAAGGCTACGACTTCCTGCGGGAAGCTATCCTCAAGCACGACTTCCTGCCGCGGGGCATCCATCTCGACATCAACGAGGTGTTTATCAACGACGGAGCTAAGTCGGACACGGGCAATATCCAGGAACTGATCCGTTGGGACAACTCCATCGGCGTGACAGACCCCATCTATCCCGTCTATATCGACTCCAACGTGATGATAGGACGCGCAGGTATCCAGAAGGACGGACGCTGGTCGAATGTCACCTACATGCCCTGCACGGCAGAGAACGGATTCATTCCTGAACTGCCCGATCATCGTGTAGACGTCATCTACCTCTGCTACCCCAACAACCCTACGGGAACAGTCATCTCGAAACAGGAACTGCGCAAGTGGGTGAACTACGCCTTGAAGAACGATGCGCTCATCTTCTATGATGCCGCCTACGAGGCTTACATCCAGGACAGCGCCATCCCCCACTCCATCTACGAGATCAAGGGTGCCCGCAAGTGTGCTATCGAGTTCCACAGCTACTCCAAGACGGCCGGCTTTACCGGTGTGCGCTGTGGCTACACGATTGTACCGAAAGACCTGACCGCAGCCACCCTGACGGGAGAGCGCATCCCCCTGAACCCGCTGTGGAACAGGAGACAGTCCACTAAGTTCAACGGTACCAGCTATATCTCGCAGCGTGCTGCCGAAGCCATCTACACCCCGGAAGGCAAACAGCAAGTCAGGGAGACCATCGCCTATTACATGAAGAATGCCCACCACATGTTGTCCACGCTGCAGAGTTACGGCTTCGAATGCTACGGTGGCAAGAATGCGCCCTATATCTGGATGCGCACCCCCGAGACCTCCGGTTCGTGGCAGTTCTTCGAGGAGATGCTCTATGGAGCCCACGTGGTCTGCACCCCCGGCGTTGGCTTCGGCCCCTCTGGCGAGGGCTACGTGCGCTTCACCGCCTTCAGTTCACACGAAGCAACTGACGAAGCTCTGGAAAGAATCAGGAAATGGATCAAATAACAACACAAACACCAAAATAATTAAGATTATGGCAAATTTAAGATTTCAGGTCGTAGGCGAGGCTTTCAAGAAGAAGCCCCTCGACGTCAAGGCACCCAGTGAGAGACCTTATGAGTATTTCGGCAAGAAGGTCTTCAACCGTGAGAAGATGTACAAGTACCTGCCGAAGGATATCTATGAGAAGATGATCGATGTCATCGACAATGGTGCTCGTCTGGACCGCAGCGTGGCCGACAGCGTAGCTGCCGGTATGAAGCAGTGGGCCACAGAGAACGGCGTGACCCACTATACCCACTGGTTCCAGCCCCTGACCGAAGGCACTGCAGAAAAGCACGACTCGTTCATCGAGCACGACGGTAAGGGAGGCATGGTCGAGGAATTCACCGGCAAGCTGCTCGTACAGCAGGAGCCCGACGCCTCATCGTTCCCCTCAGGCGGTATCCGCAGCACTTTCGAGGCACGCGGCTATTCGGCATGGGATCCCACCTCACCGGTGTTCATCATCGACGACACACTCTGCATCCCTACCGTCTTTATCAGTTATAGCGGCGAAGCCCTCGACTACAAGGCACCGCTGCTTCGTGCCCTGCATGCCGTCAACGTCGCTGCCACAGAGGTGTGCCACTATTTCGACCCAAGCGTCAGGAAGGTGACGAGCAACCTCGGCTGGGAACAGGAGTATTTCCTCGTCGACGAGGG
>DFGG01000163.1 GCA_002371695.1 bacterium UBA3756
GTAGTCGGGATAGACGGCGGGCAGCCGGTCGACCTTCGACGGGTTCTCCACCTGGCTACTACAAGACACAAGACACACAAGGGCACAAAGCCACAAATAACAATATCTGTTCATCTCACTCTCCTTATTTTAGCTATGGCCTCTCGCACATAGCGTGGGTTATAGTTTACTTCACTCTGCACATATCCGATGTACGCCAGGAAGCGTTCGGCATCGCCATCGAGCAGCGGGCTCATCACCAGATACTGCATCGCCATCGCATTCTGGTGGTTGTGCATAAACAGCTGTCCGCAAATCTTGTCGATCTCCTGCTCGCTGAAGAGAAAATCGTCCCCGAGGCGGAACTGCCGCAGGGTGCCGTAGAGGGGATGGCGGTTGATGGCCTCCTCGTTGCCCAGCAAGGCCGTCGTGCGCTGCGCCCAGGGTCGGTAGAAGACGGTCTTCTCCAGCATCTGCAGATACTTGCGGGCCACGGCGTACTCACCGTTGACAAGGTTGGTCTCGGCCAGCCGCTTCACCACGCGCCCGCTCTTGGCATAGTTGGGCAGCGACTCCATCGCCTCGAAGGCGAAGCGCTGGGCGGTGTTCACCAGTCCAAGGCGGAAATAGATCTCTCCTGCCAGCAGGCCCATGAGGTAGTTGCGCGAGAACTCGGGCACTAATCCCTCGCTGCCATGCTGATAGAAGTCCAGGGCCCGCTCCCCCAGCTGATTGTTCATCGCCAGGGCGAGATTGTTGGCCGCCACACTAAAAGGCAGGTCGGGAGTTTTCTGCTCTGCCTTGGCGACGATACCCTTCCAGTCGCTGATGCGCACCAGGTAGTCGTACTCTATCAGTTCGTACTTTCTGGCATCGTAGCCTGAGGGCACTAACAGACAGCCGATGACAGCTACGGCCATGCAGCCGCCCACCGATAGCAACCGCTGCCTGCTGCCATCCATGGATATCCGGGAGGCCAGGCTATTCCGGATTCTGCCGGCATAGGACAACAGGGCGATCAGCACTGGTATCGCCATCAGCAGGTATGGCAATGTCACAGGGAAACGGTAGTAGCCCATACCGCACACCAGACGAAGCATCGGATAGGGCAATATCCAGGCGCTGCCGAAGATGAGGGCCGCGGCATAGACCACTGCAGCGAGGGCCATGGGTGCGGGAGCCATCAGCAGGCCCGCCATGATGCACAACGGCCCGGCAAGCCAATACAGAAGTGGCATCACTACGGCCAGCACTGCCCATCGAACAGCCTGATGGCTCTTGGCGAGTGACCTCCAGCCGAGTGCAGCAGCCATGACCATTATTAACGCCACATGATACGTCAGCATGACGTTCTCGTCGCCCATGGCATACCACAGCAGCAGGACGGGCAAGAAACTCAGGGCATACCAGCCGTCGCCGACCGGGCGCATCAGCCGCCACGTCAGTCTCTGCAACAGCATGAAGAGCACGGCGAGGATGGCGGCACCGATGGCGACACCATTATAGAACTGCACCAGGAACTCTGCGATGTATCGCGCCACGCCCCCGGGCTCTGACAACCGTTCCCAGAGATAGCCGCTGTCGAACAGGAACAACTGGAACTGCTCCTGATAGGTCAGCGCAAAGGGGTAGCAGGACCACCAGAAGAAGAACACCGCCAGGCCGAGGGCCAGCGTCAGCCCTGTCTTCCAATATTTACTCAGGAATCTCTTCATTCGTATCGGCATTCACAGTTACAACGGTGCCATCAGCCTTCTTCCGCTTATAAGTCTTCGGGAAGAATCCCTTGAGGAAGTCGCCCAGCACCGTCCCGTCCATCGTCTTGGCCAGCTCACGGGTATAGTTCTTGTAGACCAGATGGATGCTGTCGGCCTGGTGCTTCAAGCTGTTGGCCTGGATGGTGTCGCTACCCTTCAGTTGTGCGATGGCCTTGCGCATGGGGAAGATGCGGTGGTTGTGCTGCTCTGTCACCTGCTTCCAGTGCTCGAGCGTGTCGTTCTGAGGCGTGCCTGCGGCATGGCTGATGGAGTCGATGGTGACTTTCACGACCCCCGGCTCAGCCACGATGAGCAGCGGCTGCAGCCCGAAGCGGTAGTGGTAGTCGAGCAGTATCTTGTACATCTGCATCGAGTCGGGCTCGAAGTGGAACTTGCCGTCGGTGATCTCCATCGAGTCGACGGTCTCTGCCGTCGCCGGGCCGCTGAAGGGCACCAGGAAGATACGCTTGCCCTCGTACTGCTCGCCATTGACCGTGCCCTCGATGCGGCATCGGCCGTCACTCTGCTGCTGGCAGCTGTGGAGTGCTGTCAAGGCCAGCACTGCCGTCATACATAATAGAATCTTCTTCATTGCTTATCTTATCTTTACTTGTTCTCGCTTGTTCTCGAATACTTGCCTGTAGGCCTCGTGTGCATCCAGCTCCACGCGGGTCTTGGTGAAGTCCGGACAGTTGTAGGCGTCCATCAGTTCCCGGTAGTACTTGTGGGGATGGCGCTGGGGCAGCAGGAAGGGCTTCGACACGCGGCCCCGGCTGTCGATGGTGGCCAGGTAGAGCTTGGTGTACATGCCGTCCTCGCGCTTGGAGCTGAACACGAACCAACGGGAGTTCTCGCTCCAGTTATGGTAGCTCTCGCTCTGCGGGCTGTTCAGTTCCTTCAGCTCGCGGTGGGTGCCCGTCTTGAGGTCCATCAGCCACAGGTCGGCATCGTTCTGGTTCACGGGGAAGTTGCCCCGGCTCGATACGCAGTACATCAGCCAGCGGCCGTCGTAGCTGGGGCGGGCCAGGGTGTAGCTGCGGTCGGTCAGCGGGCCGTTGAGCAGCGTGTCCACCGTCTCGCCGAAGCGTCCCGCCGAGGCATCGAAGGCGATGCGGCAGAGCGAGCACTTCACCCGCTCATACTCCGCCGGCACGCGGCAGGGCTTCGAGGTGCTGTAGTAGATGTATCGCCCGTCGGCGGAGAAGGCAGGGAATATCTCCAGGTCGTCGGTCTGCAGCAGGGGCGATAGGATGAGCTCGTTCGAGCGGGTGTCGAGCACCTCGACGTTGCTGAACGAGTGGTAGACCTCGATGCGCTGCCCCGTTCCGGTGAAGAATGCCTGATGCACGTTGTTCACGGCCAGGGCCACGTAGTCGCCCTGCGGGTGCCAGTAGCTGTAGGAGCCTGCGGCGCGGGTCGAGTCGGTCTTGGTCTCCACCCACGTCTGCCGGCCGTCCTTCTGTATCATCGTGCCGCCGCCCTCGCCGCGTATCTGCATCGTAATGCGGTTGGGGTTGGTGCGGTTGGCCGTGTGGCAGTTGAAGCAGCGCCCGGGCACGGCGGTCTCGGTCAGGATGGCGTACTCGCTGAAGGTGTGGATGTCGCGCTGGTAGATGCCGATGTCGCCGCCCACCTCGTAGCCGGGCTTGATGCGGCGGTAGGTCAGGCCCCAGTCGTCGAGCGGGGCCTTGCTGACGTATATCTTGAAGTCGCGGTACTGCGTCCACTGGCCGTCCTTCTCGGCGCAGACGGTCACGGAGAGCTCACCGCCCCGGTTCTGGCGGGTCAGCTCGTGCCACTCGTCGATGCCGAAGTCGGCCCACTCGCCGTTGGCGTGCAGCTCGCCACCCTTCGAGCCTCTCACCACCACGTCCATGCGGTCGGTATCTTCATCAGAGAGGTTGAAGTTCAGCGGAGCGATGCCTGCGGGGATGGTCACGCCGATGTAGTCGGGGTAGATGTCGGGCAGCTGGTCGGCCTTTGCGGGATTCTGCGGATGAGCAGTGCATCCTAATAAGACTAGTAAGACCAGTAAGCCTAGTGAACCAAGTAATAACCTCTTCATTCGCTCCTCCTTTCCACCATTCGTTTCACGTATGCACCGTATGCCGAACCGGGGGCATTGCCTCTCGACTGAATGCAGCGCATGGCATCCTGGTAGCCCAAGGGCATCTGCCGGTAGCCGCCGTACTGCTGCACCCAGCCCATGTACTGCTGGAAGCCCTGTATGTTGCCCTTCAGCAGCATCTGGCCCATGAAGTAGTCGAGGGCCATCTTGTTCTCGGGGTTGTTCATGAAAAGCAGCCCCAGCATTTTGTCTATCTCCTCGTAGCTATAGAGGAAATTCTCTTTGTATCTCAGTTTGCGCAGCCGCCCGTAGACGGGGTGAGCGTTAATCTTGTTCTCATCGCCGAGCATCGCCTCGGCCTCCTTGGCCCATCTGCGGTAGAAGAGGGTCTTCTTCAGCAGGTCAATCTGCTTGGCGGCGGTCGCGTAGTGGCCGTTCACAATCATGCATTCGGCGATGCGCCTCGTGCAGCGTCCGCTCTTCCGCCCCGTGAGTATCGACTCCTGGGTGTCGAACATATAGCGCTGGGCGGAGTTCACCATGCCCAGCCGCCAGAAGGCCTCTGCCGTTGGCAGCATCGAGGTGAGGTCGCGGACACGGGGCATGATAAGGGCATCCTCACCGCTCTGATAGAAGTCGAACATACGGTCGGCCAGCAGCCGCTTCTCCGCCAAGGCCAGGTTGACACAGTTCGACCAGAAGGGCGTGCGCACCTGATACTCCCTGGCACGCTTCACGATATCGTCCCACCGCTCGTGCCTCACGAGATAGTCCAGCCGGATGAGTTCATACATATCCTTGTCGTAGCCCTTCAGCTGCGGATAGTGCAGGGGGATGCGATAATAGGTCAGCCCCGTCATCACCCGCTCCAGCTGCCACTGCGGCAAGAGCCAGGCGTAGGCTGCTATCTGCACCGCCACCAGCCAACCGGCCGTCCACAGGTGTCGCCACCCCCATTGCAGGGAGCGCACTATCACGTAGATCCACACCGCCGGCCCTATCAGCCAGTAGGCGACGGGCACGATCAATATGTCTATCCATCCCCCTCCTACAGGAGGGGTTAGGGGAGGTCTGAACAGGCTAACCAGCGCCAATGCCAGCACGACGGCCACCGGCAGCGACAGCAACAGATTGACATCGCCCATCATCCACCAGAGCAGGGCCACAGGGAGCAGGCTTAAGAGGTGAGAGGTGAGAGGCGAGAGGTGAGAGGTGAGAATCCGGCATGCCAGCCGCTGCAGCGCTACGAAGAGCAGGGCCAGCAACAACGCGCCCAGCCACTCCACGTAATAGAACTGCACAATAAACTCCCCAAGCCAGTCGGCCAGTCCTCCCGGCAAGCTCAGCCGCTGCCAGAAATAGTCCCACGTCCAGAGGAATAGCTGATACTGTTCATGGTATGACAGTGCATGAGGATAGGCAGCAAACCAGAACAGGAAAATGCCGATGCCTGTCAGCACCGACAATCCCCAGTTCATGTATTGCATCGCCGTTTTCGTCATAAACGCTGCAAAATTACAACATTATTACGAAACCGCCAAAGATTAGTTGGAAAAAACCAGTACCTCCTGCAACACGATTCCCGGATCGAGCTACTTGGGTGACTCAAGAGAAGATTCGCTTTGCCCAAGACAATGGCCATGTGCGTTTTTAAGTACACAAAAAAACTGGATACAAACTTTATCCATAACTCCCAAACTTTCCGGGGATTATTTCAGCGCAGACCGCCCCGCAGCTGCCGAGGAGCTGCGGGGCGGTATATAAAAAATCAGGCGGCCTGCTTCGTCCGCTGGTAAATGAGTTTACCCCGCCTGTTGATATGGTCTATAAGCGACGGAGAGTCTAAATGGTGGAAAATGGAAACATCGCAGAAATAAGGCAACGACGACTCGGACAACTTACTGCAGACCTCTGCCAGTTCTTCTTCTGTCAACCGACTGCCCTTCAGCGTGATGTCGATATCAGAGAATGGCTTATAAGTCCCTTTGGCCCTCGAGCCATAGAGAATCACTTCTTCCAGTCCTTCGATAGAAGAGAACACACGCTGAAGCAGCTCCATTTCTTCCTCGTCTAATCCATACATATTACATTTCCTCCTTACTGATGCTTATCATTGTCTGTTCAAACCGATTAAAAAGAGGGAGATAAGTCCCTATTACTTTTGAGAAGATAGCATCTGCCGTCGGACGGTCGTAGTCGTGCGATGACAGATTCCTGTCCTCGATGGATTTCATCCACGCTTTGTCATCCGCAAGCCCGTTCTGGAGTGCCCACCGGATGGCATCTCTGGAACCTCTGATTTCAGTATTCCCCTGATACTCGGCATAATCCTTCATCACGTTCCACGCCAGCTCATGGGTATACTCAAACCTCTGAATCAGCCCTTCTCGCAACAAGTCGGTCACTTCCGTTCCAAGCTGTAGATTACTGCCAATAATGGTCGCTGCCTCATTGAGTCTTTCGAGCGCCTTACTGAAATTCTCCAGCCTTTGTATCCACCTGATATCAGTTCCTTGCATATCTTCCTGTTTCAATTACCCGTTGCAAAGATACAAACTTTATCCATAACTTCCAAACTTTCCGGAGATTATTTCAGCGCAGACCGCCCCGCAGCTTCCGAGGAGCTGCGGGCGGTAGATGTAACAAAAACCATCACGTCAATTTGCAGGCCAGAAACAGTCAAAGAATTCATCCGGTGATAGCACTTGAATAACATCCTGAGGAAAATGCTTCTTGTTCCTTGTGGCAATAACGTCACATCCTGCAGCATAGGCCGATTCAAACTGTAGCATATCCTCGAAATCGGGTGTCTTCGAGAATAAGGCATGATGACATTGGCGAGAATCCATGGTTGTTACTTTCACATAATTATCGATAACCTGCAATGCTTTTATAACTCCATCATAACCAAGAACCTTTTGGGATACAAAGACACAGGTTGCATAAGTCAATGGTGTTGCATATAGTTCAATTTCTCCCCGGATTCCCAAATTTATCAGACTCGCAGCATCCTGATAGAAAAGTTCACGACGAGCAATGAAGTCGATAAGGACATTTGTATCTATGAAGACCTTCATAATCCGTATTTCTCCTTATAATACTCCATCCGGGCCTTATCGCCGTTTATATCATCCTCATCCAAATGACCGACCCTTGGCATATTTAGAATCTCCTGAAGTTCTGGGGCCAACTCATCCATAGGTGTCCGCAGAAACTTTCTTTTTTCCTGCTGCTTTGCCGAGAAAGAAAACTTGTTAATAAGCGACACGATGAACTCCTCAACGCTAAGGTTCTGTTTCTCAGCGTATAGTTTTGCATCATTGTATGCAGCTGTACTTAATGTAACTGTTGCCATAAATTCTCTGATTTCAAATTCCGTTGGCAAAGATACAAACTTTATCCATAACTTCCAAACTTTTAGAATATTATTTCTACGCAGACCGCCCCGCAGCTGCCGAAGAGCTGCGGGGCGGAGTGCTATGAGAGGGTAAGGAGATTACTTCTTCTTGAAGCGCCAGAAGGTAGCCTCTGCCCATGCACCTGGCGAGGCAGTGCCAGGATAGACAAGTACGAGCTGAGTGCCTGTGAGACCAAGGATTTCGAAATCCGTCACCTTGGTGCCACCACCGTTAATCATGTACGGATACATGACAGCAGGATCGGTCGTCTTGAAGGTTCCGATATGCCAGGGATTGCCACCGACATCCTGACGCTTGTCGAACAGCTCGACGCTGACGCTGCCCGAACGCAGGGCCGTGCCGTTGGCATCGTAGGTGGTAATCTTACCATCGTCAGTGATGGTCATGTAGGCATTGCTGTCACCTTCACCAGCCTTGGCGTTGTCACCGTCGGTATGACCATACTGGCCACCCTCGCCATCAGACCACAGCAGCTCGGGAGCACATCCCCACCACTGGTTAGCACCAGCAGCAAAGAAGTCGACACCAGGGCCGCAGGCGTATGCCATGTTACCCCAAGCCTGACCGTTCACACTGGTATCCCATGTCCAGTCCTTATACAGCAGGTCCTCATTATCTGCAGCTGTGAAGCGCCAGAAGGTGGCCTCTGCCCACGCACCGGCCGAAGCCGTGCCGGGATAGACCAGACAGAGCTGGTCGTCGGTGAGACCGAGAATCTCGAAGTCTGTCACGGTAGTACCGCCACCATTTATTTTATACGGATACAAGACAGCGGGAGCGCTGGTAGTAAACTTACCCAGATCCCAGGCATTGCCACCCACGTCATGGCGCTGACCGTCGTAGCCAGTCACCTTAAAGGTACCCTCGCGGAGCTTTGAACCGTTAGCATCGTAGCTGATGATGACGCCATCCTCATCGAGAATCATGTAGGCATTGGAATTACCCTCGCCAGCCTTGGTAGCATCGCCATCGGTATGACCATACTGGCCGCCCTCGTCCTGAGACCAAAGCAAGTCGGGAGTACAACCCCACCACTGATTGGCACCTGCAGCGAAGAAGTCCTCGCCAGGGCCGCAGGCGTATGCCATGTTACCCCAAGCCTGACCATTGACGCTGGTGTCCCAAACCCACTTCTTCTTGCCAGCGTTGCTGACCAGGAACTTCATCTCTGGGTCAAGGTCGGCAGCCACCAGCAGAGTGAACTGCTTAGAGGCCGTTACCTCCTTGCCGTCCTGGTTGATGTAACGGAAGTAAACCGTCTGGTTAGGCTCGGAACCGCGCTTCGGCACGAACCTGAACACACCACTGGGCTTTCCATACGAGAGTACAGACTCAGAGCCGTCGGGTTTGAGATAATAGATAGTCACACTTGACGTCTTCGGACAGTCGAACTTGATAAAGTTACCGTCAGCTGCCGGTGTCGTACAGGCCTCGTCACTGTACTGTGAGAACGTGGCACCGCTCAGTACTTCGTCAGCCGTAATATTGGTCACATCGAAGTCCTTCTCTTCCTTGATAGGGTCACAGGATGCAACCATAGCTGCCGCAGCGATTAAGCATATTATTGATTTATTCATAACGATTTCAATTTTTCAATTCTTCAATTTTTCAATTCTTCAATTCTTAATACACCGGTGTACCCGCCATGTTGGCATCGGAAACGCTTGCGCCCCATCCGGCATTCTGCTTCAGCACGCTCTCGTCGTTGGTGATCAGGATCTGAGAGGGCGGTATCATCAGGAAGCCGTCAGTCTCAGCATAGCGCTTAGCCCAAGAGGATGTAGCATGGTGCATGGTCGTCCAGCGACCCGTGTAGTTCACACGGCTGCCGTTCTGGCGCTCCAGGGCCTGGGCTGCCTCGCAGCTCTCGCCGCCGCCCTTGCCCGACCAGCGGCGCAGGTCGTTGAAGCGGATACCCTCAGCGGCCAGCTCCCAGCGGCGCTCGTTCTTGATGTTCTGCCAGGAGTAGGTGGTAGCAGGCAGTCCAGCACGTGCGCGAACCTTATTCATTTGATCAGCAGTACCTGTCAGCTCGGAGTGCATCAGCATCACGTCGGCCAGACGGAGCAGCACGATATCAGTGTAGTGGTCACCCTGGAACGAGTTGTCGTTAGGAGCAGCAATCTGCTTGCTATTGCGGTAAACACCCCACCAAGTATAGTATTTGTTGAAGTCGTCGAACGAAGAGCCAGCGCAGGTGACGGGCATCCACTTCTTGTTGTAGTAGCCTGCATCCTCAGAGCAGGTAGTGGTGAACACGAAGCCCGAGAGCTCTGTGGGAGCATCGAGGATGGTGGCCTTCTTACGCGGGTCGCTGTCGCTCCAGTCATCCCAGAGGTTGGCGTTGATGGTGCCCTGGCCCCAACCTTGTCCGAAGGGCATTGAACCGGCATCGCCGTTCTTGTGGCCAGCCCCGTCATCGTCGCAACGGAGTCCGCAGTAGAGCGAAGCCATGTTGGTGAAGCCCATGCCGATGTTACCGTTCCACGAACCGGCATTCATAAACTGCACCTGGAACATCTGCTCCGAATTGCCGTTGCCGGCCCAGTACTTACCCTGATCTGCGAGGTCCTTCACGAAGGGATAGTCGGGAGCGGTCAGCTCGTTGGTGTACTGCCAGAGCAGACGGAAGTCATCGACCAGCTTGTAGCCGCCGTTGTTGATGGCATCCTCGAGGAAAGCCACCACCTGAGCCTTGCTCAGCGAAGTGCCAGCGCCCTCCTGCTCGAAGTTGAAGGCAACATCGGCCAGGTTGGCAGTAGCCAGCTCACCGGCCTTCTTGTAGAAGCCCTCATAGAACATATAGGCACGTGCCAGCATACCCTCGGCGGCACCCTTGGTGGCGTGTCCGTCGCCCTGAGTGGTGGCACCGTGGCTCATCAGGTTGGCTGCGCTGGTGAAGTCGGCCAGGATATGCGGCATGATCACGTCCTCAGCACTCTGCTGCGGGCAGGGATCGGGAGCTGCAGCTGCCCAATAGGCAGGGATGTCGCCCCAGAACTGCACGCCCCAGAGGTAGAACAGTCCGCGCATGAAGTAAGCCTCGCCGAGCAGCTGGTTGCGGGTCTTCTCCTGACCCGTCCAGTCGAAGGCATCCACGGCATAGATGATGGCACTGGCACGGGCAATACCTACGAAGGTATTGTGCCAGGCATTGTCGAAGAGCGACTCCTTATTGGCCGTCAGGTGACCGATGGCGTGCGACTCCACGTCGCCCGTGCCGCCGGCACCGTTGGCATCGTCAGACATAATGTAGTTTACGAACCAGGGCGACTGCAGGGGGTCGGTGCTGAACTGGTTCATTACACCGTAGAGGGCAGCCAGCTCCTTGTTCAGGTCGCCAGGTGAGGCCGGATAGTTACCGGTGTTAGCCTCTGTATAGTTCTCGGAATCGAGGAAGTCCTCACACGACGTCAGCCCGAAGGTGAAGGCAGCCGCGATAGCCATTAAATATATCTTTTTCATATCTTCTATTCCTTATTATATTATGATGAATTAGAACTTGATGCTTGCACCAACGATATAGGTACGTGCCGAGGGATACAGCCCCACGTCGAGACCACGGATGAAGTTCATGTTGTTGGCACTCTTACCACCGTCCGACGAACACTCAGGATCAACACCTGTGTAGCCGGTGATGGTGGCGATGTTCTGAGCCTGCACGTAGAGACGCAGCTGCTGGAACGGGCTGCTCTTCCAGATTTTCTTGAAGTCGTAGCCCAGCGTGATGTTCTGGATCTTGAAGAAGTCGGCATTCTGCATATAGCGGGTCGATACCCACTGATCGGCCACCTGACTGAGGGTCAGGCGCGGCATGGTGTTGCTCGTGCCCTCGCCGTGCCAGCGGTCGAATGCGTCTACCGTATAGTTATTGTACTGGTTGGCGAGCAGAGCCGTGCGGTAGCACTGCATCACCTGCTGTCCGAAGGCACCGAAGCCGGTAATGCCGAAGTCGAGGCCACGCCAGTCGAAGCCGAGATTCACACCGAGGGTCACCTTCGGGTGGGGCTGGCCAATCTCGTGGCGGTCGTTGTCGTAGTTGATCACGCCATCGCCATCGAAGTCATCCCAGATGGGGTCGCCAGGCATTGCACCGTCGAGCACGGCCTTGCCGGCAGCGCGGGCAGCGTCGATCTGAGCCTGGTTCTGCCAGATGCCGCTGTACGACATGCCGTAGAAGTAACCTACGGGGTGTCCTACTTCAACAACTGATCCATACGAGGAGTTCTGAAACAGCATGCTGGTATACTCAGAGCCGGTACCGATCTTACCGCCGGCAGCGTCCAGACTGGTTACCTCATTCTTATTGGTGGCGAAGTTCACGCTGGCACGGTAGTTGAAGTCGCTGCCGATCTTGTCACGCCAGGAGAGTGCTACCTCTACACCGGTGTTCTTGATTTCACCACCGTTAATCATGGCGGGCTCCTCGTAGCCGAGCACCTCGTTCATCGGGGCCTGCACCAGCCAGTCCTTGGTCTTCTTCACATACCAGTCGAAGTTCAGTCCGAGCTTACCGCTGATGAAGCGGGCGTCGATACCGATGTTGGTCTGCTCAGAAGTCTCCCAGGTCACGTCGGGGTTTGGTACGTTCTTGGCGTAGGCACCGGTGGTGTACTTGTTGCGAGCCACGGTGTCGTCGTTGTTGCTGCTGAACTTGTAGCCATAGTCGGCATAGCCTGTGGGCGAGAAGCCGATATTCGACAGATAGTAAAAATTAGGAATCTGACAGTTACCGTTCTGACCCCACGATGCGCGGATTTTCAGGAAGTCGAGCCACTTAGATGCCGACTGCATGAACTTCTCGTTGGTGATAACCCAACCTGCGGATACTGAGGGGAAGTAGCCCCAGCGCTTGCCACGGGCGAAGTTGCTCGAACCGTCGGCACGGAGGATGGCCGTCAGCATGTACTTCTCGTCGAAGTTGTAGTTGATACGCCCGAAGAACGATGCAATGCTTCCCTGCATGGGGTTGTCGTAACCGCCGTGGCCCTGCAGATAGTCGCTACTGTAGTTGGTGGGGATATTGTAGTCCCATCCCTTCAGCACGAGCGAATTCACGAAATCCTGAGGCACAGCGAAAGCCATGTTCATGCCTGTGCTCCAGTGCGAGCGTTCAAACGACTGACCCACGAGCACGTCGATGTTGTGGCGGCCCAGCTGCGGCAGCACGTAGCTGATGGTGTTCTCCAGCGTGAAGCTGCTGCTCTGGCTCTGGCTCATGTTCAGGTTGTAGCCGTCGCTGGCCTGCGTATTGCTGGCCGAGAAGGGCATGCTGATGCTGCGGCTGTTGCTGGCCGAGTAGCCGGTGTTGAACTGTCCGCGATACTTCAGGCCCTTGATGGGCTCGATGATCCAGTAGATGGTGGCTCCCACGCCGAAGTCGCGGTTCTTGTTGATGGAGTTGAAGCCGCCGTTGAGGAAGTGGTTCAGCGGGTTCGAGTAGATCATGCTGCTGTAGCCTGCACCGTTCTTGGCATAACTGGCCACGTTGCCGTTGGCATCGTAGGGCTCCACGAGGGGCGATGCCGTGTAGGCTGCCTGCATGATGTTCCAGTAGCCGTTGCCCTCGGCCAGGTCGTGGCTGCGGTGGTACCAGTAGGAGAGGTTCTCACCGATGGTGATGATATCGTGCTCCTGTCCAATCAGGTCCTTA
The DNA here is from genome assembly GCA_002371695.1 of bacterium UBA3756. The sequence continues at coordinate 12,877 of DFGG01000163.1, forward strand.
CCCTGCAGTACGATGTGCTCTGAGTTGATACGGCCGCCGTAGCGCTTGAAGTCAGAGGCGTTGCTGCCACCCATGATACCGTCGTTCGAGCTGTAGTTGAGCGACATGGAGAACTTAGAGCGCTCGCTACCGCCGTTCAGCGTCACGGCGTGGCTGAACTGCAGGGCGTTCTTGTTCTCATATTCCTTGAACCAGTCGGTACCCTCCCAGCCCTGGTTCACCTTGTCGAGGATGGCCTGGGGCACGATGCTCGACCAGTTGGTGGCGGTGCCGTAGGTATTGAAGTTGGTCTCGTTGATGAGCTGCATGTACTGCTGTGCGTTCACCAGTGCGGGCACCTTGTAGGCGTTCGACCAGCCCACGAAGCCGTCGTACTGCACCGAGATCTTGCCCGACTTACCCTGCTTGGTGGTCACGAGGATCACACCGTTGGCGGCACGGGCACCGTAGATGGCTGCCGAGGCAGCGTCCTTCAGCACGTCGATCGACTCGATGTCGTTCGGGTTCAGGCCGTTCAGACCGTCGTCGGCTGTACCGGAGTTGATACCGTCGATGATCAGCAGTGGTGAGGAGTTACCGATGGTACCCACACCACGGATGTTCACCTTGAAGCCCTTGCCAGGCTGGCTTGAGCTCTGGGTGATGTTCACACCGGGCGAAGAGGCCTGCATGGCCGTCAGGGCGTTGGTAGTGTTCAGCTTGGCGATGTCCTCACCCTTCACCTGGACCGTTGCACCGGTGACGAGCTTCTTCTTCTGCACACCGTAACCGACAACCACCACTTCCTCGAGCACGGCGTTGTCGTCCTTCAGCGTGACGCTGATCTGACTCTGGTCGCCGACCTTGACTTCCTGAGTCTCATAGCCGATGTACGAGATGACAATCGTAGCACCCGGCTTCACCGAGAGCGTGAAGTTACCGTCGAAGTCGGTAATCGTACCGTTCGTGGTCCCTTTCTCCATGATACTGGCTCCGATGATGGGGCCCTGGGCGTCGACCACAGTACCTGTGATCTTCTTCGTTGCCTGCTGAACGTCCTGGACTGCATCAGCGGCATAGACTTCTGGTGAGTAGCACATCCCCAACAGGGAGAAGGCACCCACCATCAGCGCTGTTTTTCTAAAAGTTTGATTCATACTTAAGTATTTACTATAGATTAATTTGTTTGGTTTAATCGTATGTTAGCAATAAGGAAAAACTATTCCCTTAGGGCGTCCTCTCTTGACGAGCGCCCATAGCAAAGTTAG
>DFGG01000075.1:0-6235 GCA_002371695.1 bacterium UBA3756
TTGCTCTCTTTGGCAGAGGACATGCGGGTGATCCTGATTATGATTGCCAACCGGTTGAACCTGATGCGACAGATACGCGACTCGGATGACTTGGAAGCGAAGACGGAAGTGTCTCAGGAAGCAGCCTATCTCTATGCACCGCTGGCCCATAAGCTGGGCCTGTACAAGTTGAAGAGTGAACTGGAGGATCTCTCCCTGAAATACCTGGAGCACGATGCCTACTATCATATCCGCGAGAAGCTGAACGAGACGAAGGCTTCGCGCGATGCCTATATACAGCGCTTCATAGGTCCTATAGAAGAAAAGGTGAAGGCGGCAGGCATCCACTGTCACATCAAGGGGCGTACCAAATCGATACACTCCATCTGGCAAAAGATGAAGAAGCAGAAGTGCCCCTTCGAGGGAGTCTACGACCTCTTTGCCATCCGTATCATCATCGATTGTCCGGAGAATCAGGAGAAGATGCAGTGCTGGCAAGCCTACTCAATCGTGACGGATATGTATCAGCCCAACCCTAAACGCCTGCGTGACTGGCTTTCGGTACCGAAGTCGAATGGATACGAGAGCCTGCACATCACAGTGCTGGGTCCGGAGCAGAAGTGGGTGGAGGTGCAGATACGTACGGAGCGCATGGACGAGATAGCCGAGCGTGGAGTAGCTGCCCACTGGCGCTACAAGGGCGTAAAGGGAGAGACGGGGCTCGACGAGTGGTTAGCGAACATCCGGTCGATGCTGGAGAGTGCCGACGGTATCGAAGCCATGGACCAGTTCAAGATGGATCTCTATGAAGACGAGGTCTTCGTGTTCACCCCTCGTGGCGACCTGTTGAAATTTCCCGCTGGGGCAACGGTACTCGACTTTGCCTACCACATCCATTCGAAGGTGGGCAACCAGTGTACGGGAGGTCGTATCAACGGTCGGGTGGTGCCCATCCGTCATGAACTCAAGAGCGGCGACCAGGTGGAGATACTTACCTCGGCGAGCCAAAAGCCCCGTCAGGAGTGGCTCACCTTCGTGAAGACCTCGCGGGCCAAGGCGAAGATACGTCTTGCGCTGAAGGAGACTCAGGTGAAGGAAGGGCTCTTTGCCAAGGAGATGCTGGAACGCAAGTTCAAGAACCGGAAGCTGGAGATGGAGGAGGGGACGATGTTCCATGTCATCAAGAAGATGGGCTTCAAGGAAGTGAGCGACTTCTACAAGCAGATAGCCGATGGCACTCTCGACACCAACGACGTGATAGAGAAATACTTGGAGTTGAAGGACGACGGCAAGGCCCCCACAGGTGACAATGTAGCCCGCTCGGCCAGCGAATTCGAGCTCGACGAGTCGAAGGTGGCAGGACTGAACGTGCCTATGAATGACGACGTGCTCATCATCGACCGCAACCTGAAAGGCATCGACTACCAGCTGGCGCGCTGCTGCTCGCCTATCTACGGTGACAAGGTGTTCGGCTTCGTCACCATCAGCGGTGGCATTAAGATTCACCGCGAGGACTGCCCCAACGCTCCGGAGCTCCGTCGTCGCTATGGCTATCGCATCGTGAAAGCCAAATGGAGCGGCAAGGGAGCCTCGCAGTACTCGATTACGCTGCGCGTCATCGGCAACGATGACATAGGCATCGTAAACAATCTGACGAGCATCATCTCGAAGGACGAGAAACTCATTCTGCGCAGTATCAACATCGATTCGCACGACGGTCTGTTCAGCGGTAACCTCGAGGTGATGATCGACGATACCTCGCGTATGGAAACCCTCATGAAGAAACTCCGTACGGTGAAGGGTGTGAAGCAAGTGGAACGTATATAACCCAGCATAATATGAAGAAGATCCTGAATCTGACAGTTGTCGTCATGCTGCTGTTGCCCCTGACAGGGTGCCGGCGATATATATACAGGCCACCCGTGTACAGGCCTGTGGAGTTCGTACCAGACTCAATGGTCCACGACGATGTGCCCAAGGCAGAGGACGAGACGCAGGAGATGCTCGACGAGATCGAGGATGAGCCGGTAATAGTGGTGCCCGACATTCCCGAGGAGTCGGATCTGATGCGCGAAGAGAACCGCAATGTCAGCATTGAGAAGGTGATGCGTGAGGGAATTTGAAAAAAGAAATAATGAAATAATAAAGGCATGAAATACGGATTTATCAAGGTGGCTGCTGCCGTGCCAGCAGTGAAGGTAGGCGACGTGGTCTACAATGTGCAGCAGATAGAGAGTCTGATTGCCCAGGCCGAAGGTAAGGGCGTCGAGGTGATGGTCTTTCCGGAACTGTGCCTGACGGGCTATACCTGTCAGGATCTCTTCCGTGAGCAATTGCTGCTCGACAAGGCAGAGGAAGGTCTATTGATGCTGCTCGACTTTACTCGCAAGCTCGACGTAATCTCTATTGTGGGCCTGCCAGTGGTTATCAACGGACTGCTTTATAATTGTGCCGCAGTTATCCAGCACGGCACCATTCTGGGCGTGGTCCCCAAGACCTATCTGCCCAACTATGGTGAGTTCTATGAGAAGCGCTGGTTTGCCTCCGCCCAGGACCTCAACCCAGCGGAAATCTACCTGGCTGGTTCGCCTGTGAGCGTGAGTGCCGAGCCCATTATCTTCTCCACAGGCGACGACGTGAAGTTCGGCATCGAGATCTGTGAGGACGTGTGGGCGCCTATTCCACCCAGCAATAATCTGGCTCTGGCAGGTGCCGACATTATCTTCAACCTATCTGCCAGCGACGAACTTATCGGCAAGCATCGCTACCTCTGTTCGTTGCTTGCCCAACAGAGTGCACGCACCATCAGCGCCTATGTCTATGCCAGCAGCGGATTTGGAGAGTCAACCCAGGATGTGGTATATGGTGGCAATGCGATGGTGTTCGAGGATGGCAGTCTGCTGGTAGATGGAGAACGCTTCTCCTTACAGCCCCAAATACAAGTGGCGCAGGTGGATGTGGAGCGCCTACGCATGGAGCGACGGCAGAACACCACCTTCATCAACGCCCAGCGTCATTCCAGTGCCCGTCATATTGCAGCAAAACCCGTTGCTCCACGCGATTTTGAACTGATCCGACAGGTTGACGCCCATCCATTCATCCCCAAGGATGGCGACATGCAGCAAGGTTGTGAGGAGATACTCAATATTCAGGTGGCAGGTCTGGCCAAGCGCCTTTATCACATTGGTGCCAGCAAGGCAGTCATTGGCATCAGTGGCGGGCTTGACTCTACGCTGGCATTGCTCGTCACCGTAAAGTCATTTGACAAGCTGGGGCTCGACCGCAAGGGTATTATCGGCATTACGATGCCAGGTTTCGGCACTACCGATCGCACCTATAACAATGCGATGGCACTTATGAAAGCCTTGGGAGTCACCATTCGCGAAATCAGTATCGCCAAGGCCGTCACCAAGCACTTTGAGGATATCGGGCATGACATGCAGAAGCACGATGTGACCTATGAGAACAGTCAGGCTCGCGAGCGTACGCAGATTCTGATGGATGTGGCTAACCAGGTGAACGGCATTGTCATAGGCACTGGCGACCTTTCGGAACTAGCCTTAGGCTGGGCCACCTATAACGGCGACCACATGTCGATGTATGGTGTGAATGCAGGTGTGCCTAAGACGCTTATCCGTTATCTGGTGAGCTTCGTGGCCGGGGAGCTGGCCACTGATATCCTGCTCGATATCATTGATACGCCCATATCACCCGAACTGATTCCCGCTGACGCGATGGGTAATATCAAACAGAAGACGGAGGATCTCGTAGGTCCTTATGAACTGCACGACTTTTTCATCTACTACTTCCTGCGCTGGGGATTCTCGCCGAAGAAGATTTTTATACTCGCACAGAAGGCCTTTGACAAGACCTACGACGATGCGACTATCAAGAAATGGCTTCAGACCTTCTGTCGCCGATTCTTCACTCAGCAGTTCAAGCGCTCTTGTCTGCCAGATGGTCCTAAGGTGGGCAGTGTGAGTCTCTCGCCCCGAGGCGACTGGCGCATGCCCAGCGATGCCTCGTCGGCCTTGTGGTTGAAAGAATGCGAGGAGTTATAGAAAAAGAGGGGTTAGCTGAATGCTAACTCCTCTTTTCCTTCCATTTTCGTGATGTGTATCGTGGCTCCTGGTTGCAGGTTGCCATTGACAATCAGGTCGCTGATACCGTCCTCAATATAGTTCTGGATAGCTCGTTTCAGGGGGCGTGCGCCGAACTGCACGTCGTAACCCTTGCTGGCGACGAACTCCTTAGCCTCATCGGAGAGGTCGACGTGATAGCCCGTCTGTTCGATACGCTTGTAGAGTCCCTTCAGTTCGATGTCGATGATCTGTTTGATAGCCTCCAGGTCGAGCTGGTCGAAGGTGATGATCTCGTCGAGACGGTTTAGGAACTCAGGTGAGAACTGCTTCGAGAGAGCTTTTTGCACGATGCTGCGAGCGTGTTCCTTGTCCTGTTCGTTGAGCATCAGCGAGCTAGAGCCTGCGGAGTTGAAGCCGACACCACGTCCGAAGTCTTTCAGTTGGCGCGTGCCTGCGTTGGAAGTCATGATGATGACCGTGTTGCGGAAATCAACAAGGCGTCCGTTGCCATCAGTGAGTCGTCCCTCGTCAAGCACTTGCAGCAGCAGGTTATAGACGTTGGGATGGGCTTTCTCTATCTCATCGAGCAGGACGATGGAGTAGGGGTGGCGCCTGACGCGCTCCGTCAGTTGTCCTCCCTCCTCATATCCCACGTAGCCCGGAGGTGCACCGATCAGGCGCGATGTATTGAAGCTCTCGGTGTATTCGCTCATGTCGATACGGATGAGTGCGTCGCTGCTACCAAACATGAATTCTGCCAGTTTCTTGGCCAGATAAGTCTTGCCCACGCCAGTAGGTCCGAGGAACATGAACACCCCGATGGGATGGTTGGGCTCCTTCAGTCCCACACGGTTGCGCTGGATGGCGCGAACCATTTTGTCGATTGCTTTGTCCTGGGCAATGACGGCACTCTTCAGTTCCTGAGCCATTCCTTTCAGACGTATACCTTCCTGTTCAGCCATTCGTTGCACGGGCACTCCCGTCATCATTGACACCACGTCGGCCACCTGTTCGGCATCCACCACTTGGCGCTCTTCAGTCTCTCCGTTTTGCCATTTCTCGTTGAGTTCTCTCAACTGGGTCTCGAGAACCGTCTGACGGTCGCGATAGCCTGCTGCCAGTTCAAAGTTCTGATTTTTCACGGCATTATTCTTCCGTTCCTTGACGTGTGCAATTTCCTTCTCCATCTCAGCAATCTCCGGTGGAATCTGAGCATTAGAAAGATGTACGCGCGAGCCAGTCTCGTCGAGAGCATCGATGGCCTTGTCGGGCATGAAGCGGTCTGTCACGTACCGGTCTGTCAATTTGACACATGCTGTCAGCGCCTCGTCGGTATATGTCACATGGTGATGGTGTTCGTAGCGGTCCTTGATGTTGCGTAGTATCTGCAGCGTCTCCTCGTTGGTGGTGGGTTCGACCTGTACTTTCTGGAATCGACGCTCCAGGGCTCCGTCTTTCTCAATGGAGTTACGGTACTCATCGAGTGTCGTAGCACCAATGCACTGTATCGTTCCCCTGGCAAGTGCCGGTTTCATGATGTTGGCTGCATCCATCGATCCTGGTGTTGAGCCTGCCCCTATCAGTGTGTGTATCTCGTCGATGAATACAATCACATCGGGGTTCTGCTCAATTTCCTTCATCAGAGCCTTCAGACGTTCCTCAAACTGTCCACGGTACTTAGTACCAGCCACCACGCCAGTCATGTCGAGTGTATAGATGCGCTTGCCGAAGAGCATGGGTGAAGTGTGGTGAGAAGCGATCTGCTGTGCCAGTCCTTCCACGATGGCACTCTTGCCCACGCCTGGTTCTCCAATCAGAATGGGGTTGTTCTTCTTACGTCGCCCGAGAATCTCGATTACGCGCTGAATCTCCTTCTCACGACCCACGCAGGGATCGAGTTTGCCATCTGTAGCAGCCTGTGTCAGGTCTGTGCCGAAGGTGTCGAGCACGGGCGTCTTTGATTCAGGCTTCTTCTGGGTGGTAGTCGATGCTGACTTGCCCGATGCCGACTTGCTGCCAGCACTGCTGGTCTCCTCAAAGTCCTCTTCTTCTTCGTCGGGCAGGCCTATACCATTGTTGATGCTTTGTCTGGGTGAATAAAACAGAGCCAGAGCGTCTTCATAATTCATGTTGTTCAATTCTAAAACTTGTTTGGCACCGTTATTGACAGAATC
>DFGG01000075.1:6308-6982 GCA_002371695.1 bacterium UBA3756
GTGTTGTTCGTCTACTTTTGTTGATCTCTGTATACGTGCTTCAAGCACAGCGAGTTTCAGGATATTGCTCGCCTTTTCGTTGAGCACCAGTTCGCTTGTGTAGATGGGTCTTCGGATCTCGTCTTCGCGCACCTTACTCTCCAGTTCCGTCTTCACATTCTGTAAATTCAGATTCAGTCTGTGGAAGACGTCGATGACAGGCCCGTCCTTCATTCTCAGCAGTCCCAGGAGCAGATGCTCCGGTCCCACCGATCGACTGGCCAATCTGGCAGCTTCCTCGCGTGAGTAAGCAAGTATTTCTGATACCTTGGGTGAAAACTGGCTGGTCATTCTCTTGTCTTGTTTACTGATATGATGTCTGATTCTGCACTTTTATTTTGCAAAGTTACAAATAATTCTGCAAACACCGTGCCAAAATCTTCGCAAACTTTCCGCTAAATATACTTAAAAGGTTTGGCAGGACGGAAAAAAATATCTACCTTTGCACGGTAAAAAACGCGTCAGAGGGGCTGAAAAGTGCCTTAAACGCAAAATTCGGCAAAACAGAAGAATTAAAATATTGAAGAATTAAAGAGTAATGGATCAAACATTCGACAACGACAGAATCATTAAGATCAACATCGAGGAGGAAATGAAGTCCAGCTACATTGACTACTCCATGTCAGTCATTGTGG
>DFGG01000075.1:7062-7238 GCA_002371695.1 bacterium UBA3756
GACGGTTTCAAGCCTGTTCATCGCCGTATCCTCTTCGGTATGATGAACATCAACAACGTGTCAACGCAACCTTATAAGAAATGTGCGCGCGTAGTTGGTGAGGTACTTGGTAAGTACCACCCCCATGGCGACTCATCGGTATATGGAGCCCTCGTACGTATGGCGCAGGATTGGAA
>DFGG01000075.1:7300-8681 GCA_002371695.1 bacterium UBA3756
ATGCGCTACACACTAGTCGACGGACAGGGTAACTTCGGTTCCGTTGACGGCGACTCACCAGCTGCCATGCGATACACAGAGTGCCGACTCTCAAAGATGGGTGAGCATATCATGGACGACCTTGACAAGGAGACCGTCGACATGATGAACAACTTCGACGACTCTCTCCAGGAGCCCACCGTCATGCCCACCAAGGTGCCCAACCTGCTGGTAAACGGCGGTAACGGTATCGCCGTGGGTATGGCCACCAATATGCCTACCCACAATCTTGGCGAAGTCATCGACGGTTGCTGCGCCTATATCGACAACCCCGACATCGACACCGACGGTCTGATGCAATATATCCCTGGTCCTGATTTCCCCACAGGTGCCTATATCTATGGTCTGCAAGGGGTGAAGGATGCCTATGAGACTGGGCGCGGACGTATCGTGATGCGCGCCAAGGCCGAAATCGAGGCTGGAGAGACCCACGACAAGATTGTGGTGACGGAGATTCCCTATGGTGTCAACAAGGCAGACCTCGTGGCATATATTGCCGATTTGGCCAACCAACACAAGATAGAAGGTGTGGCCAATGTCAATGACGAGTCAGGCCGTCAGGGCATGCGTATTGTCGTTGACTGTAAGCGCGATGCCAATGCCAATGTTCTGCTCAACAAGCTCTTCAAGATGACAGCCCTGCAGAGTTCTTTCTCTGTCAACAATATCGCCCTGGTGAAGGGACGTCCCCGTCTGCTCAATCTGAAGGAGTGCGTTAAGTACTTCGTGGAGCATCGTCACGATGTTACAATCCGTCGCACCAAGTACGACCTGCGCAAGGCTCAGGAGCGTGCCCACATCCTCGAGGGATTGATTATCGCCGTGAACAATATCGACGAGGTGGTACACATTATCAGGAACAGCAAGACGCCTACCGACGCCCAGCGTAACCTCGAAGCACGCTTCGAACTCGATGAACTGCAGTCGAAAGCTATTGTCGACATGCGCCTCTCGCAGCTCACAGGCCTGCGCGTAGACCAGCTTCACCAAGAGTACGACGATCTGCAGAAACTCATTGCCGACCTGCAGGAGATACTCAACAATCCTGAGCGCTGCCGCGAGGTCATGAAGCAGGACCTGCAGGAGGTGAAGGAGAAGTATGGCGACGAGCGCCGCACGGAGATTATCCCCTTCGACCATGAGTTCAATGCCGAGGACTTCTATCCCGACGATCCTGTGGTGATCACCATTTCCCACATGGGCTACATCAAGCGTACCCATCTCGACGAATTCCATGAGCAGGGACGTGGAGGCATGGGCTCAAAGGCCGCACGACATCGCGACAACGACTTCACGGAGTACATCTATCCTGCGACTATGCACAACACGCTGCTCTTCTTCA
>DFGG01000026.1:0-1575 GCA_002371695.1 bacterium UBA3756
GTGTACTCTCCACCAGGCTGCGGTCAATATAGTCACCCCACTCGGAGTTACCGCTGGGCTGATTGTCGTAACGGATGACGCCATACTCCTTGTAGTTGGCAGCACCGCGATCCTCGTCGTTACAGATAACCATGGCGTAGTTCTTATAGGTATTGGTGGCGGCGGGATTGATGGCCAGGTTGAACTGAGCCACCCACTTCTCGCCGGCGGGCACTTGATAGTACTTGGAGAATGCGGCCCACCATCCGGTGGAGAAGTCGGCCGCACCGACCTGATAGACATCCTCCTGGAGACCCTCAATCTCTTCATCGCCTCCCTGATTGGCCTTCTCCGCCTTGATGGAGTCAATCTTCGACGACAGCCAGTCTGGCGAATTCACATTGTACAGGTCGCCGCCCTCACAGCTCGTCATCGTCAGGATGCCCAGGGCTGCTGCACAGAAGGCGGTTGCTATTTTATTTAGATTTTTCATAATTGTTTCAATTATTAATTATTAATTATCAATTATTTACTCAGGTCAACCACGGGGTGAACCGTCCAACCCTTGCTGGAGAAGTAACCGGCATTGCTACTGCCGAAGTTGGCAGAGTTACCCACAAGGTTGGGGTTGTCGTTGAGCGTTCCCTGATAGATGGGCAGGAACTCGTGGCCGGCGAGCCAGGAGTCGTAGCTACTCTTGCTGCAGGTGCTGTAGTCGACGGGATCCTTCGGAGTGTAGGTGATAGCACCGCTCTCGTAGTCGGACGTTGTCCAGTAGTTGAAGGCTCCGTGCTCCTTCATCTGCTGCAGACGTCCTGCGTCATAGAACCATCCCCAACGGATGAGGTCGAAGCCACGGCCTGTCTCGCAACCGAACTCCTTCGGGCGCTCCACGTTGGCAATCTGCTCGAAGAGCTTGTCCTTAGAGTTGAAGTCAGAGAGTTTCAGGTTAGCCAGCTTGGCGCGGTTGCGCACCTGGTTGATCCAGTCGATGGCCTGCTGTGTGGGGCCGCTGATCTCGTTCTCGCACTCGGCAGCGCGGAGCAGCACGTCGGAGTAGCGCATCAGGCGCAGGTTGATACCGTCGTGCAGACCGGTCACCACCTTGTCATACAGGCCGGTGCGGAGGTTAGTGAACTTGGCCACAGGCAGACCACCGTAACTGTTGTTGGTCACCACAAAGTTGTCGGCCGACATCGGCGTGGTGTAGCACACGTTGCCATACTCAAAGCCGTCCCAGTCGTTCTCGTAGGTGCCGATGGTCCAGTAGAGGCGCGGGTCGAGCGTGCCGTCGGTGGTGCGCTCCTGCTTGAAGAGGTTGTAGAGCCAGGGCGATGCAGAGAGGTCAGCCCATCCGCCGTAGTTGCCGGGGCCGAAGTTACTCTCGATGGCCGAGCCCTGCGTGGCGTTGGCACTGGTGTTGACGGGTGTCCACTCGTCGTCGGTACCCTGAGTGCCGTAGTCGAGGAACTGCACCTCGAAGAGGCTCTCGGGATTATTCTCATACTTAGAGCCCTCGCGGAAGTTGTCGCCATAGTTCTCCATCAGTTTATACTGGCCATACTGGCCGCTGATGATGTTCTTCAGATAGGTGAG
>DFGG01000026.1:1688-6206 GCA_002371695.1 bacterium UBA3756
GCACCCTTGTTGGCGCGGCCGTTCTGCCACTCACCGCCCAGATCCTTGGTGGGCAGCAGGTCGAGGGCCTGCTGGAAGTCGCTCTCCACCTGATCCATCACGCGGTCGTACTGCAGGTTGGGGTCTTCGCCCTTGGTCTCATAGTTCGAGGCATAGAGTCCGTCGAGTGAGGAGTAGGCATCATAACTGGTAATCAGAATGGGGTTCTGATAGTATCCGGCGAGGTTATAGTAGGCCAGGCCGCGGATGAAGTAGGCCTGTCCGGCGATGCGCTTCACCTGGTCGGTGGCAGCACTCAAGTCGCCAGTGCGTGAGAGCACGTAGTTACAAACGTTGATGGTGTAGTACCAGTCGCGCCACGACCACTGTCCGATTTCGTCGGTGATAGGCTCATTGAGGTCGTCGAAAGGCATATACCACACCTGTGAGGAGTTCCATACCTCATCACCACGGCATACGTCGATCATGTAACCCACACGGGCGTAGGTGCCCTCCATGCGGATGTGGTTGTAGCAGGCGATGATATTCTCCTCCAAATCCGAGACCGTCTGGCCGAAGGTGCCTGTTGTCTGCTGGTTGGGGTTTGTCAGTTCCAACTTGTCTCCGCACGACGTAAGCGTGCCGAGGCCCATAATCAGGGCAAGTGAAATTTTATGTAGTTTCATATTCTTTACTTCAATTTTTCAGTTTTTTCAATTCTTCAACTCTTTAGAATGAGAAGAGGATACCACCCATGAATGTACGCGGTGTCGGGAACGAACAGAAGTTGTAGCCCGGTGTGAAGGTACCGCCTGCATAGTCTACATTGTAGCCATGATACTTCGTGAAGGTGTGGAGGTTCTGTGCCGACACATAGACGCGAACGCCAGAGACGACACCCTTGAACCAACTATCCTTGAAGTTGTAGCCGATCTCCACGTTGGCAATCTTCCAGTAGGCAGCGTTCTGAATCTTACGCTCGCTGAACAGGTCGTTCCAGGCCAGTGTGGCGTTGTTGGCATAGTAGGTGCGGGGCACGTCGGAGATGTAGGTAGAGCCCTCGAAGCGGTTGGCGTCGAGCATGGCCACGTCCTTGTTGCCAGTACCGTAGCAGGAGTTCAGGCTGTTGTAGATGTCATCCGACACATGATAGTTCAGTGCACCGAAGGTAGAGATGCTCAGGTCGAAGTTCTTGTACTCCAGGTGAGCGCTCAGACCGAAACTGATCTTGGGCAGTCCGCTGCCGAGAATCGTCTGGTCCTGTGCGTCGATGATGCCGTCCTCGTTGATATCCTTGTAGAGGCAGTCACCCACGTTGGCACCGGGCTGCAGGGCATGGTTGTCGAGGTCGGCCTGTGTACGGGCGATGCCCTCGTAGACCCAGCCGTAGAACTTACCAACTTCCTGCCCCACCTCTGTGCGGTAGGCACCGGTAGTGTACTGCTCTGTGCCGAAGCCGAGCGATGTCACCTTGTTCTTCAGAGTGCTCAGGTTGGCACTGATCTGGTGCTTCAGGGGATGGTCGTTGTTACGATAGGTTACGGAGAACTCCAGACCGCTGTTCTGCATCTCGGCGGCGTTCATCGTCACACTGGTGTTGGCCACACCTGCGCTGGCAGGCACTGGCACGCTGTAAAGCAGGTCGGTAGAGGTATTCTTATACCACTCTGCAGTGAACTCGATGCGGTTGTTGAAGAAGGCCAGGTCGATACCCACGTTGGCAGTCTTCTTTTTCTCCCAAGCGATGTTCTCATTGACGAAAGTAGAAACGGCAGATCCAGTGACAGGCTGGTTGCCGAAACTATAGGTCATGTTGTTACGGGCCAGAGTAGCCAGATACTGGTACTCACCGATGTTCTCATTACCGAGTACACCATAACTACCACGAATCTTGAACATATTGATGATGTTGCGGTCGATGGGGAAGAACTTTTCCTTATCGAAGCGCCAACCTAAAGAGATGGAGGGGAAGGTGCCCCAGCGGATGCTCTTGGTAAGGCGCGAACTGCCATCACGACGAACAACGGCCGAAAGCAGATACTTGCCATCGTAGTCGTAGTTCAGACGGGCGATATAGGACGACAGGGCGTGCTTGTACTCGTATGAGGAAGCATCGCGGCTGCCCACGGCATTCTGCAACTGCAGGAAGTAAGGCTCAGAGAAGTTCACGCCCCAGGCATTCAGGTGATCCCAGTTCTCTTCTTCGAAGGTTTGACCTACCACGAGGTTGAAGTGGTTCAGGCCGAAGGTGCCATCGTATGTCAGCGTGTTCTCTACCAGGAAGTCGGTGTCGGTGCGCTTGTTCTTGTCAAGGCGCTCGTTACTCTTGTCGAGGTACACACGGTTCGACTGAATCCAGGCCGATACCCAGGTCTTGCCCTGTACGACGGTCTTGCTATACGACAGGTTGAGCTTATAGTTCAGCTTGTGGTTCTTACTGGTCACGCCAATCATCTTCAGGATGTCCACATCGGCCGATCCGGTAGCGACAACGCGGTCAACGATGGTCTTACGGGTCAGCAGGTTGTTCACCAGCAGGGGGTTAGAGGCGGAGATGTCACCATGCACGGTGTCATAGTACACACCGTAGCCGTATGCATCGTAGTTGTAACTGCTGGCCGAACCCACCTTGTCGTCGAGCACCCACGTAGAGTTGTCATAGGCCTTGATGGTGGGCTGCATCAGCAGTGTACCGCGCAGCACGTTGGTTACGTCGCCATACAGACCCTGCACATACTCAGAGGCATTCGACAGACCCATACCGTCCTGATTGGAGTGCGAGTAGACGACGCTGGTACGGAAGTTGATGAACTTGGTCTCCATCGTGTTGTTCACACGGGCGGTGAAACGGTCGTAGTTAGGACCGGCACCCTGGATGGTTCCCTTCTGGCTGTAGTAGTCGAGGCCGATATTATATGTATTGTGGGCACCGCCACCACCGAGGTTGATGTTGTGGTTGTGACGGATACCAGTCTTGAATACCTCCTTGAACCAGTCGGTATTGGTGTCGTCGCGGAACCTATACTCTGTGCCGCTGCCGCTGTAACCGCCGGGGAGCGGCGTGCCGGAGTTGGCGCAGGCCTGGCCCAGGTATGAGCTGTACTGGTTGGCGTCCATCACGTCGTAGACACTCTTTGAGATGAGGTCAACACCGAAGTTGCCCTTATAGTCGACACGCAGGGGCTGATCCTTCTTACCGCCCTTGGTTGTGATGATCACCACACCGTTAGCAGCACGAGAACCGTAGATGGCACCTGCCGATGCATCCTTCAGCACCTGAATGGTCTCAATGTCGTTAGGAGAGAAGTCACGGATCGTGGTACCCATGGGCACACCATCGATCACATACAGAGGAGCTGTGCTGCCGAAGGAGCCGATACCACGGATGCGGACGGCGGGGTCGGCACCCGGCTGACCGTCGGAGGTAATCTGCACACCGGCCACCTTACCCTCAAGCATCGTAGAGATGTTGGAGTTGGAGACACGCTTCAGTTCGTCGGCGTTCACAATAGAGACCGAACCGGTCAGGTCGGCCTTCTTCTGAACACCATAACCCACCACGACCACTTGCTCAAGCATCAGAGCATCGCTCTCGAGTTGAATTTGTCCAAGGTCAGCACGTCCGCGGACGGCAATCTCGCGATCCTTGTAGCCTACATAGCTTACCACGAGGACGCCGTTCGACGGCACATCGATGGAGAAATTACCATCGAAGTCGGTCACTGTGCCCGACGTGGCATTTTTCAACTTGACAGTAGCTCCAATCAAGGGCTCGCCGTCCTGGTCAACAACCTGGCCGTTGGCCTTGACTGTCTGCTGCACGGCTGCCATCACAGGAGTCGGACACAGAGTCACACCTCCCAGGACACCCATAGAAAGCATCGCAGAGAATAATAGTTGTTTTCTCATTGTTAAATGTTTTTAGTTTTAAAAATACGTTAGGTAGTTATATTAATTGTAATTTTTACACTTTACGGCTACAAAGTTAGACAATTTTAGTTAAACTTCCAAATATTTAGGAAACTATTTTGCACTTCACGCTACATTTTAACACTTTTCGACACAAAAAGGGGCAATCCGCACTGGATTGCCCCCTATATACATAATAAGGTGTAGACCTTACTTCAGCTTTTTGTAGGCATACTTGGCCACGCTGCCGAGCTCTTCCTCGATGCGGATGAGCTGGTTGTACTTAGCCATACGGTCGGTGCGGCTCATTGAACCGGTCTTGATCTGACCGCTGTTGGTAGCCACGGCGATGTCGGCGATGGTAGCGTCCTCAGTCTCACCAGAGCGGTGGCTGGTTACGGTGGTGTAACCATGACGGTGAGCCATCTCGATAGCCTCGAGGGTCTCGGTGAGCGAACCGATCTGGTTCACCTTGATCAGGATACTGTTGGCAGCACCCATCTCGATACCCTTCTGCAGGAACTTGGTGTTGGTCACGAACAGGTCGTCGCCCACCAGCTGGCAGCGGTCGCCGATCTTCTGTGTCAGCTTCACCCAGTTCTACCAGTCGTTCTCGTCGAGACCATCCTC
>DFGG01000122.1 GCA_002371695.1 bacterium UBA3756
GCAATCAGACCGTAGGTAGACTGCAGGGGGTTGCCTGTCTCCACAAGGTTCTCGAAGGCCTTAGGCTCCTCGGCCTGCTCCTTGATCTCGTTCTTGTTGAAGTTGAACATACCGCCCACGTTGAGGGTCAGCTGACCGAAGGTCTTGGTATAGTCGAGGGAAATCTCAAAGCCCTTGCCATTCACCTTACCGGCATTCGTATAAGGAGCCTCGAAACCGATCAGTGCGGTATAGGCACCGGCACCCGATACCCAGATGTCCTTACGATTCTGCAGGTAGAAGTCGAGCTGGGCATTCAGACCACCGAAGAGGGTGGCATCGATACCCACATTAAACTTCTGCGCCTTCTCGTTGGTGGGATTCATAGCTGCAATCTGTCCGATGGTTGTCGGAGTATAGCTCACCTCGTAACCTGAACCGAAGGGGTAGTTGGCCACGCCGTGGGATACATCCTGATAGTATGACTGTGTGTAGTACGACCACACGTTGTCGCCGGGCAGATAGTCGGCATTGATAATACCGAAGCTGGCGCGGAGCTTGAGGAAGTTGACCACGGAGTTGTCCTTCAGGAAGTTCTCATTGGAGAGTACCCAGGCAGCCGATACGGTAGGCGAAAGCTTCCACTTGGTGCCGGGGGCCAGACGGTTGCTACCGGAATAGACCAGTGCCAGCTCAGCGATATAGCGGTTGTCGTAGCCATAGTGTCCGAGGAACGAGGCGTTCTGGCGGTAGACAGTGTATCCTGTCCTACCCGTGGTGTTCTGATACTCATAGTCCCACTTCAGCTGTCCGTAGACATAATGCTTCTCTGCGAAGGTACGGTCGAAGTTGAAGCCGGCAGCGAAGATCAGGCGGCGGGCCCAATCGAGCGTGGCGGCATTCTTACTCATCGTACCCGGTGTACCAGCACTCCAGTACTCACCCTTCGAGCCCACACCGGCAGCAGGATAGTTACCGTATGTATAGGTCATCGAGTGGTCCTCATAGAGCGTAGAATAAGTATCATAACCCAGACGGGCGGTGAAGCTCAGGCCGGGGAGCCATGACTTCAGGTCCTGATTCAGGGTCATGTCGGCAAACAGTGCACGCTCGTGCAGTTTGTAATAGGCTGCACCCGATGACTGAGCCACAGGGTTGTTGATACCCGAGTGGGTAGACGTACCGCCCCACTCATTGTTCTCATTCTTGATGGGGAAGGCACTGGCGGGGATGCTGTACACCATATCCCACAGGTCGGCCTTGGCACTGGCGTCAGTGCTACCGGTGGAAACGGGGCCTCCGGGGCGCGACATCTCACTCAGGATGCCGAGCATATTGACCTTCAGCATCGTTGTCTCGGTCAGGTCGATATCGAGGTTGGTACGCAGGTTGGCACGCACGTACTTGTCCTGAGTGGAATAACCCTCGTTATCGGAGAAGTTCTTGATGAATCCCTTGTCCGACAGCAGGTTAAGCGTCGTATAGTATCGGAAGCGCTCACCGCCACCACTGAACTCAACGGCCAGCTTGTTGTTGACACCGTTCTTGCGGAAGGTCTCGTCTACCCAGTTCACGTTGGGATACTGATAGGGATACTGACCGCTCTGGAAGGCATTGATCTCTTCCTGTGTGAAGCGGGGAGCCGCCCCCTCGTTGGCCAGGGCCTCATTGGTAGCGCTGGCGAAGGTGGCACCATTGACGAACTTCGGACGGTTCGACTGGAAGTTGAACAGGTGGTCGTAGGTGACACGGATGTCACGGCTGTTATACTGTCCGCGCTTGGTGGTGATCAAGATGGCACCGTTGGCACCCTTGTAGCCATAGAGAGCCACAGCGGCGGCATCCTTCAGGATCGACACATGATCGACCTCCTCAGGGCTGACAATACTGATGTCGCGCTCTACACCGTCGACCAGAATCAGCGGCGTGCTGGTGCTCAGACTCTGCAGGCCACGTACATAGAACGTGGGATTCTGCTCAAAATAGGTTCCCGTTCCCTGCAGCGACACCAGACCGTTACCCTGACCAAGAATCGAGTTGCCGATGTTCTTGGCAGAGCGCTTGTTGACATCCCTGCTGGTAATGACAGAGACAGCTGCCGTGGACTGTGCACGGGAGAAGTCCTTGTTGGCGCCTACCTCGATGACCTGGTCAACGAAGTCGATGCCGGTGCTGTCCTGCTGTGCCGCTGCCGGCAGGCTGATGCCTGCGAGCAGTGATAGCACAAATATATCTTTTTTCTTCATAATCTTTTCAATTTTTCAATTCTTCAATCTTTTAATCTTAAAAGAATTACCATCCGGGATTCTGCACAAGACCGTAGCCCTTGTTGATCTCCGTAATCGGCAGCGGGAAGAGGAACCACTTGAGCACCTCCTTGTCGGTAGGACTATAATCCCAAAGCACGCGGCTGCGGTTCTGCAGTTCGAAGGTGCTGAACTCGAAGCGGTTGGGCTCGGCTACGCCATTGGGCTTGTCGGCACCGATATAGGCACGGATGTTGTGCTCCCAGTTCTGACCAATCTGAATCAGACGGTAGGTGAGCAGACCATGCAGTTTCTTGGTCATCCAGTCGCCGCGCTTGTAGCGGATCATGTCATAGTAGCGGTTATTGCTCATACCCAACTCACAGGCACGCTCGCGGAGAATCTCCTCGATGACGTCGGCCTTGTTGTTCATGTCGGGCTTCACAGCAGCCTTCGACTTGCTGATGCTGACCTTCAGTCCCTTCATACCGACACGTGCACGCACCTCGTCGACATACTTCAGGGCCTCGTTCAGCTGGTCACACTGTGCCAGACACTCGGCATACATCAGGAGCATCTCGTCGTAGCTGAGGTAAACCCACTGAGTGAACTTACCATAGTACTCAGTACCGAGATAGTACTTGATGGTACCATAACCAGTCGGGAAGCGCTGTGTATCCTGCTCCACGATGCGGCCTGTCTCATCGGCCACCTGGAAGCCTTCATGATAGCCACCGACCCAGAGCTCATAGAGTTCGCCCTCGGAGACACCCGACGTCCAGTTCAGACGCTCAGACTGACCATTGACGATAGCGTTCTCATACAGACGCGGGTCACGGCTGGCCACACGCTGCACAGCACCGCCACGACCTTTCTTATACTCAAAGAAGAGCTTACCCTTCTCGCCATTGATATTGCCTGCGGCCATATCACCTTCCCAATCGAACGGTGTACCATCGCTCCAACCGAACATATCAACATACTCCTGAGTAGGACCGTAAGAGTGACGATACGGACCATCGCTAGCAAAGCCAGGACCTACGAAGGTAGGCCAAGAGTAGGAAGCGGCCTTACTGGTAGCACCAGCAACACGCGTGCAGTGCAGAATCTCACGGCTGCCCTGCTGCACATAACCCATGCGGTAAGCCTGGCGATAGGCATCGGGGGTAGAGGCCGTAGCCTGGTTCAGCTGGTAGTAGTTGCCATTGGCAGCATTAGCGGCCATGAAGTCCTGACAAGCCTGAAGGGCACGCTGCCAGCGCTCCTGCTTGAAGCCGCCATGCCATACGATGCTGTCCTTCTCTGCCTCTGAAGTACCACCATAATAGCCCTGGTCGGCATTGTAAAGCGGTGAAGCATTGAACAGGAGTATCTTAGCCTTCAGTGCCATGGCACCTGCTGCTGTCCAACGACCGGTGTTGTTGGTGGCGTCGGTATCGATAGTATTGCCATTGTAAGCCCAACGCAGATCAGGAATGGCCTCGTCGAGCAGACCAACCATGAAGTTGGCTGTATTCTCGGCCGTGGCACGACGCGTGTTAAGGCTACCCTCTGTACCAGTGTAAGTGTGATCAACGATAGGCAGACCACCATACACAGAATAGAGGTCGAAATAGCGTGCGGCGATGATACACTTGGCCTGAGCCACCATGTTCTTCTTCTCGGCATCAGTCAGGCCGGGCACACGGTCGATATTCTCAATCAGCAGCCAGCAGTGGTGAACAGCCTCCCACACCTTGTCGTTGTTATACGAGATAGCTGCTTCATCGTTGGCTGTCAGCGCATTAGAGTAATACTTGGTGTATGCCTGAGAGCCACTGAAGTGCTGATGATAGCAATCGGTAAAAGCATCGAGCTTAGAGTTCCAGTAACTCTGGCTCCAGGGCGAACCTGTGGGGTTCTTAAACGGAAGACCGTAGTATTGCAGCACGTAGCAACCTACGAGGAACTGCTTGGTGTATTCGGCACTGTTGAACACGGTGTCGAGTGTTACAGTTCCACCTGGAGCCTTCTCAATAAAGGCATCACCGAACTTCACGTCGTCGGTGCATGCCGTGAACGCCATATTGCCTACGGCAAGGGCCACGGCTCCAGCAACTATTTTATGATGTAATTTCATAATTGTATACCTTTTTATATATTATATATTAGAATCCAAGCTTGATACTTGCAGTATAAGTACGCTGCAGAGGATATGATGGTGTGGAGCTGGCACGAGCCTCAGGGTCACCGAACTTATACGGGGTGATGGTGAAGAGGTTGTAACCGCTCAGGGCGAGCTGCAGCTGGTTCAGACCAATCTTCTTCATGAAGGGGAACTTGAAGTCGTAGGCAATCTGAATGGTCTTCAGACGCAGATACTTGGCATCCTTCTCGAACAGGGTTGAGTTAGTATAGTTCTGAAGGGCGTTGGTCCAGGTAGCACGCGGATACTCGGCATTCGGATCAGGATTCGCGGATGTCCAAGTGTTGTCGAGGTGATACTGCAGCAGACCACCGTTATTCTCGGTGTTACGGTTGTGGAACGGACGCATGAAGACGTCGCCCAACACACGGCTCACAGCCCATGCACCGGTAAACTGTGCACTGAAGGAGATATTCTTGTAATACAGAGCGAGATTCAGACCTGCGATATATTGCGGGTCGTCGGTATAGCCGTAGTCACGGCTCTGGTCGTTACCGTCGATCTTGCCGTCCTTGTCGAGGTCGACATAGACACAGTCACCAGGCTTCAGATTCGACACGAGCTGAGTGGGGAACGGCGTACCGAACTCCTTCTCATAGTCGGCCTCAGCACCCTCATAATAGAACTTCCAGAACTTATACTGTGAGCGGGCGCCGATACGGTGGCCGGCAGTATACATATAGTCGTTCTTCTGAGGAGCCTGACGGTCCTCGATGATCTCGTTCTGGTTGTGCGAGAGGTTCACCTTCACAGAATAGCGGAAATCGGAACCTATCTTATCCTGCCAGTTGACCGACACCTCCCAACCGTGGCTGTCCACGATACCGAAGTTGGCGTATGGGGGTGTAAAGCCGATGAACGACGGGATGCGGCGGTCGATAGCCAGAATGTTGGTACGATGCTCCTTATAGTAGTCGAACACCGTGCGCAGACGGTCGTCGAAGAAGTTCATGTCGAAACCGTAGTCCTGCTTGAAGGCCTTCTCCCATGTTACCTCGGGATTGTTCTTACTGGCCTCGTATGCACCCTTGGTAGCTGTACCGTTCTCAACACCGAACAGGTAGGCGTAAGCCACTGCGTAGTCGGAGTTACTTTCGCGGAAACCGCGCTCCCAAAGAGCCGTCTGGTTCACATTGTACGGGTCGGCCATATACATGAATCGGCTACCACCGATCTTATCGTTACCCACGAGACCCCACGATGCACGGAGCTTGAGGAAGCTGACCACTTTCTTGATAGGTTTGAAGAAAGGCTCGTCGCTGACCACCCAACCTACAGAACCAGCAGGGAACGAACCGAAGCGCTTGCCAGGGGCGAAGTTCTCGGAACCATTGTAACCGAAGTTGAACTCTGCCATATAGCGGTTGTTCCAGTCATAAGTCACACGGGCTACCAGACCAACGTACGTACGTGGAATATCAGAATAGGTACCGCTGATGTAGTACTCCTTACTCTGGTTGTAAAGAGCCAGGGCGGTGATAGTGTGCATGCCAAACGAACGGTTATAGTTCAGCGAACCCTCAGCATACCAGTTACGGGCCTTGCCACTCTGTCCGTTGCTGTAGGTGGGCTCTGTATCATCACCAGACATACGGTAGAGAATCTGGTTGCCATCCTCGTAATAAACCGGGGTATAGGTAGCTGCAGAGTTCAGGATTTCCTTCTGCACCGAGTAGGCACTGTTGTAAGAACCTTTAAGCTTGATAGACAGACCCTTGGTGATGAAGTCAAGCTTCTGGTCGAGTACCAGGTCCATCTGCAACTTATTGTTATTATTATGGTAAGCACCAGGCTGTGTCATGGCGTAAGCCATCGGGGTGCCACCCGTAAAGGGCAGGATGGCCGTTGGATTATCCTTGTCGATGGAGATATTGTCGGAAGTAGCATTGCTGTTGACAATATACTTGCCATCCACAAAGCCAGGACTGCTGAACGGGGTAGCCCAGTAGACCTCCTTCACCAGCTGGTCGGAGCTCTGACCGGAGTGGGGACGAGCCTGCTGGTCCACCTTACCAGAGATGTTGAAGCTCAGCAAGGTGGTCTTAGTCACGTTCAGGTCGAGATTCGAACGATAGTTGAAACGCTTGTAGCTATAGCCGAAGTCGTAAGGACGGTCGAACTCCTTGAAGAGACCATCCTGTGTGAACATACCTGCAGAGATAAAGTACTTCACGGTCTTGTTACCACCAGAGATATTCACGTTGTGCTGCTGCTGCAGGGTCACATCCTTCATGATATAGTCAGACCAGTTCATGCTCGGGAAGCGGATAGGATCGCTGCCGTCCTTAAATTTCTGGATGACCTTGTCGGAGAACTCTGTCGATGTTCCATCGTTGTTATGCATGGCATTGTGGAACATGGCGTAGTCGTAAGAAGAAGCCATCTTAACCATACTCGTAGGCGTCAAGGCTGAGAAGGAGACATTGAAAGAAATCTTTGCCTTACCCTCTGCACCGCGCTTGGTGGTAATCAGCACTACGCCGTTAGCACCACGCACACCGAACACAGCCGTTGCGGAGGCATCCTTCAGAACGGTGACGCTCTCAATTTCGTTGGGGTCGATATCCCACATTTCACGCTCTACACCGTCGACCTGAATCAGAGGCGAGGAGTCACCCCATGTTCCCTGACCACGGACGAAGATCTGAGCAGCGTCCTTACCAGGCTCACCAGAAGTCTGCACAGTGGTCACACCCGAGAGCTGACCTGCGAGCACGTTGTTCACAGAAGACACTGGCGTACGGGTCAGTTCCTCTGACTTCACCGACGACAGAGCACCGGTGACGGTCACCTTCTTCTGCACACCGTAAGCCACAACCTCAACGCCCTGCAGCATGGTGGACTCCTCCTCGAGGGTTACCTTCATGCCGTTGGCGGCCTTGACGATTTTCTCCTTGTAGCCGACGAACGAGATTTTCAACTGCGTGCCAGGCTTTACCTTAAGGGTAAAGTTACCGTCAAAGTCGGTCACTGTACCAGTAGTAGTCTGGGCTCCGACGACGAGGACGCTAGCACCGATAACTGCCTCACCCGTGTTGTCAACCACCGTACCGGAAACACTCTCCGCTTGCTGCACGTTCTGCACGGCTGCATGCACAGGGTTCATCCCGGTAGAGGGCACCAACAACATTGCCGACACAAGGGCGGCAAAAGGTAGGGCCTTACCTTTGATAAACTTCAAATTATTCATACATTTGTTATTAATAGTTATATAATTGTAAGCACACTAAGTCGCTTGACAAAGTAGTTTCGGTTGCAAAAATACAAATAATATTTGGAAATATTATAAAAAGGAAACTAAATTTGATGATTTAAATCAAATTTTATAGTTAAAATAGCAAAAAGGAGGGCAAACGGCCCTCCCCTTTGCGCTTTTAAGGCAGAACTTCGAGCATGTATATGGCATCGAGACTCCACAGCGCTGCATTGTTGGTGCTGATGCCATCCAACTCGTCGAGTGGTGCCGGAACTTCCGGTGGCAACAACTGCCGGGCCTTGTCGGAGAGGAAGAGATCGTTGTCGGCCTGTCCCCAGAGGGCTTGCCATGTATTCTTGGCCCGAGCGGCATCACGGTCGAGCCAGGCGGCGTATGCTTCCAGACGACGTACGGGGAATGTGCTGCCCTGAACTTCGAAAGCCATCTGCTTATAGCGACGGGCAAAATCGGCCCAACATTCATTGAACTTTCTTGCGTCCCTTTGGTAGCAAGCGTCCTTCGGCCGAGCGGGACTTTGGACATTGAACATTAATTCGTTCATCAATTCAAAGCCTCCCATGATGGTCAGCAGATGGTTGGTCTTACGAAGGTTGGGGTCGCCATCATAGCTGAGCCGCCCTGTTGCAGGGTCATAGCCCTTGGCAAGGTTGCCGGTAAAGATACCGTCAGGCAATTCTGCTATAGACTCCATACCCGCTACAATCTTGTCACGGTATTTCGTAGTACCAAAGCGTTCCCATTCCGTCATCCAGTTACCAGCATACGCTAACCAATCCGGACCGACACGCAGACGAGCTGGTGCACTGCAAGGGTATTTGCTAATAGGCTCTGCCAAGCGCATAGGATCGAGATGATAGAGGAGCGTGTCCGCATCTGTCTGTTCGCGCATCAGATCTCCCGTCCGCTCGTCTGTTGTCAAATAATAGTAAAATCTGTCAAAGGCAGCCTGACTGATACGGGCCTCCTTAGCGCCACATCCCCAATGGGTCACGTTATGACGACTGCCAAGGGGGGCAAAAGGCCCTATATGATAGGTATCCACCTCACTGCAGTGACGGGTCATCGCCTCAGCCATCTGCCAGATGTCGCTTCGCCCGGTACGAAGGAAATTGTACCAGAGCCACATCGGCGTGGCCAGTTCGGTATTATCCCAGGCAAAACCGCCCACATCGTAACGCCACTCATGGCGCTCGGGGTCGTAGGCGTGCATCATATCACCATAGTTCCAGAAGCCGTACCACTTGTTTTGCTCGATGGCTTTCTGGTAGAAATCAATGTATTGTGACAGGCGGGCCTCCACCTTTCCCGACTTCGGCAACGACCAGATACCAAAAGCACGCTTCTCATAGAGATATTCCGGTGTGGGCAACAGACGGGCATCGCTCATCACGCTGCTGGCCGCAGTCGAGAAGTCAGCCTTACCGTGATAGCCGTCAGAGGGCAATATCCACAGGATGTTGGTACGGGCTATACCGTATGGACTGCTCATTCCCTTCTGTACGTCCTCATAGCTGGCTATCAGGTCGTGAGCGATGGTGTCGTAGTGGCAGAGGTTCATCTCCTCAGCCTCCGGACTCCATAGCCACATCGTCAGTTCCGCCTCATCGCTACGTGCCTTATCCACCTGAATAGTAGAGGGATACGACTGCCAAAAATCCTTCAAGCCGACTCCCAAGCCTCCACTGACATCACCCACAAATGCATAGCCGGGGGCACGTCCACCAGTGAAGGTACCTATCCACGGACTCACATCGGTGGCCCGTTTGCGGATGGAGAAGGAGTTATCAGTTAGCTGCGACAGACGGTAGCCGTCCCACTGTGCCCAATGGTCGAGCAAATGCTGATTCTGTTTGTTAAACTCCTTGTATGCAGGAACCCGCTGACCAGCCATCTGCTCAGCCTGCAGGTTGCGACGATTACCCTTTTCACCGATACGGAGGTCACGACGGCCATCAAGGGGCTGGACTGGCTCTGACCAGACGCCTCCATCCTCCGTAGCAAAGGCGATGTGGCGATTATATACCTCGTCGCGCATCGGCACTTTGAAGCGTACGCCGAGCGATGTTATCATATCCCGTTTCTCGTCACCATCATATAAAAAGGTATGCGCGAGGCGAATCTGTTCGCTGCCGGCATAGAAATAGAGACGCACCGTAAACGGCAACCACTCCCTTCCTGTGGCGGAACGGTGTGAGCCCTCCACCTTCACGACGGTCCGTACCATTCCTGAACGCTCCACCGACATGGAACGAATGACAGACAGGAAATCGCCTTCGGCAGTGGAGGCAACAAGACAGGCCTGCCCCCCTACCCGCTTACCATCGAGGCAAAGGCTATCAATCAGACAATTGCCACTTTTCGAAAGATAGGCCTTCAGGCGACCAGTATTGATGACAAGCTGCCCGGCACCATCATCGATGACGAGTCCACCAGCCACCTTTTGTTTCTTGGGCTTCTGCTGTACCTTCACCTGCTTTGCATCTGCGGGAACGACGGCCGACAATCCTGCCCACTTCACGCTCCCGTCGGGCCAAGAAGCCGTCACCCAGGCATCTGTAGGAATACCCTCGGAGAGTGTCAGCTGCGACACATCCTTGAGTTCTCCCTGGGCGAAAGGCACACCGAACTCTATGGGGAGATTCCCGGATAATCCGGAACAACGGGATTCCCCAGAAAAAACAGGAACCGCGCCAATCCAATGCAATGGCACACCCGACGTCTTGTACGAGAGTACCGGCGTGTCGTAAGATTTGAAGTTCGTAATCCTCGTCCTTGAGAGCGTGGTGCGGAAACCAAACCAACCTTCCTCCAAAGGCTCAGGGTCGAGATAGTCGACGATACACTCGCCATCGACAAAGATACGGGTATGTCCCTGTTTGCTCTCTATCTTCCAGTGATACCAGTGATTCGCCTTCAGCAGATGCGCAGCATCCGTATATTCTTTCAGGATGGCAGGACGTTTCTGGGCATTCTCCACCCCAGCCTCGTCGCCATTGTACCGGCGGAAGCGGGTGGTAGTGTTATGGTTACCACCAAAACCGAGATAATACATCTGTAGTGTGTAACAGCGCACAAAGATACCACTTCGCCAAGCAGCCCGAGCCCACAGGTCCTTGGCTTGCGGATCGCTGGCCAGCCAGAAGCAGTTCATGTCGCTCAGACGGTCACCAGGCTGTCCTTCGTCCACCACCTGGGCATCATATTCGACTGTCATCCCGGCCTTCATTTTCTCCTTGCGCCAGAGGGTCAACCCCTTGGGAGACAACAGTTCGCAGGTATCACCATGGAACGTGACACGATAGTCGGGAGCCTCCGACTCCACACGCCAATACTTACCAAACTGTTTCTTGTTCAAGCCCGACTCTGCAGCCCCAGCCCCTATCACGAAACAAGCCAGCATGCTCAATATGAAAAGTCTTTTCCTCATTTTTGTCTTGTTTTTAGTAGTTTGCTGCAAAGGTAAGCATTTTCCACTGAACCGCCAAACAATCATAAAGAAAAAGTGATGAGCCTCGACTCACCACTTTTACCTCTTTCTCTCAATTGTACCAAATAGATGTGTTCAGTTTGGGTTCGAAACTGTCGACACGTTTTCGGTCGATCTTCACTTCTTGCTCTGAGTTCTTGTTCTTAGTTGACATAAGCGTACCTCCTATAGTTAGTTTGACACCACAAATATAAGGAAAAATGTGATACGTTAGTCAATCCGTTGCCTTATTTAATACTTATTTAACATTTTTCGGTACTTTCTTGCAATAATATTCACAATAGTTTCACTTTACTGACTCCAGGAACTCTACTTCCACGATGCGCAGCTCATTCTTTGTCTCGCCCCCGTTCTTAGCCTTGAAGAGGTCGAGCTCACCAGCAGCAGGCTCTGCCACCTCGACGATACCACCGAAGGCATCCTTGTCCTTTCCAGCTCCTTTCAGACGTATTGTGATCTCGCTGGTCTTCACTGGTTTTGTCGGTTTCAGATGCACATAGCCCAAGCTGCGAGGTGTCTCACCACTCCAGATGAGCTGCTTGCCAGCATATATCTCAAGGGGATAACTGCGCAGACGCCAGCCTGTAAGTTTCATGCAGATATCACTGACGAGAGCTTTCTTTGCCAACTTATAGGTGATCCAGGCCGTAGAGAGCCTGCCGTCATTCTTCCATTCGGAGAGTTCGTTATCGTCGTAGCTATTTGAAGCATAATCGGAGTCGAAGCCGGCTTTGGAACCGACGATGTCGACTCCCACCGAACGGGCGGTGAAGGAGGGTGCCAACGGCGTTTCGCCCCTGTCGAGCCTGCCCTTTAGCAATAGCTGTGGCAGATATTCCATTTCCGCTGACGCGCCACCCTGTAGCCTTTCACTTTTCACTTTCAGATAGGCAGGCTTCAATCCCTCCGCGTAAGCAGAAAGTGTGATTTCCCCTGCAGTAGTGGTGGTCCGAACCAGTACACGGTTGACACCGCACTCCAC
>DFGG01000183.1 GCA_002371695.1 bacterium UBA3756
TCCCGAACTCTTCGAACGCGTAAAGGCCGAGTGCCACCAGGTGGGCAACCATACCCACAGCCACATCGTAGGATTCGGCCATACCATCAAGGAATATAGCTACAACGTGGAGAAAGCCAATGCCTACATCCACAGCCACTATGTTCGTCCCCCCCACGGATGGATGCGCATGGGCCAGTATGCATGGCTCAGCAGGAAGTACAAGATTGTCATGTGGGACCTCGTCTCACGCGACTATTCCAAGTGGTTGACGGCAGAGGATGTGGTCAACAATATCAAGAAGTTCACGCGCAACGGCTCCATCATCACCTTCCACGACTCGCTCAAGAGCATTGACAAACTGCGGACGGCACTGCCGGAGAGCCTGCGGTGGCTACGCGATGAGGGTTACGAGTTCAAAGTATTCCCATGAGACAATAAACAATAACAAAAAACCAAGACGATGAAGAAATTATTATCTATCTGCTTACTAGCAACATCATTCGCAATGACTACCAATGCCCAACCCCAGCTCCGCGCCGATAACATCGACGAGGTGCTCAAGGCTATGACCCTTGAAGAAAAAGCCAAACTACTCGTTGGCGGTGCAAACAACTTCTTCGGTACTGGTGCCGTCGTAGGTGGCGAGGCCGACCTCGTGGCAGGTGCCGCAGGAACCTCTCCAGCCATCCCGCGTCTCGGCATCCCTGCCACCGTGCTCACTGACGGCCCTGCCGGCGTGCGCATCGACCCCACCCGCAAGGGCACCGACAAGACTTACTACGCCACAGCCTTCCCCATCGGATCCTGTCTGGCTTCCACATGGAACACAGAACTTGTCAGCAAGGTTGGCGAGGCTATCGGCAATGAGACCAAGGAGTATCGCTGCGATGTCATTCTCGGTCCTGGCATGAACCTGCACCGTAATCCCCTCTGCGGCCGCAATTTCGAATACTACAGCGAGGATCCCCTCGTGACGGGTAAGATTGCTGCAGCCTATATACAGGGTGTGCAGAGCCAGGGAGCGGGTGTCTCGGCCAAGCATTTCGCCGTGAACTCGCAGGAGACCAATCGCACGAGTGTCGACGAGCGCGTCAGTCAGCGTGCAGCCCGTGAACTCTATCTGAGAGGCTTCGAGATAGCCGTGCGCGAAAGCAACCCATGGACAATCATGGCCTCATATAACCAGGTGAATGGTGAATACTCCATGGGCAACCATGACCTGCTGACCAGTATCCTGCGTGACGACTGGGGATACAAGGGCATCGTGATGACCGACTGGATTGGTATCCGCAAGGGACTGGAAACCATCAGTGAAGTACATGCAGGCAACGACCTGCTGGAACCCGGACAGCCCGCACAGGTGGAAGAGATCATCAAGGGCGTGAAGGACGGCAAACTCAATATCGCCGACGTGGACCGCAACGTGCGTCGCATGCTTGAATACATCGTCAAAACACCCAGTTTCCACAAATATCCTGCCAGCAACGCACCTGATTTCAAGGCCCATGCAGCCATCACGCGGCAGAGTGCCAATGAGGGTATCGTACTGCTGAAGAACAATGGTGCACTGCCTTGGAAGAATGGCAGCATGAAGACCGTTGCCCTCTTCGGCGAAAACTCTTACGACTTCCTCTCTGGAGGTACTGGCTCAGGCTGTGTGCATCCTCCCTATGTGGTTGATATGCTCCAGGGACTGAAGAATGCAGGCATCCAGTCATCGGCAACGCTCACGGACATCTACCAGAAGTACATCCCCTTCGCCCGTGCCAAGTTCCAGGCTGAGCGCCATCCTGCCAAGTGGTTCCAGACGGAAACCATGGGACAGCAGAAATATCCAGAGATAGGCCTCTCACCCATTGCGGTCAATAAAGTAGTGGGAGAATCGGATGCAGCCATCATCACCATTGGCCGTCAGGCAGGTGAAGGTATCGACCGCGACATCGAGACGGAGTTCAACCTCATCCCCGAGGAGCGCGCCCTCATCGTCGATGTCTGCAATGCCTTCCACAATGCCGGCAAGCCCGTCGTGGTAATCATCAATTCTGGCAGCGTCATCGAGACAGCCTCCTGGAGCCAATATCCTGATGCTATTCTATGTGCATGGCAGCCAGGCATGGAGGGTGGAAATTCCGTTGCCGACCTGCTCACGGGCAAGGTGAATCCCTCTGGCAAGCTCACCATGACATGGCCTATCGCAGCCACCGACCATCCCTCGACGAAGAATTTCCCCGGAAATATCGATTTCTATACCTACCGCGAAACGCAGGGATGGGGCGACGGACAGGTTTCTGGCTATACCTATACAAACCACGAAGAAGACATCTACGTGGGCTATCGCTATTTTGACACCTTCCAGCGCAACGTCGCCTACCCCTTCGGCTACGGCCTGAGTTATACCACGTTCCAATTCTCCAAGCCCGTGGTGAAGGCCAAGGGCAAGGATGCCGTAGAGGTCAGCATCACCGTGAAGAATACGGGTAGCACCAGCGGCAAGGAGGTGGCACAGGTATACGTGCAGGCTCCCAAGGGCCGTCTGGAGAAACCTGCTCAGGAACTGAAGGCTTTCGCCAAGACCCGTGAACTGCAGCCCGGCGAGAGTCAGACGCTCTCGATGACCATCCCCGTGCGCGAACTGGCATCGTTTGATGAGGCCCACTCACAGTGGCTCACCGAGGCAGGAACTTACACCTTCCGCATCGGTTCCTCCAGCCGCGATATCCACGCCACGGCAAATATCAAGCTCAATGAATATACGGAAAAGGTCAGCAACGTATTGGCTCCCAAGACCAAGCTCAACTTGCTGAAGCAATAAAAACACATTTGGATTCATCGCACGGCCAGTCCGTGCGATGAATCTCCTTACTTACTCTTCATCTCCATCCATCAGTGCCAGCTTGTCGAAAGGCAACTGCCGGTCAATGGCACTATGAAATGATATCAATGTCTGACTGCTGGCCAGGCCAAGGGGCTGAAGCTTATCGTGGATGATATCCAGCAGATGGTGATTGTTGAGGGCATAGAGTTTGATAAACATATCATAGTTGCCCGTCGTATAGTGGCATTCCACCACCTCTGGTATTTCCTTCAGTTTATCCACCACGGCATCAAACTTCTCCGGGTCTTTCAGGTTCAACCCGATGTAGGCACAGGTTTCATAGCCTATCTTTTCTGGGTCGATGATAAACTGTGAGCCCTTGAGCACACCCAACGATGTGAGTTTCTGTATACGCTGATGGATAGCTGCACCACTGACATTACACACACGGGCTACCTCCAAGAATGGGATGCGGGCATCCTGTGCTATCAGTTGCAATATCTGTCTATCGAGTCTGTCAAGCTTTATCTTCATCACTATTCACTAATCACTATTCACTATTCACTTTTTAATTTCTCTTCCACTATAGTTCACACGCAGGGCATACGACTTCTGCAGGGCCTCCTTCACGTCGGCAATCATCCCCATTGGCGTCTTCTTGTCAGCCTTCAGGCTCACCGTCAGTCGCTCGGCATTCTCTGGCGACATCTTGCGGCGCTCGGCATCGATGGTAGTCGGGAGATGTGCCAAGTCTGTCATCTTGCCGTTCACCTGTATACGGTATTCCCCACTCTTATTCTCGCCTTTGCCGATATAGACATTGATAACCGACGACTTCTGCTCCATCTTACGCACCTCGGTACCGGCAGGCACTTCGTAGCGCACCTTCACGTCATCGTCACGCATGTGGGTGACGAGCATGAAGAAGAAGAGCACGGTGAATATCAAGTCTGGCATCGATGCCAGGTTCAGGCCTGGCATCTTGTGCGAACTTCTGCGAAACATCGGCTGCATCTTTCTCATGGCGTCCCCCCTTCCGTAGGTTTCTGTTCACTGATCCGCATCGGACAATCCTTGCCGGAAGCCCTCAACCGTTGATAAGCAGCCACGATGGCATCCTGCATACGGTAGTAAGCCTCATAGGTGGTCTGTCTGTCCGTCTGGATACTGATTACGTGCTCTTGGGGATCAGCATTCACGAAGTCCATCACTTCTTGGGTGAGCTGGGGCGCAGAGAGCAATGTGCCATTGCAGGACAGCTGGTCGTGAGCGTCGAGCGTCACCGTCATCACATGCTCCTTCTTGACGTCCGTCGGGGGCTGTTCCTCCTGGGGCAGTGGCGGCAGTTGGCGCAAGAGTCCCTTGTCCGTGTCCATCGACGATGTCACGAGGAAGAATATCAGCAGCATAAACGAGATGTCTGCCGTGGAACTGGTATTCAGTTCCGGAATCTGCTCACTACGACGCCTGCGAAACATCCTATGATGAGTATAATGGTGGTATAGATAAACATATCCGTCACCTTCAGCCAGAAGGTGTCGGTAAAGAGCTGTCCGTTGGTGGTGACGGGATTCGACGAGCCAGTCAGGAAGGTGATGACCAGACAGGCCACGAATGCAAGGGCCACTGTCCGGGCCACCCGTTTCTGCGGCACGCCGTTGATGATCTCATCGTCCTTGGTGCGCAGCCTGAGCCGTTTCACCACCGACAACAGTGTCACTCCGATGGCCACAGCCAGCGTGATGTACATCAGCCACAGCATGATGTCGGCTACTATCGGCGATACTATCGGGGTCATACGCTCTCTTTCTGTCTCGTACCTTTTTCTTTATATAGCTCTATCAGGTCGAGCATCTGTATCGCTGCTTCCTCCATCTGCGAGGTCAGTTTCTCAATCTTTGAGAGAATATAGCTGTAGAACAGTTGCAGCACCAGGGCCACGATGATACCGAAGATAGTGGTGATCAGCGCCACCTTCATGCCTTGCGCCACAATGGCCGGACTGATGTCGCCCTGTGTCTGGATGTTGTCGAAGGCCATCACCATACCTATCACCGTACCGAGGAATCCCAGCGAGGGAGCCATCGCGATGAACAGTTTGATCCACGAACAGCCCTTCTCCAAGTTAGCGGCCTGCAGACCACCGTAATTGGTGATACTGCGCTCAATGGCGTCGATGGGCTGACGAATATGCAGCAGTCCCTGATAGCACACACTGGCTACAGGTCCGCGCGTATTGCGACAGAGCGTCTTGGCACCCTCTACATCGTCGCTGGCCAGACGGTCCTCAATGTCGGCCAAAAGCTTTGAGGCCTTGATCTCCGACATCATCAGATAGAGGATGCGCTCAATACAGAAGGCCAGGCCCAGCACCAGCGAGAGGGCTACGAGCGACATGAAGCCCACGTTGCCGTCGATAAACTTCGTCTTCAACTGCTTATGCAGGCCTCCCCCCTCCTCTTCTGTCACATCGGCAGCCTCCAGTTCCTCATCGGTGGCTGTTGTTGTCAACAGGCTATCGTGCGCAGCAGAGTCGGCCAGCTGCTC
Source organism: bacterium UBA3756 (assembly GCA_002371695.1). Next base: position 5,345 of record DFGG01000183.1, read on the forward strand.
CACCGTATCGGGGACTGCTGCCTGCTGAGCCGCAACGAGGGGCGACACCGTCAGCAGGAGAGCTATCAAAAGTATGGTTATTTTTCTCATATCTTACCGTCTGTCTATCTAAATCGGGTGCAAAGTTACGAATAAAAATCGAAACGGCGTGAAAAATAAGATATTATAACATAAAAATCATTTTTTCGCAAAAACATTTGGAAGTTTGGATAAAAGCCTCACACCCCGACGGATACAGAGATTACCGACGAAAAGGCTACCATTGTACAGAGCAATAAGCAGTGCTTCCATCTTCTTTTCAATTACGATTCGTGTGCAAATATAATCAAAAATGTTCAGCCCGCAAAACATTTTGCCGAACAATTTGTTCTCTCTGCTGAACATTTAACATTAAAAACACAATTCTCATGCCATTTTTGTATTTCCCAAAGAACAAATCATGGCCCATTCTGTTTTATGTATGTCACATGGGGCCAGGCTCGCAGTGGCACAGCCTCAGGGCGAGGATGACGAATATTCTTGAGCCATGCGACAAATTTGGCACCCTTCGCCCCTTTTGTCGCATATTTGCCCGTGTGTCGCTATAAGTTTCGGCCTTTTCGCTGAAATTATTTGGAAGGTGGCAAATATCGCCGTAACTTTGCATCAGAAATCAAGAGTGATTCATACATAAGTTATTGGTTAGTTTTGTTAGTTAGTAGTTTTTTCATAAGTTTTTAATTAATGGTTATTGTTAGTGCATAGGGCTCGCAGGGATGCGGGCCCTATGCGCTTGTTGGGAGCATGCAACCCACAGGAACAGATTCTGTGAGTTTAAGAGGAACAACCGGGCCAGTCCCTATGGGTTACGCAGTCACCGTGAGACACAGAAGGTGTGGTTCCCAGTGTACGTGGGTTATGTGCCAGGCCCATGCCCCTATGCCAGCCCTTTGATCTATCTTAACAATTACACGTTTATACGTACACGTGCCTCTCTCTCACCTGTAATTTTGTCCAACAATGCATAGATACAAACTAGTTTGGGGGCGATTATAGTATTTGAGATGGAATCTATGGCTATATTCTTGCTCTTAAATCTTTCCAAAGTCTCTTCATCAATCAAGAGTCCTTTTCTTAGAAGTTCGCATTCTTCCATATTTTTCATCTCCTCACTGATTTTGTCTGCTTCAAAGCAAACGAACAGTCTTGGCCTATCCGTTATCTTTGCATAGCAAAATAATATTTTTTCCTGTTCAGCTTGTGAGAAGTAAGCTCCTTGGCACCAAACGTCATAATGTTCTGGCACATCAATTGTAAAACTTGTTTGCTTTGTGTATACGGTTAATATTGCCATGATGCTTAAGTTTCAGTTATTTACTTGCAAAGGTAGTAAATATCTTTGATAATCACAAATATTTGCAGGATAATTCTTCCGTCATTAAAATCTCTCCACTGTCTGCCTGAATCTGTCGAGGGTTTCGAGAAGGTGCTAACCACACAGAGAGCCTGGCATTGTGTTACACTTCATTTTCTGGTTCACTTTAGAAGCCCTTATCTTTCAGTATTTCAACCATCTCAGCAGGTGTCACTACAATAGGTGTCTGGGGGAAATGCTTCTTGTTGCCCGTCACCAGAAAGGTATCATCCTTAGAGAGGGCGACTTCATAGAATACAACATCTTTCGGGTCTGGGAAATGCTCGGTACTGCTAATACGCTCAGAGTTTACTCCCAACTCTTGTACAGTTCTGATAATTGCATCTATTGCTTCAGGAGGGAAATGAAACTTTCCACGATGGAGTACATCCTGATATTCATCGATTATTTCTTGGTTGTACAATGGACAGATGCCAGATTTCAACACCGCATTCACAATCAGGACAGTAGCAGAATCCGGATGACGGGACAAGAGTGCGGCAACAAACACATTCGTGTCAATAACGGCATAGATCATTTCATCTGTCTCCTCTCTTCCCTTGCCAACCTGATTTCTTCGTTTATTTCGTCAAGAGTCATTTCGGGAAACTGCCCACTTTCGGCCATTTTACGTATCTGCTGGAAAGCTTCAAGACCACTCGTCGATTCGGACTTGGGTGCAGCCTTGATTTCAAATGGAATACTTTGGGTCTTCACCACCGCATTCACAAAGATGTTGAAGGCCGTGTTCACACTCATGCCAAACTGAGCGCAGAGTTTGTCAAACTGCGACTTCATCTCCGAATCTATTCTTACTGTTACTGCCGACTGTGCCATAATAGGATCACTTTACTTGTTACGTATCGATGGCATTATGCCACCATTTCGATGGCAAAAATACAAATAATATCTTAAATCACCAAACATTTTTGAGACTTTAACTACCTTTGTATGTCACATGGGGCCAGGCTCGCTGTGGCACAGCTTCAAGGTGAGGATGACGGAGATTCTTGAGCCATGCGACAGATTTGGCACCCTTCGCCCCTTTTGTCGCATATTTGCCCGTGTGTCGCTATAAGTTTCGGCCTTTTCGCTGAAATTATTTGGAAGGTGGAAAATATCGCCGTAACTTTGCATCAGAAATCAAGAGTGATTCATACGATTCATACATAAGTTATTGGTTAGTTTTGTTAGTTAGTAGTTTTTTCATAAGTTTTTAATTAATGGTTATTGTTAGTGCATAGGGCTCGCAGGGATGCGGGCCCTATGCGCTTCTTTACTCATCGTTCCTGACCCCGCGAGGTCACTGGTTCCCCATCGTCGGTGAATATCTCCGCGTCGAGAAGGAATGCCCTTAGGGATCAGTCCGAAA
>DFGG01000107.1:0-199 GCA_002371695.1 bacterium UBA3756
CGGAACATGGATGTAAAGTTTCTAACAATAGTCTTCATACGATTCTTATTTATTTCATTTGCAAGGACAGTGCAAACCGAGTGCAGAGAGCTTGCTCTTTGCCGAGGTGCAGCCTGTTCTCGCTAATTTTCATTTGCAAAGGTACGCTAAGAAAACGAATCCGCCAAGGTTTTTAGCCCTGGCGGAAGCAGATTGTCTA
>DFGG01000107.1:269-18653 GCA_002371695.1 bacterium UBA3756
TAAAGCGTATGATTTTTAGACAGTCTGTTCGCAAATCATGCGTGCCATGTCATTCAACGAGAGGCATTGGCTGCGGCTGATGGCGATGCGCTCGTTGTGATGCTCCCAAGGGGCGAGGATGAGCAGCTGGCCCCGGGCACAAGCCTCCATGCGCCGTCCGCCGGGCTTTGCAAGGTCGGTAAAGCCGTTCTCTTGCAGGTAGATGAGCGGGAAGCCCCGCTCGAAGGCCGCCCGCATGACCGCTTTCTCGCCAGGCGATATGGAGGGCGACACCAGCACGGCACCTTGGGCGGCTGCACTGAGGAAATAGTTCACTTGTTGCTGTATCTCCGCTTCTGTCAGGCGGCGCGAGCACTGCACTTGCAGCCTGACGGGGCGCTGAAGCAGGAAACGGTTGCCGATGGACGAGAACTGCTGGTTGCCTACCATCAGGTTGCGCTGTACGCGGAAGAGGTCGGGGTGTTCGCGCTTCATCAGCAGGCGGCGCGGGTTGTCGGCGAGGTAGCGGAGCCACGTGTCGAGCTGGCCTTCGCGCAGGAGCAGGCGGTCGTTATAGCCGCGGGCAAAGAGCAGGCCGTGGTGGCGGTCGTCCTTCGCGCGTTGCTCTGCCTGTCCCGTTTGTTGCGACCAGGTCGCAACAGACGGAACCTGGCCAAGCACTATGCGGCGGTAGGCTTTGTTGCAGCCCGTCTTGAAACCCTTGATGGCCTGGCCTAAATGCTGGTTCATTTTTTCCTTTACGAAAAGTATACCGTGCAAGTGGTCGGGCATCATCTGCAGTGCCAGCACTTCTATTTCTGGGTATAGTTCATGAGTCGCCCACCAGCGTTCTGCTACGACTTGCCCCAGTTCCGACAATTCAATACACGGCGCATCGGGCGTACCCGATGCGCCGTCGCTATGCCCTGCCACCCGTCCGAAGAGCGGACGGCGATTTTCGGTCACCATCGTAATCATGTATATTTGGCGACCCTGATAGTCGTGCCCGACGCAGCGGCGGTTCATCGAGGGTATCTTCTCGCCTGCAAAGGGTTTCTGCTTCTCGTAGGTCTCTTTGTCCATCAGTTTTCCTTTTCTAATAATAACGGCGCATGCCTACGTTTATTGTTACGATGTACTTCCTACTTGATTACTAACACTTCGTTGTCCTTGAACGCCTCGTAGCCGCTGGTGACGACGCGCTCGCCTGGCTCTAAGCCTTCGAGTACCTCGTAGTGCTGCGGGTTCTGGCGGCCTATGCGGATGTTGCGGCGATAGGCCTTGCTGCCGTCGGCGGAGAGCACGAAGATCCACTGCCCGCCCGTGGTCTGGAAGAAGGTGCCGCGCGGGATGAGCACGGCCTGCTCGGGCTGACCCAGTTCGAGGTCGATGTAGTAGGTCTGGCCCGTGCGGATGTTCTCTGGTCGTTCGCCTCGGAAGATGAAGTCGCAGCGGAACTTTCCCTCGCGCACCTCGGGGTAGACCTTGCGCACCTGTAGCTGGTACTGACGGTCGCCGCGCGTAAAGGTCGCGGTCAGCCCCTGGCGCACGCGGTCGATGTAGTGCTCGTCTATCTGCGCCTGCACCTTATAGTCGCTGAGGTCGTTCAGCTGACCAATCTTCTGACCGGGCTGGATGCTCTGGCCCAGCTCCACGTCGAGCAGACCCAGCTCGCCGTCGATGGCGGAGCGCACTTCCAGCTTGTCCTTACGCTGGCGGACGAGCACGACGTTGCGCCGCATATTCTCGAGGTTATCCTCCATCTGGTCCATCTGCACCGTGCGGTAGATGCTGTCCTGCTTCAGACGGCGGTTCACCAGCGAGCGCTTCTTGGCCGAGAGCTGGTAGTCCTCCTGCGACTGCAGGTAGTCCTCACGGCTGATGAGCTTTTCGCCGTAGAGTCGCTTGTTCTGCTCGAAGGTGCGCTGCTTGCGGTGGGTGTCCATGTCGAGCTGCGCTTGCTCCGTCTGGTTCTTCAGACGGTCTTGTTGCATGGCCACCTGGGTATTGCGCAGCAGGTTCTGCTTCTCGGCCAGTTCGGCCTCGGCGTTCAGTATCTGCAGGTCGAGGTTGGAGTTCGAGAGTCGCACGATGACGTCGCCCTTGCGGACGTGCGTGCCTTCCTCCACCACTTTCTCCATCACGATGCCGCCTTCCTCGGGCGAGATCTGCACCACCTGGATGGGCAGCACCTGCCCGTTGGTGCGCACATAGTCCTTAAACTCCGCCCGCTGCACTTCGCTGACGGTCAGCTCGTCGCGGTTGACCTTCAGCGTCGAGGCATGACTGGTAAACAATAACCAATAACCAATAACCACTAACCCCAAGCCGCCAGCAGCATACGGCCAGTACTTCATCAGTCGCTGGGTCTTTGTCTTTTCAATTACTCTGTCCATATTGTTTCTCCTCTATAATATCTTACTAATTGTTCTTTTACGATTGCCATCAGCTGGCATTGCAGCAGCGTGGCCTTCGAGTTGAGCAGTTGTGCCGATGTGGTGCGCAGGTCGATGGCTGTCGAGAGCCCTTCTTCAAACTGCCGGCGCGTCAGTTGGTAGGCGATGCTGTCGGCCTCCACTTTCTCCACCATCTGCTCGGTCTGCTTCAGATAGCCCTGCCAGTCCTGCCAGGCTTCGCGTCTCAGTTTCTCCAGTTCCAGTCGCTTCTGCTCATAGTTCTCGCGGGCTATCCGGTAGTTGTTCTTGGCACGGCGGATGCTCGTGACGGTCTGCAGGCGATTGAAGAGGGGGATACTCAGAGTGGCCCCGACGTATTCACCCAGATTGTTCGTAAACTGGGTGTGGAATGGCAGTCCTGCATCCGAGTGCAGCGTGTGATAGTAAGTGGTGTTCAGGCCCGCACTCAATGAGAGAGAAGGGAAAAGTGCAGCGCGGGCCTGATGCCACTCATGTCGGCTGGTCTGGAGGTTGTAGTAGGCCACTTGGAGGGCCGGATGACTTTCCTCGGAGTAAAGTGGGACTTTCCTCGGAGTAAAGTCGGGGTTTACTCCGGGCAAACTCTCAGCCTGCTGGTTGTATGCCAGACGGATGGTGTCTGACAGCGACAAGTTCATGGCTTTCTTCAGCTCCAGCAGTGCCGAGGCATAGAGATTCTGCTGGTGGGTCAGCTCATAGTCGGCCTCAGCCTTCTGCGATTCCACCTGAGCCACGTCGGCACAGCTCTTGCGCCCCACCTCCTCCAGCAGGCGTGTCTGTCGGAGCAGCAGTTCCGTCTCCTGCACTTTCTCGCCAGCCATCTTCACCAGTCCTTCATAATAGACGGCGTTGGTAAAGGCCTGAAGTACGTCGAGCGCCGTCTGGTTCTGCTGTTGTCTCAGGGCCGATTGTCCCATCAGCGTACTGGCTTTTGCGGCTCGGAGGGCATGGACACGGCTGAACCCGTCGAATACGGGCAACGAGGCCTGCAGCGAATAGCCGTTATAGAAGGTACTCACGTTGGTATAGAGGTTGGTCTCTGGGTCGATGGCTCGTCCGAAGTTGTACTGCGCACCAATCCTTGCATCCACCTCTGGCAGGAACTTGCCAATGGCACCTGTACGGCTGACCTTGTAGTTGTCGAGTTCCAGTTCTGTACGCTTCACCTCATGGTTGTGCTCCACGGCGTATTGCATGCACTGCTGCATCGTCCAGGATGTCTGCGCAACGGCAGGGGCGACGGCCAAAGAGAGGCATATCATCAATGTTTGTTTCATACTCGGTTTTGTTTTTTCGCATGGCAAAGTTATTGCTTTTCCATTGTGCCGACAAGCTTTTTAACACTGTCAGAAGCAGAACGTCTAAAAATTAGACACTTCTCTGTATGATTTTTAGACAGAAAGTTCGTAACTTTGCCGCCATGAACAAATACGGAACCATATTAGTCGTTGACGACAACACGTCTATCCTGACAGCGATGCGCTATCTGCTGGAAGGAGTGTTTGAGCGCGTGCTGACGTTAGAAACCCCTGACGACATTCTGAAAACGATGGCGCAGGAAGAGATAGACATCGTGCTGTTAGATATGAACTTCACCCTCGGCGTGAACAGTGGGCAGGAGGGTCTCTTCTGGCTGCGCACTATTCGCAAGCAGCATCCGCAGACGCCCGTCGTTTTGCTGACAGCCTATGCCGATGTGTCGCTCGCTGTAAGAGGCCTGAAGAGTGGTGCGGCCGATTTCATCACCAAGCCATGGGATAATGACGAGCTCATGCGCAAGTTGAAAGATGTGCTCGACATGCAGCATGAGATTGTCAGCCTCGACGAGATGGAGAAGGAACATATCCGACGTACCCTCGATCGCTGTCACGGCAATCTCACACAGGCTGCAGAACTGCTGGGCATCACCCGCCAGACGCTCTATAACAAGATGAAGAGGCTTTAGGTTATTGAAGATTGAAGATTCAAGATTGAAGATTGAACATTGAACATTATGATTCCCTCTATTATAATAGGTGTAGTGGTAGTGGTGCTTGCGTTCGGCATTTGGATGATTCGCCGGCAGCGGTCGCTGAAGTTGAGAGCCCACTTGATGCAGGAGGCGATACGCAACCATGACTTCACCTTCAGACTTCCCATCAACGGTCTGTTGCCTGGCGAACGGGCCATGCAGCAGACGCTGAACCAACTGGGCGACATCATACGGCAGCAGGTGAACCAGAATGAGGTGGAATCCTGGGAAAGGCTCACCCGTGTGCTGACGCACGAGATGATGAATGCCACAGCCCCTATTACCAGTATCAGTCAGTCGATGCTGAGTCGCGACGACGTGAAAGGCACGCCGCTCGAACCTGGTATTCAGGCCATCTACGACACCTCGCGCCATCTGAGCGAGTTCGTTGCCAACTACCGCAAGATGTCGCAGTTGGAGAAACCCGTATTGAAAGACCTGTCGCTCCTTTCGCTGCTGGATGATGTCCGCAAGGCCTATCCGGAAATGATCTGGGAGGTAAGCATTCCCCACGACCTGATTGTCCGTGCTGATGCAGGTATGCTTCGGCAGGTACTGATGAATCTCGCGAAGAATGCCGTGGAGGCAGAAGCCAGTAAAATGGTCATCTGCCAGAAAGAAGATTTGCCAACAAGCCAGTCACTGACGCTCTACATCGGCAACGACGGGCTGCCCATCCCTGCCGAGAACCGCCAGTCGCTCTTCGTGCCTTTCTTTACGACGAAGCGCAGCGGCAGCGGCATCGGCCTTTCCCTGAGTCGGCGCATGATGATTCAGCAGGGAGGTATGCTCGACCTTGCTGAAAAGCAACAGTCGGGATGCCGGGTTGGCTTTGTTCTGAATCTTCAGGATATTACTTGATCTTCGACGTCATCGGGGAGCGCACGCCTCGATAGCTGTTCAGGAAGGCTTTGGCAGAACCGAAGCTGAGGAACATGTCGAGACGGACAGGGATGTGGTTCTGGTCGTCGGTGACGTAGAAGCGTATCAGCTCATTGCTCTTGCCGCCATCGTTCTCGTAGAAGGAGAACACCAGGCAGCGGAACTTCTCCTTTGTGGTGTCCATCTTGAAGGTTTCCTTGCCACGATAGTAGAGGAAGGAGTTCGACAGGCTGCTGGCATCGCTGACAGGCATAGAGATGACATCGCCCTTCTTCATCTTCGAGGCGTCGAAATTACGGGCACGGAGGAAGATGGACATCATGTCGTAGATGCAGTTCTTATAGGTGGTGGTCTTCCACAGGTGTTCACCGCTGGAGGTGATGGCGTGCTTCTTCAACTGACAATTGCCGTGAGGATAGGAATACCATATCTCGTCTACGTAGTAGCGGCTGCTCTCGCGGGCTCCCTTGCGGAAGTAGAGGGGCGAGAGGTCGGGGTTGCAGTAGGAGAGCAGCGTGTCGCGCATCAGGAAATACTTGTCGAGCTTGGGATTGCCTCGGGTGATGAGGTACGACTTCCAGGCATCCTTGCCTTCAAACTTGGTCATGTGGGTTTCCATCGTGGCCGTGCCCACCTTCACCCAGATGAATTTCCAGTTGAAGTGCAGGGTATATTCGAGCACCTCGCCCGAAGTAAAGGCTGTGTTCTCTATGCCGCACTGCGCTGAGGCACTGAATAGTGAGCAGTGAATAGTGAACAATATCAATAATAATCTTTTCATACCAAATTCTTTATGATTTTTTACAGCTTTACGCCTTTTGTCTTGAGATACTCGATGCCCAGCTGCTTTGCTCGTTCTGCATTGCGGTTTCTAAGCTGCTTCTTCTGATCAGCTTTCTGCTTGATGAGGTTGTCGGGCTTTTGTTTGAATCGGGGGGTAGAGGTGAGGTTCCACGACAGCGTGTTGTCCCATTTCTCCTTACACTCTATCTCCTTGGGGTAGAAGTAGACGGCCTCTGGCTGGAGGTCCTTGTCATAGTCGCCAGTGTCCCACACGCCATTGCCGTTGGCGTCAATGAGGGCACTCATGTAGTACTTGCCTTCTCTCATATAGTCGAACTTCACCATACCCTTATTCACGCGCTTCTCCCGCTCCACACTTCCTGAGTTGTTGAGCAGTTGCACGATGATGGTGGTGTCGACGGCCTCTATACCACTAATATTGACCTGCAGGGTACCGAAGTCCTTGGGGTCCTTGGCTTTGATGCCTATCTTATTGGCATTTGATACCAAGCCGTAGATATCGATGAAGGCGGCAGAGTCGGTCTCGAAACTGTATTCGACACCTGGACGCCAGTCTGCCAGTAGTTCATAGGTTCTGATATTGCTCTCTACGGGACGGAACTTGAACTCAGCCTCGTACCACGTGGAGTCTATCTGCGAATAGAGGTGTATCTTCGACGTGTCGCAGACCGCCAGGGGTGTGGGCATCTCTATCAGTCCCCGGGAGTGGGGCTCGGGGTCGGTGGGAATGCTGTAGTTGGGCTCCAGCGGCTTGGGGGGTGGCGCCATTGGGATGTGAATGCTGTCGGTCTGTGCAACCAGACTGTCGGCAACCGCCTCGTTAGCCTCGCCTTCAGCTTCTTTTCTCTTCTCTTCCTGTTTGAGCTTCTTTTCCTGCTCTTTCTGCCATTTCTCCAGCTCCTTAGCCTTCTCCTTCATACGTTTCTCGTATGGCACCTTGGGCAGGATCTCCAATGTGTCATGATGAGCCTCCAGATTGCCCAGTGAGTCGCTCATGCGGTAATTGACCACCATCTCCAGTGAGTCCTGATTGATGAGAGTTGTGTCGCGCAGCCAGTAGTGGATGGTGTCACGCTTTTCGTTGGATTCCACGATGAAGGCACTGTCGGCATTGAAGTTGAGTCCTTCTATCTGGGGCAGTATCGAGTCGCCGTAGGTGAAGTATAGTGAAATCTTGTTGGGCTCCACTCGTTCTGACTTCAGCAGCATGCGATTCGTCTGAATCTGTGTGAATGCCAGCAGCGTGATGTCGTCGGGCAGGAAGTGGGTGTATGGAGTCTGGCGCAGCATATCGATATGGAGTGAGTCGCGCCAGATGGTGTCTGTCCTGGTGTCTGGTTTCGATGAGGGTACGTAAGTCTCGTGGTTGTATGCCAGCATCTCAGCCTTCGATGAAAAGCGGAAATCGCCATCCATGTCCTGAAGGGCAAAGGCGCGATAGGTGCCTGGTGCCACGCCTTTCACTTCGAAGTGTCCGCTGCCATCGGTGCGTGCCATGCGGAGCATCGGCTGGGTGGTGAAGGCTGAGTCGGCCAGATCGTTGTACAGGCCTACGGTAATGCCCTTGATGGGTTCCAGGTTGCTGGCGTCCAGCACGTAGCCCGCCATTTCGAAGGTATCGATCTGCTCACCTGTCGAGAAGGTGAAGGTATAGTTGCCCAGGGGGTTGCCTTCGTTATTGTCGCTGATGGCATCGCTGAAGTCGATGGTGTAGGTGGTGTTCTCCTTCAGCGTATCTTTCAGTTCCACCACGATTTTCTTTCCGCCGCTCTTGATGTCGGGCATCTCCAGCTGCGGTGGTGAGATAATCACCTTGTTGGTGGCATCTTCCAGCTTGACGAACTCGTCGAAGTAGATCGTGATCTTTTTCGTTGTCACGTTGGTAGATTTGTCGGCAGGAGTGCTGCCAATGACTATTGGCGGATCATCGTCATACCAGCCTCCGTCGGGTCGTCCCATACGGGCACAGGCGATAAAAAGTAAAAGTATAAAAAAATAGAACAGTTTTCTCATCGGCTCCCTTTTACTTTTTATTCTGATCTTGCAGTTTCAGTAGTTGTTCTATTATGTCGCGATTGTTGCTCAGACGCGGAACCTTGTGCTGTCCGCCCAGCTTGCCGTGCAGGCGGAGCCAGTCGTTGAACAGGTTCTTGCGTGCCACAACAATCTCCAGGGGTTGCAGGGTGATGTCTCTGTAGCGCTTGGCTTCGTAGTCGCTGTTCACCTCCTGCAGGCGCTTGTCGAGCAGGGCGGCAAACTGTTGCATATCCTCGGGCTCACGGGCAAACTCAATGAGCCACTGGTGGCGGCACTTCGCCTTATCGTCCATAAACACAGGGGCAGCCGTGTATTCTGTCACCTCAGCACCTGTCTGCTGACAAGCATATTCCAGTCCCTGTTCGGCATTGTCGATAATCAGTTCCTCGCCAAAGGCATTGATGAAATGCTTCGTACGGCCGGTAATGATAAACTTATAGGGATTGGTAGAGGTGAACTGCACCGTGTCGCCTATCTCATAGCGCCACAGGCCGCACGAGGTACTGATGACCATCGCGTAGTTCTTGCCTGTCTCCACCTCCCAGAGGGGAATGGGTTCACCAGATTCTCCTGAATTTCCGGGAGCCATCGGGATGAACTCATAGAACACGCCGTAGTCGAGCATCAGCAGCATCGATTTGTCGCTGGGGTCGTCCTGCAGTCCGAAGAAGCCTTCGCTGGCATTATAGGTCTCCATATAGTGCATGCGGGGCGAAGTGATCAGCTGCTCGTATTGCTTACGGTAGGGTGTGAAGGCCACACCGCCGTGGAAGAACACCTCCAGATTGGGCCATACCTCTTCCAGATGGGTCTTGCCGCTCAGTTCCATCACCCGGGTCAGCACCGAGAGCATCCACGAGGGCACGCCAGAGATGTTGGTCACATTCTTGTTCAGGGCCTCATGGGCTATGCGGTCGCGCTTCACCTCAAAGTCGCTGAGTAGGGCGGTCTTCTTCTTTGGCACACGGACAAGGTTGACCAGCGGATTGATGTTCTCTATCAGGATGGCGCTCAGGTCGCCCACCAGCGAGTCCTTCAGATTGTAGTTGGGGGCATGGCTGCCACCGAGTATGAGGGCGCGTCCGTCGAAGATGCGCGACTGTGGGTTGTTCCTCAGATAGAGGGCAACGGCATCGAAGCCCCCTTTATAATGGGTATCCTTCAGCCCCTGCTGACTGACGGGTATGAACTTCGACTTGTCGTTGGTGGTGCCCGACGACTTGGCGTACCATTTCACGCGTCCGGGCCATAGGATGTCTTGCTCTCCGTGGCGCATACGGTCGATGGCACCTTTCAGTTCCTCATAGGTGTTCACTGGGGTGTGGCGTACGAAATCCTCATACGCCTTCATCCCAGCGAAAGCATGGTTTCGCCCGTATTCTGTGTCGGCTGCTTTTCTTACCAGTTGGCTCAACACGTTGCGCTGCAGGGCTTCTCCGTCGTGCTGGTAACGTTCCAACTGGCGCTGTCGGCCCTCAAACACTTTCCTGATAATTGGAGTTATGCTCATTTCTATTTTGTATTTTGGGTGCAAAATTACTGAAAAGCAGCGTAACGGGGAAAGAATTAACGTTTTTTTTGTCAGATGTTGGGCTCATCCCATACCTTTGTGCTCTTGCAGGCGGTGGGAACGGTCTGGTTGCCGACCTTCAGGATGAAGTCGCCCTCCTCGAGTGTCCAGCGTCCGTCGGCACCGACGAAGGCGAGCTGCTTGGCGGGCAACTGGAAGGTGACGGTCTTCACCTCGCCGGGCTGCAGCTCGATCTTCGTGAAGTCGCGCAGACGGCGGTTGTCGGGCACGATCGAGGCCACGAGATCGCTCGAGTAGAGCAGCACGGCCTCCTTACCGGCGCGTGAGCCCGTATTCTTCACATCAACGGTGACGGTGAGCACATCGTCGGCAGAGAAGGTAGCCTTATCGACCTTCAGGTTCGAATACTCAAAGGTGGTATAGCTGAGGCCATAGCCGAAAGGCCACTGCAGGCTGACCTTCGCATCGTAGTTGTAGGCGCCGGCCATTGTGCCCACCTCCTCGCTGACCTTATAGTCGTAGGTGTTGAGCGAGTTGATCTCACGGGGATAGGTGTAAGGCATCTTGGCCGAGAAGTTGGCATCGCCGGCGAGCAGGTTGGCGAGTGCGTCACCACCATAGTTGCCTGGGATGAGGATATCCACCACGGCCTTGGCCAGCGGCTCGATGTCGGCGAGGAGGCGCGGACGGCCCTCGTTAAGTACGAGGATGATGGGCTTGCCAGTCTTGGCGAGTGCCTTCACGAGATCACGCTGGTTCTGCGAGAGCCAGAGGTCGGTGAGGTTGCCCGGCGTCTCAGTATAGGAGTTCTCGCCGATGGCTGCGATAATGACGTCAGCCTGGGCGGCAGCAGCTACGGCCTTGTCGATCTCAGGTGCGTTCTCATCGTAATAGGCACCGTCCTCATTATAGGTCACACCCTGTTCGAGGATGATGTTCTCCTTACCATACTTATTGCAGAGTGCTTCATAGATGGTGTTGTACTTCTCAGAGAGGTCTTCGGCCTTCGAACCCTGCCAGGTATAGCTCCAGCCACCGTGCAGACAGCGCATCTGGTTGGCATTTGGTCCTGTGAGCAGGATCTTCTTGCCCTTGGCGAGGGGCAGGATTCCGTCGTTCTTCAGCAGCACCTCCGATTCCTCGGCAGCCTTGAGCGAAGCCTGGGCGAACTCGTCGCAACCGAACTTCTCGTAGCCCTTGCCGCCAGTGTTCGGCTCATCGAAGAGTCCGAGGCGGTACTTAGCACGGAGGATGCGGCGCACGGCATCGTCGATGCGCTCCATCTTCACCTTGCCCTCCTGTACCAGCTCCTTCAGCAGCACGCAGAACTCCACGCTGTAGGGGTCCATCGACATGTCGATACCGGCATTGATGGCGATGCGGATGGCATCCTTCTTATCCTTGGCAATCTTCTCACGGGAGAAGAGGTTGTTGATGTCGGCCCAGTCGGTCACGAGGAAACCGTCCCACTGCAGGTCCTCCTTGAGCCACTTCGTCAGATACTCGTAGCTGGCATGAACGGGCACACCGTTGATGGAGGCAGAGTTCATCATCATCGTCAGCGTACCGGCGAGGGCTGCCTGCTTGAAAGGCTCGAAATATTTCTCGCGGATCATCTGGGGTGCGAGGTAGGCAGGCGTACGGTCCTTGCCGCTCCAAGGCGCACCATAGCAGAAATAGTGCTTCGTGCTGGTACCTACGTGGAAACGGTCTATGTGGTTGTTGTCCTTGCCCTGATAGCCCTTGATCTCAGCCACCACCATCTTTGCGTTCAGGATGGCATCCTCGCCGAAGCTCTCATAGACACGGGGCCAGCGGGGGTCGCGGCTCAGGTCAACCACGGGGTTATACACCCAGGGACAGTTGGCTGCACGGCTCTCGTAGGCCGTGATCTCGGCACCTCTGAAAGCCAGTTCGGTATTGAACGATGCACCGAGGTTGATGGGCTGGGGGAAGAGGGTGCCGCCCTGGGTGTAGGTGACACCGTGATTGTGGTCGAGGCCGTAGATGTCGGGGATGCCGATATACTTCATCGACTTCTCCTGAATCAGGCGGATCCACTTCTGCCACTGATCGACGGTGGCGGCACGGGTACCGGGGGCATTGAGGATGGAGCCTACCTTCCATTTCGAGATGAGCGTGTCGAGCATGGTCTCGTTGAGCTTCCACACACGCTTGGTCTCGCCCTGATAGATATCTACGGGGTAGTTGCCGAGCTTGTCGATAATCTCGGCATCGGTCATCTTCATCATCTTCTCCAGGTCGGCAGCGGGTGCACCATACTGCTGCATCACGGAGCGCACCTTCTCGCGGTCCACCTTGGCATTCTCGACCTGCATCTTACCCATCACGTCGAGGTTCAGCTCAAGCATCTGTCCGATCTTCTCGTCGAGGGTCATCTTCTTCAGTGTCTTCTCAATCTTCGCCTCCAGAGCTTCGTCGCGAGGGATGGCGGGTTTCTGGGCTTGCACGAACAGAGTGGCACAAGTCAGAGAAATAGTCAATAATGTTGTTCTCATACGGGTTTTTACTTTTTGGTTATTCGATATTGAGGACAAAGGTACATATTATTACTGATGTAGCAAGTATTTTTTGGAAACATTAACTATTCCACCGCTCGTATCTCACTTCTTTTTGCTACCTTTGCAGACCGATGAACGAAGCAAACTGTACACAACTGCTCGAGGAGCACGGCATCAAACCCACGGCCAACCGCATCGTGGTACTCAAGGAACTGGTAAAGGCTCTCCACCCCATCACCCTGATGGAACTGGAGGCAAGGATTCTGACCATCGACAAGTCAAACATCTTCCGGGCCTTGACGCTTTTTCGTGAGCACCATCTGGTGCATGTCATCGAGGGCGGAAGCGAGGGAGCACACTATGAACTCTGCCACAGTCATGACCATGAGCACGACGAAGACCTGCATCCCCACTTCTACTGTGAGAAATGCCAGCAGACCTTCTGCCTCGACTATACCAGTGTGCCCGAAATACCCCTGCCCGAAGGCTTTAAGCCTACCTCAGCCAACCTCATGATTAAGGGCATCTGCCCGGATTGTCGCCTATGCTCAGACTCCAAACATCAAAGATAAGGGTCTTCGCCTTCGATGCCGATGACACCCTTTGGGACTGCCAGTCGCACTTCGAACAGGTCGAAGAGCATCTCTATAGCCTTATCGCTCCCTACTGTGAAGACCCCAAACATGAACTCTACAAGACCGAATCGGCCAACATGGCCGACCTCGGCTACGGATGTAAGGCCTTCACCATCAGCATCGTAGAGACGGCTCTCCGCATCGCCGGCAACGATCTCTCGGCCTCACAACTATCCGAACTCCTGGCCCACAGCAAATCCTTGCTTCATCTGCCTGCCACACCTTTGCCAGGTGTCGTGGAAACACTGAAGACTCTCCGCGAACGACTGGATGGCAAGAAAATGGTGGTCTTTACCAAAGGTGAACTGCAGGACCAGGAGAACAAGCTCAAGCGCTCCGGCCTCCTGAAATACTTCGACGATGTGGAAATCACATCCGACAAGGGGCAGCCAGAATTCCTCGCCCTCTGTGAGCACCAGCATATCCACCCCTCAGAACTGCTGATGATCGGCAACTCGCTGAAGAGCGATGTCGCCCCGGCCCTCGCCATCGGTGCCTGGGCCATCCACATCCCTTTCCACGTCACCTGGCAATTGGAAACCTTCGACGATTTCGACCACGATCAGATGATAAAAACCGAGAAATTCAGCGATATTCTCAACTATATCTGAACAAAATCATTGGAAAAGGCTACGTTTGCATCATCACCTCCTCTGGCGACAGCCTCCCTGGCGAGCAGGTAGCCATGCAACGGTTGCTTGAATATTTTAGAAAGAAGACTGGCGATTGATTCAAGATATCAATCACCAGTCCCTTTGATTCCTCGCTTGCTTTGTCCTCTACACCATCATCCCCCGTACTGCTTGCGCGGTGCGGGGGATGACAGTCTCTGTGCAAATGCGTGCTCAGGCCAGCTGCTTATCGTCCTCAGCCTGGCCGGGGACGGTGGGGATATTCCCCAGCTCACCAGGCCAGCTGCTTTGCAGTATCCGGGGGGTACCTTTTATGTCGTACACTTGCATGGAGGGTTTTACATATTTCTTTTTCATGATGCTGTGAGTATTTTTATTTGATGATGACTTTCTTGTTGTTGTGTATGTACATGCCTTTCTTTGTGGGCTGGGCGTCGAGCTTGCGGCCGTCGAGGGAGTACCAGTCGCCCGACTCGCAGTCGAGGTTGATGGTGCCCACAGATACAGTCACACCGTTGGCACTGATGAGCACCACATTCATGGTAGCTGGCAGCTCGGGGCTGCTGATGCCGTTGCGTCCGCGCGCTCCGCTGGTGGTGGTCCGCTTCAGGTAGGCGCGGTAGGGCTTGATGTACGCGCCGGAGGCAACCTTCACGAACTGACCAGCGGTAAACTCGGTAGTGCCCACCGTTGCGCTTGAGGCAGCGAAGCCATAGACAGAGCCGATTTCATCGGCACGCTCAGCGGTGTAGCCTTCGGCCTCAGAATCCGACAGCCACTTGATGGGCTGATAGGTGCCTATGAACTCCCACTGTCTCTCTGCATCGTGAGTGGTCTGCGCATTGGCCGTGCAGACGCTCAATTTGTTCTCGCCGTTGTTCACCGTAATCTTGCCGCCGTGCAAGTTGTCGGGCAGGAAGATGTACGGGGTGTTGGCCGCGATATTGCCCGTCACCTCAGTGTAGCTTACCTCCCATGGGTCTTTCGTCTCATTCACGTCAGTAAACGAATAGAACGTACCGCCTTCCACATTTTCTGCAGCTATCGTAAATGGCAGATAGACCGTGGCGGCCGTCTCGGGTATGAACTCACGTTGTATGTCCACATGGTCCACATCTACTGGGGTGGGGATGCTCACCTCTTGCAGAGCTATAGGATTGGTAAGTGTCAGCGTGGTGCTGTTCCCCTCATTCGTGAAGATTACACCGCATATTGTATTAGTCACCGTATATTCCCATCTGGTTCCGCTATAGGTGATGACAGGGTCATTGTAATTGTTTAATTTTTCCTGGCTGATGGTATATTCAATCTCTTGGCCATCAGCGTACTTAGGCAGGCCCGTCCAAACATATGACCCATTGCTAAGTGCCGTCCACTTATTTTCAGTTTTCTCAGCGCTATTAGCAAACAACTTTAAGCTTGAAATGACATTATCCGGACGTAAGCCGTTCGTATCGTTATCGTCGTCCCAGACGATAGAAACTGTGACCTCAGTCTCTTCGACGGTGCGGCTATTGGTGACGTTGTAAGTGAGGGGGGCGTCGCTGGCCTCTATTTGGGTCGAGTAATTGGCAACCTCCTCCTCAGTGACCTTATAGTCAATGGCAGCAGCATTTTCATACTTCTGCAGATTCGCCCAAGTGTGCGTCCAGTCGTTACTATTGCTCAACTCTATGGCTTCACATTCATTATTGTCTTTCATCAGGTGCACAGTGACTGATTCCGGACGGAAGCCCTCCCGATTGTTTTCATCGACCCAGACGATAGAAACTTTGACCTCAGTCACTTCCAATTCACGGCTATTGGTGACGGTGTAAGTGAAGGTTCCGTCGGTGGCCTTTGTGATCTGGGTCGAGTAATTGGCAACTGCATCCTCAGTGACTGTATAGTCAATCTCAGTAGCATTTTCATACTTCTGCAGATTCGCCCAAGTGTGCGTCCAGTTGTTACTATTGCTCAACACTATGGCTTCACATTCATTATTGTCTTTCAGCAGGTGCACAGTGACTGATTCCGGACGGAAGCCCTCCCGATTTTCGGTGTCATCCCAGTCGATAGAAACTTTGACCTCAGTCACTTCGGGCTCATGGGTGAGTGTAAACATGGTGATGGTGTTATGGCCATCTACTGTAGTTTCAGATAATGTGTTGTAATCAGGTGTTGCTGGCATCTCCATCTCCCAAGAGTACTTGATGCGTGTTCCTTCCTGTGTGCAACTTGGCTGGTTTTCAAACGTGTCGCTCCATTCGTTTCTATCATTCAAAACCTTACTGCCAACTTGTTCATCATTAGCCTTCAGTATAGCTGAAACTTCTGATGGGCGCTTACCGTCCTGATTATTGGCATCATTCCATCTGATAGCCACCGACACATCAATCAGCTTGATATATTTGAACGTGGCGGTCGATGCTTCATTCCCGATGGTGCCTTCGACTCCAGTACTTTCAGAGAGTTGGAACCCACTGACACCTGGCCCTGTCACCATGTAGGTCATGGTCGTCGGGAGACCTGTGGCAGTCTTTTCTTGTCCATCCTTCAGCGTGAATGTAGCCACACCGCTTTCAAACGTCATGTCGCCATAGGTGCCATTAATCGACTGGTCGCCAAGAGTGACTGTGAACCCGAACTCCTGATTTGCATCTGATTCCGAGTCAGAATACACGGTGTTCGTGACTATCAGGTCACCAGTCTTTCTTGTGTTCGTGAATGCGGCGGTCCATGATTCTTGTCCGATGGTGCCTGTGTCTCCAGTCTTTTCGAGGGTGAACCCTTCAACTTCTACTTGAGTCACGGTGTAGGTCGTTCCGTACAATAGGTTTGCAGCAGTCTTTTCTTGTCCATCCTTCAGCGTGAATGTAGCCACACCGCTTTCAAACGTCATGTCGCCATAGGTGCCATTAATCGACTGGTCGCCAAGAGTGACTGTGAACCCGAACTCCTGATTTGCATCTGATTCCGAGTCAGAATACACGGTGTTCGAGACTATCAGGTCACCAGTCTTAGTATTCTCCACGAGTAGCACGCCATCTTCAGTTCTGTTGCCTGTGAATGTTATTCTACCATCAGGGGCGATTTCAAAAGTATAGTCAGCAGGGGCAGCATATCTGTTGGGGGCAGCAGTCTCGCGGAGGGTGTATTCTACGTTAGTCTTGAGGCCTTCGATTACATAGTTCCCCGTTCCAGAAGTCCATTCCTCGACAACCACATTACCAGGGGCTAACACTTTAATAGTTGCGTCTGATATGGGGGCTTTAGTGGTTATGTCAACGACGCTGATTTCAACATGCGTCATGGCGTTTTCCACCTGCAGTACAGCAACTTCTTGGCCGTTGGTAAAAACTTTTCCTTCTTCATTGATGGTAAAGGTACAGTCAGAGGAGATTTTGTAGCCCTCGGGGGCAACAGTCTCGCGGAGGGTGTATTCTACGTTAGTCTTGAGGCCTTCTACTTCATGAATCTCCGTTGTAGAAGTCCATTCTTCGACAACCTCATTACCAGGAGCTAACACTTGAACATGTGCGCCTTCTATCTCATCTTTAGTGGTTATGTCAACGACGCTGATTTCAACGTGCGTCTTGCTATTCTCCACCAATAGCACAGTATTTCCTTCTTCATCAGTAGTGGACAAGCCACTGGTAGTAATTTCGCCAGTTTCATTGATGGTAAAGGTACAGTCAGAGGAGATTTTGTAGCCCTCGGGGGCAGCAGTCTCGCAGAGGGTGTATTCTTCAAAAATTGTGAGGCCTTCGATGATATGGTTCTCCGTTTCTTTTGAATCCCATTCTTCGACAACGTCTCCTTCTGAGTCTTTCACCTGAACGGTGGCACCTGCAAGTTTATCTCCATCAACCATGTCAACGACGCTGATTTCAACGTGCGTCTTGCTGTTCTCCACCAGCAGCACACCGTCTTGTGTTATCGTGCCGCTATAAGAAACGTTGCCATTTTCATCGATGGTTAAGGTGTATTCAGCGGAGCGGGTATAACCCAGGTATGCATTCCCAATGATTGTGTATTCTCCGCCAGCCTTTAAAACACTAATTTCATGGTTCTCCTCTGTAGATGTAGAAGACCAGTCATGTATTATCACGCCATTTGAATTTCGCACAACTACTTGATTACCCACTATAGGTTGTCCATCGGCTTTGTCAACGACGCTGACTTTCACGATGACTGGGGTGATGGTCAGAGCGCCGTCTTTGACATTGAAGGTCACATTGCTGAAGTTCTGGTTGGTGTTCGTGAAGTCCTCAGGCTTCAGTTCCATCGGATAGGTTCCGGCATCGGTGCCTTTGACTTCAGCATTACCGCTGAAGGTAAAGTCGGCCTCGGTGTAGAGCTCATTATCGATTGCCACATCATAGCCTGTGACGGTGTGCTCTTGGCCGTTATAAACGATCTCATCGCTGTTGCTATGCTCAGTGATGGTGACGGTGACATTCTCGGTTATCGGATTGATGGTCAATGTGCCGTTTACAGTGGTCACCAGATAGTTGCCGACTGCTATTTCTTCACCGGTGTTCACAGGCACATCATCAACTTTGGCTATCACATTGGGCTGGGTGCCTACGTTGGTGATGGTGCTCTCTTGCGTCATTTCGACGTTGAAGATATGCGTATCGCTTGACTCCAATGCAGTGGCGGTAGAGCTATAATTGGTCAATGCCGTACCGTCATAGGTCTTCGAGTCGCTACCAGCGGTGATGGTTACCGCCTTAGGATCAACCGTCAGCGTACCGTTGGCGATGGTTACCAGATAGTTGCCGACTGCTGTTTCTACATCGGTGTTCACGTCCACACCATCAACTTTGGCTATCACATTGGGCTGGGTGCCTACGTTGGTGATGGTGCTCTCTTGCGTCATTTCGACGTTGAAGATATGCGTATCGCTTGACTCCAATGCAGTGGCGGTAGAG
>DFGG01000189.1:0-5488 GCA_002371695.1 bacterium UBA3756
GACTGGGCTCCCCGTTTCCATGATGCCATCAAGCCTGTGATGGAGTGGCTCTACTATTCAGTACTGACGGGTAATGAGGCCCAGATTACTATCGATGCCAACTCGAAGCCCGACTACCGTGCCGGCTTGGAGAAGGAACTCGAGGCCATGAGAAATCAGGAGATGTGGCGTGCTGGCGAAACCGTGCGCAAACTGCGCCCTGAGAATCAGGATGTATAAATAGAAAAGAAAGCTCGCTAATCAGCGAGCTTTCTTTTTGCTTGTGGGTGCTGATGGATTCGAACCACCGAAGTCGAAAGACAGCAGATTTACAGTCTGCCCCATTTGGCCACTCTGGAAAACACCCATTCTGCTTTTGCGGGTGCAAAGGTACGACTTATAATTAAGAATGAAGAATGAAGAGTTAAGAAAACGATGGTTTTTAACGATTTTTTAGGTAAAGAGGCTCATTATATGGAGGAAAATGCGTATCTTTGCAGAAAATTTCAGGAATATGTCCAAATTAGTCATCAATTCGTACGATGAATTTGCCGCTCATCTGGGTGAAGAACTCGGAGTTTCAGAATGGCTGCAAGTGAATCAAGACCGTATTAACTTATTCGCAGACGCAACGCTGGACCACCAGTGGATACATGTCGACACTGAACGGGCAAAGCAGGAAAGCCAGTACAAGAGCACTATTGCCCATGGCTATCTGACCCTCTCGTTGCTGCCCTACATGTGGAATCAGATTATCGAGGTGAACAATATCAAGATGCTCGTGAACTATGGCATGGACAAGATGCGTTTCGGACAGCCGGTGATTACTGGAAGCCGCATACGTCTGGTCACCAAGTTGCACAACATCCAGAATCTGCGTGGCATCTGCAAAGCCGAGATAGAATTCAAAATAGAGATAGAGGGACAACGCAAACCTGCACTCGAAGGTATCGCATCGTTCCTCTATTATTTTATATAATAAGGTATGGGAGGATTCTTTGGAACCATCAGCACCAAATGTTGTGTGAATGATCTGTTCTACGGGACAGATTACAACTCACACCTTGGCACCAAGCGTGCCGGATTGGTAACATTTGATCAGGAAAAAGGCTTCAGCCGAAAGATCCATAACTTGGAGCGTGACTATTTCCGTTCCAAGTTTGAGGACGAGCTCGATTCTTTCTCTGGGCATCAGGGTATTGGCGTAATCAGCGATACTGACCCACAGCCTATCATTGTCAATTCGCACTTGGGACGTTATGCCGTAGTGACAGTGGCAAAGATCAACAACCTGCGAGAAATTGCCGACGAACTGTTGGAGCGACGAATGCACTTCAGCGAGCTATCGGCCAATAATATCAATCAGACAGAACTCGTGGCGCTGCTGATTAATATGGGACGCACTTTTGTGGAGGGCATCAATTTGGTGTATCGCAAGATTCAGGGGTCATGCTCGATGCTGGTACTGACGGAGAAAGGACTGATTGCCGCTCGTGACTTCCTGGGCCGTACACCTATCGTTATCGGCAAAAAGGATGGAGCCTACGCCGTGAGTAGCGAGACAACCAGTTTCCCCAACCTCGACTATCATAGGGTGAGAGACCTCGGACCGGGGGAAATCGTCTTCCTGACGGCCGACTCCATGGAGGTACTGCAAGAACCCTTCAAGCGCGAGCAAATCTGTTCTTTCCTTTGGGTGTACTACGGTTTTCCTGCTTCCGACTATAATGGTATCAATACAGAGGCCGTACGTGAAGCCAATGGCAAGATGATGGGCCAGAAGGATGATACCGAGGTTGACAGCGTCTGTGGTGTGCCCGACTCAGGTGTGGGGATGGCCTTGGGCTATGCAGAGGGCAAGGGTGTGCCCTACAAGCGCGCAGTGCTGAAATATACCCCGACATGGCCTCGTTCGTTTACCCCTGGCAATCAGGAGCGTCGTGCTCTGGTGGCCAAAATGAAACTGATACCCAATCCGGCTCTCCTGAAGGGGCAGCGTGTGGTGTTCTGTGATGACTCCATTGTGCGTGGTACCCAGCTGAAGGACAATGTGAAGACCTTCTTTGACTATGGCGCCAAGGAGGTGCACTGTCGCATCTCATGCCCGCCATTGGTCTATGGCTGTCCGTTCATCGGCTTCACCTCATCCAAGAGCGACATGGAGCTGATTACGCGCCGTATCATCAAAGACTTTGAGGGCGATGACAAGAAAAATCTGGAGAAATATGCCACTACTGATTCTCCCGAGTATCAGCGGATGGTAGATGAGATTGCCAGAAGACTTGGACTGACTTCTCTGAAATTTGCCAAGTTGGAAGACTTGGTGGCGGCCATTGGCATTCCGAAGTGTCAGCTTTGTACGCACTGCTTTGATGGGTCGAGCTATTGTCATGAGTTCGACAATGACGACCCGAGGCAGTTGAAGTTTGACTTTTAGTTTATTGTTTACGGAGGAATCCGTCTTCCTGACAGATATATTCCTCACGGAGGAGATAATCGAGGATAGCATCCAGTTTGCCGGTAGGCAATTGGATGCTATTTAATATGGTGATGGGGTGAGCCTTCCCGTCAGCCAGTAGTTCCAGGATTGCATTGGCTTCAGGGGATAATGTGGATTCGCTGGCGTGACCATTAGTATGGTCGAGGCAGACGTCGCACTGTCGGCAGTCGTGACTGTCGGCCTCCCCAAAATATCGTAACAGTTGCCGACTTCGGCAGATATTGTCGCAGGTGGCATAGTTGATCATGGCTTGGATGCGCTCTTGGAAGAGCACTTTACGTTCTTCGTAGACCGACGGCGGTATCTGTACATGATCCATATCCTCGCGGCGTTGCAGATAGCGTACGTAGGGTGTCTTTTTCTGGGGAATGAAGTGCAGGATGTGCTTCTGGCTGAGGCTTTTCAGTATCAGATACACCTGCTGAGGCTGGAGGGCACACTGTGAGGCGATGAAACTTTCATCTATGAAGTTGAAGTCGACGAATAGCCCGCCATAATTCCGCAGAAGGGCCGTGATGACACGGTCCTCGTCGGGTGAGTTGCCTTCGAGGCGGTAGAGCTCATTGCGTGTGACGGTGAACATCACGCGTGCCTGGTTGTCCTGTTCCTCGGTGTACTCGATGTAGCCTGCACGGTTGAGAATCTTCAGGGCAGAGTCTACCTGTATGGGGAAATGATGAAATTTATGGCAGAAATCGTCGATATTGAATTCGAAGGTGGCGTGGAATCCGGAACCTACGCCTACCTGATAGTAATAGGCCAGGTGTTCATACACTTTCTTGATATAGTCTTTGTCGGGGAAAGTGTCGTTGATGCGTTTGGATAGTTTGCGACGGTCGCCCTCGTTGTAAAGCAGCACGGCGTAGGCTTTCTGCCCGTCGCGTCCCGCACGTCCGGCTTCTTGGAAATAGGCCTCAATGCTGTCTGGGCAGTCAATGTGGATTACCAGCCTGACATCTGGCTTGTCGATGCCCATGCCGAAGGCATTGGTTGCCACCATTACGCGTATCTTGTCTTGTTGCCAGTCGCGTTGGCGCTCATCCTTGGTGGCTTGGTCGAGTCCGGCATGGAAGAATGTGGCACTGATGCCTGCCTCGCTAAGAAACTCTGTCACCTCTTTTGTTCGCCTACGGCTACGGGCATAGACGATGGCGCACCCGGCGACGCTATTGAGGATATGAATGAGTTGTTGGCGCTTGTCGGGAGCATGGCGCACGATATAGGCCAGGTTCTTTCGCTCAAAACTCATGCGGAAGACGTTGAATCTGGCGCTTCCTGATAATCCAGGTTTTTCGGATTTGCTGGAGGAGAGTGTAAGCCTGTCCTGGATATCCTGGACAACGGCTGGGGTGGCCGTGGCAGTCAGGGCTAGTACTGGTACGTTTGGATGGTCGCGACGAATATCGGCAATCCTGAGGTAGGAGGGACGGAAATCGTAACCCCACTGTGAGATGCAGTGAGCTTCATCAACGGTGATGATGCTTACTCGCATGTGGCGCAACTTTGTGCGGAACAGTTCCGAGGACAAGCGTTCTGGCGACACATAGAGAATCTTGGTGTTGCCCAGGATGCAGTTCTCGAGTGTGGTGACAATCTCTTCGTGGGAGAGTCCGGAGTAGATGGCTGATGCCTGGATGCCCCGTCGACGCAGATTCTGTACCTGGTCTTTCATCAGGGCGATGAGAGGAGTGATCACGATACAGGTCCCATTGCTGCACAAGGCTGGCACCTGGAAGGTAATCGACTTGCCGCCGCCTGTTGGCATCAGTCCTAGTGTGTCGTGCCCATTGCCTATGGACTCAATAATCTCCCGCTGGATGCCGCGGAAATCGTCATAGCCCCAGTACTGCTTGAGTATCTGCCGATACTTGTCACTCATTACAGATTCTCTTCGGAGGGTTTAATATCCTCTATCTGCAGCTGTACCTCACTACGTTTGTAGATATTCTCCTCGATGGTATAGGTGATATCGAACGAACGCTTTGACTTGATGTAGCGTGCAGCCTCACTCTGTCCGAAGGCGATACCATTCATTACGTTTGACGACTTGGAGTCTACCAGTTCCAGTTTGATGTGCTCCTGTTGCCGTCCCACCACCTTCGATGTGCCGTAGTCATAAACGTTGCGGGTGCAGAAGATCGGTTTCTCGTTGCCAGGACCGTGAGGAGCAAACTTCTTGAGGTCGTTGTGCAGTTTCTTGGTGATGTCCTTGAAGTCGATTTCCGATTCAATATCTATCGTAGCTTCTGTCTGTTCCGGCAAGATATGGTCTGTGACGTATTGCTGGAATCGGCGGCGGAACTCGGGGATGTTCTCTATCTTAAGTGAAAGGCCTACGGCATAAGTGTGGCCTCCAAAGTTCTCCAGCAGGTCTCGGCAACTCTTCACGGCGTCGTAGATATCATAGCCAGCCACGCTGCGGGCCGAGCCTGTCGCCAGATCGCCACTGCGGGTGAGTACCACTGTCGGACGGTAGTAGAGTTCTGTCATGCGTGAGGCAACGATGCCAACCACGCCTTTCTTCCAGTTCTCGTCGTAGAGCACGATGCTGGCGTGGTGCTTCTGATTCTCCAGTTTCTCGATAATCTGGTTGGCCTCCTCAGTCATCTGCTTGTCCACATCCTTACGCTGCTCGTTGTATTCGTTGATGCGGTTGGCTTCTGCCAGCGCTTTCTCAAAATCGCGTTCTACCAGCAGGTCGACAGCCTCGATGCCGCTCTGCATGCGTCCCGAGGCATTGATGCGTGGACCTATCTTGAACACGATGTCACTCATGGTCAGTTCGCGTCCTGTCAGTCCGCAAATCTCGATGATTGACTTCAGACCGACAGAGGGGCTCTGGTTCAGCTGTTTCAGTCCATGGAAGGCCAGGATGCGATTCTCTCCCGTCACGGGAACGATATCTGCCGCGATCGAGACGGCACAAAAGTCCAGCAGTGGGATGAGACGCGAGAACGGGATGCCATTATTCTTGGCAAAAGCTTGCATGAACTTGAAGCCCACCCCGCA
>DFGG01000189.1:5617-7801 GCA_002371695.1 bacterium UBA3756
GGAAGGTCGTCATCCGGTACGTGGTGATCGCACACGATAAAGTCTATGCCAAGCTGTTTGGCATAGTGGATTTCTTCGATTGCCTTGATGCCGCAATCGAGCACAATAATTAATTTTACGTCCTTTTCAGCTGCATAGTCCAACGCTTTCTTGCTGATACCGTATCCCTCTTCATAGCGATCGGGAATGTAGTATTCAATGTTGGAATAGAACTGCTGCAGGAACTTGTACACCAAAGCTACCGCCGTACATCCGTCGACATCATAGTCGCCGTAGACCATGATCCGCTCTTTGTGCCCCATGGCATCATTGAGCCTGTCTACTGCCACGTCCATGTCATTCATCAGGAACGGGTCTATCAACTCGTTTAGCATCGGGCGGAAGAATCGCTTGGCTGCGCTCTCCGTCTTGATGCCGCGCTGAATGAGCAGGTCGGCGAGGATCGGGCTCATCCCGATCTTCTCTCCCAGCTCCTTAGCCGCCGTCCGTTGTTCTGATGTAGGTGGTTCGTAATTCCATTTGAAATGCATTTATATATTATTTTTATTCTTGTCGCTTTGGTGTTGTAAGTGCCTATTACGGCAAATTACGCCCCAAAGATAAGAATAAAATATGAAAAAACGGCATAATCTGTTGAAAATTTAACAGATTATGCCGTTTTTTACCTAATAATTAGGATATTTGGCCCTTAAATTCCTAATTTTTTGCGGATTTCTGCAGGGATGGCGTTCTTGTTGACAAGGAAGTCCATCGTGTTGGCTGCAATAAAGGTCTTGGTCATGTACCAGATGCCTTTGTAGTCACCCGACTCGCCCCAGGAGTTCTTCACCATGTAGTACTCCTTGCCATTCTGATCCTTGGCGCATCCGAAAATAAGCATGCCGTGGTCATCAGTCAGTTCCCAGTTGTCAAAACGCTCCTGGCGCATCTCCTGGGTGGGTATGATTTCAGGAACCTTGCAGCCGAGTGAGTCGATAATGTTGCGCTTCTTCTCAGCAGTCAGTTTCAGCCAGCGGGCCATATCGCTACCAGCGAGACTCTCGGCCTTCTTTCCATCGACGGCATAGGCCAGTCCCTTCCGGGTGAAACCGGGCTCTGATACATCACCGCCCCAGGCGATGGTATAGCCCTCGGCCACGGCATTGTCGATCACCTGCATCATCTCATCCATTGGCAGGTTGTAGCTCAGCGGGAAACGCCAGTTGTCCTGCACCTCTACGGGGAAAGCTGTATAGAAAGGATGATGGGTATAGCTGGTGATGCTCACATAGTCGTTGAAATTCAGACCGAGTGAAGCGGCAAACTCTTTCGGGGTGTAGGTCTTGCCCTCATAGGTAAACTTCTCAGGGCACTTGCCCAGATAGGAGTCGAGGATACCCTGCATACCGTTTTTCCAGGCATTGCTCAGTTTCTTGGCATCGCTCTTTGCAACGGCAGCCACGTAAGGCTCGAGGACGGAGAAGAACTCATTGAAATTGTTCAGTGAGTCACCGTAGAGCGAGCCGGGGAACGGCATGGCATTCTCCGGGCAGATGCCGTGGGTCTTCAGTGTGTGGAGTACGTCCTCAGCGGATCCACCCTGGGCAAACTGGCAGTCGCCGTGATAGCGTACCACTTGGATGGCGCGCTCCATGTAGGTCTTGTTGGCAACGAATGACTCGCAGAGGTCGTAGGTCTTGCCTGTGGCTTTCAGGATTTCGGCCTCGAAATAGGAGAGGGTGGAATAGTCCCAGCAGGTACCCGAGCGGTTCTGGTCCTTGATGCTGGTAATGGGATTCTCCTTGATGATGGTGAATACTGGCTTGTTGGCATCTTTGGCGGGAGCCTTCTTCTTGGCTGCCGATGCACTGAGGGCAACCATGGCCATGAGTGCAAAAGTTAAAATCTTCTTCATAATTATTTTTGATTTGTTGACATAAATTCTTCAAGATCCTGGGGATGGTATGGAATGCGTTTCGAACCGAGGAACCGGCAGCCATCGGCTGTTATCAGCAGGTCGTCCTCGATACGAATGCCACCGAAATCTCTATAGGTGTCCAAAAGATCGAAATTGATGAAATCCTTGCAGTGGCCATTGGCCTTCCACTCGTCGATGAGTGCAGGAATGAAATAGATACCAGGTTCGTCGGTCACCACGAATCCCGGCTCTAACCTTCGGCCCATACGCAGGCAGTTGGTGCCAAA
>DFGG01000189.1:7919-28648 GCA_002371695.1 bacterium UBA3756
CCGAGACCTTCCATATCGTGTACGTCCATACCCATCATGTGTCCCAGTCCATGAGGCAGGAACATCGCATGGGCACCGGCTGCTACGGCTTCGTCGGTATCGCCCTTCATCAGTCCGAGTTCTTTCAGCCTTTCTGTCATCAGACGGCAGACGGCAAAGTGCACATCAGCATATTTCACACCGGGCTTGGCCACTTCGAGCACATAGTCGTGACAGGCTTCAACGATGGTGTAGATCTCCAACTGGCGTTGCGAGAACTTACCGCTGACAGGCATCGTGCGCGTATTGTCGGAACAATAGTCGTTGAGTTCGCAACCAGCGTCGCAGAGTGCCAGGCGTCCTTCCTCAAGTTTGGCGTCAGAGGGGTTGCCGTGCATGATTTCCCCGTGCTGGGTGAAGATGGTGGCAAAGCTGACGCCCTGAGCCAGACTGCGGGCCACACCGTCGACCTGTCCACCTACAAAACGTTCGGTAATGCCCGGACGAATCAGCAGCTGGGCTGTGGTATGCATCGCATAACCCACATCGCAGGCACGTTCGATGGCCTCAATCTCCTGAGGTTCCTTCGTGGCGCGCATCTTTACCACAGCCTTGATCAACTGCAACGAGGCAGCTTCCTTCTGCTGCGAGGGATGGATGCCCAGCAGGTCCATGATCTGAATCTTTGTGTCGAAGCGATAGGGGGGCAGGAAGTGAAATTTCTTAGGGGTTAGAGATTTGAGGTGAGTGGTTAGAGATTCCATCGGGGCGGTCTTGGTGATGCCTACCTCGGCGGCCAGATCGGCTACCGAGGGGGTGTATCCCATCCACACGATATCCTCCACATCGATATCATCGCCGAAGAGCATCTCCTCGTCGTTGTCGATATCGATCACGCCCACGAGTCCGTCGCGGTGCTGTCCGAAATAATAGAGGAATGTCGAGTCCTGCCGCATCGGGGCATAGGCATTAGCCGGATAGTTGGCCGGTGCCTCGTTGTTACCGAAGAGGATAATCACGCCTTGGCCTACGAGTTTCTTCAGCTCCTGCCGGCGTCGGATATAGGTTTCTTTACTGAACATATTGCAAGTTTTGTTGTTATTCGTCAATTTGTCTGCAAAGATATACATTATTTATGAATTAACCTAACCCTTTGCGTCATTTTTTTGTATAATCGTGTGGGTTTGGTTAAAAAAAGTTATAATATTAAAGATATATTAATGATGTTGGTGCGAAAAAGCGGATAATTCCTAATTTTGCCGTCAGATATCATGTAAGGAGTTGATGGTTAATCGGAAACTACTAGCATTTCTGCTCTCCTTGCTGGCTTCGTTCAGCATGGCTCAGACAGAAGTAAAGGCCGACAGTATTGCTGTCGAGGCTGATAGCTGTGTATCCGTATCTCACCCCGTTTTCAACCTGGGCACCAACCTGCTCTACGACGTTGCCGCCATGCCTACACTGGGACTGGAGGTGGCTCTCTCGCGCCGGATATCGTTGGCTGCCAGCGGCACTTACGGATGGTTCGACGGCTGGATCTTCTCGGATAAGGTGCATGTCGTTACCGCCGATGCCGAGCTGCGCTACTGGCTTGGCAGCCGGTCCGTCATCCTGCATCGAGGCCTGCATCTGGGTGTCTATGGGGCCTACTACCGATACGATTTCCTCTTCAACGGCGACGGTCAGCAGGCCAAGTTCAACTGGGGTGCTGGTCTCAACTGTGGCTATGCCGTTCCCCTGAGCCGCTACTTCAGCCTCGACTTCAACATCGGCGTGGGCTATGTCGCTGGCGATTACAAGACTTACGAGGTGAGCAACGACGACTATCATCACAACGTGTGGACGGCCAATAAGGTGCGCCATTTCTTCGGCCCCACGAAGGCAGGCATCACGCTGGTGTGGCATCTCGGACGCTCCTCCGCTCAGAAATCACCGAAATCATCGAAAGGAGGTGGCCGATGAAAGTCCGATACCTGCTTTTCGCGGCACTGGCCCTCGGTTCGTGCGATGCCGACCTTCGCGACTTGTGCTACAATCACAACCACGCTGGCGACGTGAACCTCGTCTTTGATTGGCAGAAGGCCCCTCAGATCACCGCCAAGGGCATGACGGCCCTGTTCTACAACCAGGATCTCGCATCTTCCGAGCCCGAACGTTACGACTTCTCGGGTAATCAGGGCGGCAAGGCGCGGCTCTCAATGGGTACCTACAACGTTCTGGCTTATAACAACGATACGGAGACTATTCTTCTGCGCGGCACGGATTCCCCCAAAACACTCGAGGCCTATACCCGCTACTCGTCTATCGAGGAGGGCACCCAACTGATGCGCAGCGGTATGCCCAGGGGGGCTGCCGAAGACGAGCCCGTCATCCTCGAGCCCGACCCCATCAGCTGTAAGCTGAGCGACCCCTTCTCCATCGAGATGGACCAGGCGCAGACCATCACCCTGCAACCTGAGCTGCGGTATCGCGATGTGACCATCACCATCACCGACGTACCCAACCTGCAATACACCTCTCAGTTCGGCGCTTCGCTCTCTGGTCTGGCGCCCTCGGTGAACATGGCTACAGGCAAGGTAGGCGAGGGGTGTGCCACAGAGGCTTTTACGGGACTCGCCATCGATGGATACACGCTCGTCTTCCACGTCAGGATCTTCGGACACTGCCCCGACGTCACCAACCAGCATATCCTCACCATCTATGCCATCCTCGCCGATGACTCGAAATGGTATTACTCCGTCGACGTCACCGAGCAGATGCACGACGAGGCTCAGAATCCTGATGAGGATGAGGAGATCAACATCCAGCTCCACGATTTGCCCATACCCAAGCCCATCGTCAACGGTTCTGGTTTCCAGCCAACGGTTGACGGCTGGCAGAGTGTAGAGATAAATGTCACGATGGACGATTAGACGTATAAGTGTATTTCTTACATCTCTTTACCTAATTAATAGATGAAATGTTTAAAATGCGATAATTTATGTAGAAAATTCGACAATTTTTGCAATATAATGACCAAAACTTAAAAAAAAGCCCAAAAAATTTGGGAATTTGTCGCCATATGCCTATATTTGCAGCTGAAAATGAACTATTTATAACATAGAGTATAAACAAAACAATATTTTAAGATGAATACAAAAAAACTTTTTTTCTTCGCAATCGCAGCCCTCGGGCTCGCCGCTTGCAGCAACGACGAGGTCGTAGACACCATCGCTACCAGCGAGGCTAATGAAATCAGCTTTAGACCACTGACGAACAATGTGACTCGTGCCGCTGACATTGATGCAGGTACTGGCCCTAATGGTCTCAAAACGATAGGATTCTATGTGACAGCAGCTCACACAACGGCAACTCCTACTCTTTATTTCGCAGATCAGCATTATAAGTTAGCTTCTACAGGACCTGATGTATGGAAACCTACAGATGACAATGGATCTTCTTGGAAGACAATCTATTGGCCAGATGGTAGTGATATCTTGGATTTCCATGCTTATGCACCAGTTACTGGTACCCAGCTTGTTGTAAGTAATACCAATATAGGAACACTTAATGGATGTCCTGAATATACTGTTACTCCTGCCGCTACTACCGATGCGACATCTGCTGATTCTCAGATAGATTTCATATATGCCACATTGACTGATAAGGACAATGCCGATGGTTCCATGAACCTCGCTTTTAATCATGAGGAATCTAAGATAAGTATCAATTTAAAAAATACAGATGCTGCTCTGACCATTACTGTTTCCGAAGTTGCCCTTTGTAATATAGTTCCATCAGGTACATTTAAGAATCGTGATGCATCTCCATCAACCTCCACTACGATGGGATGGGGTGATTTTGGTAGTCCATTAACAACATATTACCAAACCTTGGCATCAGCTACTACCTATACCACTTCAGCAGCAGCAGGTAGTTCATGGATATTAATTCCTCATACATTGGCTAAGCCAACCACAGATGGAGAATATACAGGTTCTACAACTGGTGATGGATATGATGGAGCATATATCCGAGTTAAAATGAAAGTACAGTCTGCAACAGATGCAAATGTTTATTATGCTGGTGCTGCATCTGGCGCAAATGAATATGTTAGTGCCATTTGGCCTATCTCAAAAAATTCAAGTGCTACAACCTGGGCTGCAGGTACTCATTACACCTATACAATTGATCTTAAGGGTGGTGGTTATTATGAGACTAATCAGGAAAGTCCTTCAGGTACAGATCTTGACCGGGTTCTTAACCTGCATGAAATTACATTTGCTACAGTTACTGTTAGCAATTGGACGGATGGTGGCAATACTGATGTCGGCATGTAATCCCTGTGCGATTCAATAAGAAAAAGCAGATCACGGGGACAGCAGATCACGGGGACAGGTCATTGATCTTTTTAAGAGATCACGGGGACAGGTCATTGATCTTTTTCCAACAATAGAGGGAGGCATTTGCTTCCCTCTTTTCTGTAGTACGTTGCAGCGTTGCCGTAAGGAGTATAGTAACTATTACTATAGTTATTCTGTTTATCAAAACCGGACAGCCCCCCGTGTGCAGTTGTAGTTTCATAACGACAAACTGGTAGTTTCATTACGAGAAACCCTTGCTTAGTCGGTACCTAACTGTTGCTCGGGTGGCAGGAAAAGGTCGCATTGGTCGCAGTGCGACCATGCTACCGCTTACTCTTAGCCAAAAAGTCGCATAAACATCTTCAGGTAATCTTCATTTATGTTTAAAACGCCTGTATTTATGCACCTTTTCCGATATTGATGATGAGAGAGGTAACATGGTCGCAGTACGACCATGCGCCCCCCCGAGACAACGCGCCTTCGTAAAAAGTCGTGGGGACAGAACGGTGTGCACGCCGCGGGGCTCTCTTTCAATGATTTTTGCATAAAGATTTGGAAGTTTCGAAAATATTGTCTAAATTTGCGGCTGTAAAGGAATAGCAGAACGTCATGGATGTAGCATTCATTCTGGATACTTTTTACATAGTAAAAAAACGGCGAATTGTTTGGTAGAGTCAAAATAATGCATTAACTTTGCACCAATGAAACAGAGTATACTATTTTTCCAAAGAATAAGCCTCCTGCTGTCAGTCCTTCTGCTGTTGGCAGGCTGCTCCAGTTCCGATAGTGAAGAACAAGAGAAGGGTGGGGGATCACAACCAGAAATCCGCTTCAACGCCGATGTATGGCAAGTGATGGAACGCACTAGGGCCACGACATTCGACGCAGGAGATGTAAATGGCAGTTTCAAAGTATATGCTTATAATTACAATGATGTTAGTACGTATATTACTGGTGAAACTGTAAATTACAGCGGTGGTGCAAGTTCATGGGTTCATCCGCAATTTTGGCCCGATGGCAACGGAGCCCTTGATTTCTTTGCCTTTATGCCAACTGATCTGACAGGTACTTGTTGTTCATATGACTATACGGAATATAACGAGAGTACCAATCCTGATGGTTACTCAGCAGGCACTCCTCGTATAGCCTGCACAAACTTGCCGGTTAGTATTACCGCAGGAAATGATGCCACCCGGGAACTGGTTTATGCCTACACACGGAATCAAACCAAGGCATCTAATGGATCAGGCGTAGAGCTTACTTTCAAGCGACCCTTTGCCCGTGTCTATTTCAAAAAAGCAGACGGGCTGACTGGTGTCACAATTAATAGCGTGACGATTGCAGGTATCAAAAACAATGGATTGTGCACCTTTAATGGAACTGCTACAACTTGGACACCTAGCGGTGATGCAACTAATCTTGTAGTCACCGGTTCACCCGCTACTGGCGATACGCCCTATTTGGTGTTGCCTCAGGAATTAGGCAGCAAGACGATTACCGTCAATGCCTCCTGGACTAGTTGGGGCTCTGCC
Source organism: bacterium UBA3756 (assembly GCA_002371695.1). The sequence goes on from DFGG01000189.1 coordinate 13,774, forward strand.
ACCACGAATGTCAGTACCATACTCGATCTTGGTTCCTGGATTGCTGGCTACTCCTATACTTACACCTTCACGCTGAATGGCGATGTGCTTATTGTGGATACGGAGAAATTCACCGAACAATGGTAATCGTTCAAAAAGACAGAAACGACATGAGCATAAAGAGAAAATATCCAGTAGGCATTCAGAGCTTTGAGAGTATTTCGCAGATGGGCATCTTTAGCAAACTTAACAACTTGCAAAACATCTCGATGGTCGCTGCTTTTGATGCGCTTTGCGGCATCAGTGAGGAAGAACTGACCACCCAGATGCGTCCTGATTTAGAATCGCTGGGTGAGGCTAACGGCCTGAGCTACGAAGAGCAGCTGGCAGATCTGAAACGGATGTACGACGGCTATCATTTCAGTCGGAAGAAAACCGATATCTATAACCCCTTCAGCCTTGTGAATGTTTTCAAGACTCAGGAATTGAATAGCTACTGGTTTGCCAGCGGTACTTCAAGCGCGGTGATTGAGTTGCTTTGCCAGATGCCGCCTATCGCACTAAAAGACATCGACGGGCGAAGATGTCCTGTTACGGCCTTCGACCTGTCGATCGACAGCTATCAAGACCCGTTGCCTGCACTCTACCAAAGCGGATATCTCACGATTAAGGACTATCAGCCCGACCGTCGGATGTCCGAGGAGCCGACGGCTAAGGGCCAGAGCGACCTGGTGCTGCTCATGCCGAAGGGCATCTATGTGATAGAAATCAAATATGACCAATCAGCTGAAGAGGCCCTCGACCAGATTGACCGCAAGGGCTACGCCGGGAAATACCGCCTGGACGGCCGTCCCGTCACCAACGTGGGCATCAGCTTCTCATCGGAAGAACGAAATATAACAGAATGGAAATCAATAGCAAAATGAAAAAACAAATTCAACATATCTCTCTGGTATTAATGCTGCTGCTGTTAGGCGGCATGATGAATGAGGCTTGGGGTAAGATTACTTATCATATCCTATCGTTGCCGATGACGACTTACCAAAGGGATGGTGCGAATAATGTAGAGGGAAATACCGTATCACAGTATCGGACAGATGTTCGTGTGGAGGTGCTGCGAGTAGTGAGTTCAACCCTGACCGTCGGCTTGCCTTTCGAATACAAGAGTCCGCTGGCCACAAACTACAGGTACTACACGGCCTCTTCTATAGCTCAAACAGGTCCAAGCCAACTATATGGTTATAACAACACCACTTACTATTTTTATAATATCACTGATGGCTCAGCTAATACAACGAACAATGCAAACTATGGAGATGGCGCAGATGGAGATGATAATACCCCAACCGATGCCGCTGTTGCAGCAGGAGTTCGACTGACTCCCGGAGCAGCTTGTTCAGACAATATCCACATCTACGTTACTTACGATATTAAGGCATCTCCTGAGATTGATTTGTCAGCTACTCTGAATACAACAACAGGCCTATTAAGTCCGAGCAAAGAATATAATATCCACTTAAAAGACCGCATGGTAGTGCTGAATCAGAACCGTCAGAATCGCCCTGGTGCCGTGCTTGACGGATACTATACACCAGAACAATTAGCCAGTAATGATTTCTCCTGGATAGCCAAGGAAGGATTGAACAATACTGCCGGCTGGCGTTTCTTTGGGTTTAAGTTTGGTGGAAACGATCCTTATAACGTCACCATTTACACGTCATACGACAAAAGTACTACATTTAGGGGAATTGGCCAAAATAACTTCTCCACCAACGATGTGAAGGACAGGGAAAAATACCTACAAAAGGATGTGTTTAAGGAGTATCGAGGCTCGTCTTTTTTCCGCCTAATGGCTCAACAGATGAACGACAAAAATATGTGGCTTTCGAGCGATGCTGATATCCAGTGGCAGGATGGTGGAAGTCGAGATGCTGGTGTAAGAAAAGTTGTGCCAGGCTACTTTAAAGGTCCTAACGACAACAAGAGTAACCTCTATGAGATGTCGCCTATCTTCAACTCCTTCGCCATTCTGAACCATAAGAGTGGAGAAGGCTATGCTTTTGCTGGTTCGAAGATGAATACCGGAACCAACAACTGGCAGCCAAGCTCAGGCGGACAAATCCAGTTCATGGACTATGGTAGCAATGGTAATAACATCACAATTGTCTATAAGGCAGAGGCAAGTGTCATGAGGGTGGATGTTTATGAGGTGAAGAAATATATCTTCCGAGTAGTGACTCCCTTTGGCAGCAATGTGGATGTTGAAGTGGAGTGGAGTGACTATAGCAAGACGGAAACCATCACCACCAGCATGATACCCGATGAGTTGAAACGAAAATATGTTAATTTCACTGGTGTTTTCAAAGCCGATACAAATGGTGATGGAACTCCTGATGCTGCTGTCACAACCTTCGAAAATGCACAAGCAACTTGTTCTACCGACGGTTCTGGCAGACCTATTATTTATGTCGAATACGAAGTGTCAGGTGCTCCCTTTACAGCTATTCCTGCAGCCGACAAAACCACAGGTTATGGGACGGCTACCTGGTATGAAATGACCGACAAGGATAGTAGTAAAAAGAAAATCAGATGGGATTCAAGTTCGAATTTATTTAAGAACAATGGTGCCAATGACCCTAATCCTGAACACGAGAAAGAGAGTGAGTTTGCCTTTATCGGTGACCCATACGAACTGCGTATTATCAACCGTTATCTTACAGAGAATCATCCAGATGTTCCGGAAGGTTCTGCTGGTAACCGATATGTGGGTAGTACCACAAAGGAAACTGAAACAGCCCTTACCTATAATGCTTCTGACGACGGTGCAGGATACAAGTGGGAGATACCTTACGACGAGACTTTAGGCTCTTTCACGCTGAGAGAGTTTGGTAGCACCAATGCCTATTGGAACTGGGATACAAAAGAGGGTAACACCATACAGTACACAACGACAGACGTTACCCCCACTCGTATCAAGGTGATGGAGATAGGTAAGGAGAATTATACCTTTAAGGTGGTAGATTTGGCGGGCAACATTGCGATACAGGCGACAGAATCGCTAACACCTTTTACTACACTGACCGGCTATGCCAATATCCCGGCATCTATCCGCAGCCCCTTCCTTGCCGACGAGGATGTTAAATTCTATAGTGCCTATAGTGGAAGTGGGCGTGGGAACCTGAATCCAAGTGATGAGATCACAGAATTGCCCGGTACTGCCTGCGACATCTATGTGGCTTATACCACCACGAATCTGTCCAGTAAAAACATCAAACTGATTTATAGCCAGCAGTTCAATGTCAAACTGAATGGAGAATATATATATTGGAACAGTAGCGACAACAAAATCCTCAGTAAAGCATCACCTACCGATGCTGAGTTGGAATCAGGTGCCTATTTGTGGCATCTGAGGGGACGCGACCCCTATAGTATGCGCATTGACAACGTAGGAGCGAGTGTTGGGCACACAGAATCAATAACAATCAATGTATATAACACTTCTGGTAATGGAACATACACCACAGAATCTGTCAATAATGGTATGTTTGTCAAAGTGGATGGCGGCACATGGGGTAATGACAAGGCACTAACGTGGATATCTGAACGCGACCAAGCTTCGCGTTTCATTGCCATGATGAGTAGCAACGTCGGTGTGTATGAGGTGCTAGCCGCTACGGGTAACGCTGACCTTTATCATATCGGTCGTGCGTCAACAGCAGGGGCTGAAACGAGAATCTACAGCAATGCCACATACGCCCACAGTGCAGACCAGTTGCGTTTCGAGTTGGCAGGTACTCAACTCGTTTACTATCATCTGATCGATAAGAGCGGAAACGAACTCTTTGCGGGTGAGATAGAGTCAAAGAACCCACGATTGGCATTGCCATCCGAATACGTCAGTCCGTTGGTGGAAGAGTATTATTTCCATCCCACCTCTGCATGTAATAGTAGAATTGCTGAAATAGCAGAGGATACACAAAATGATGGTACCGGTTCCCCCGACTACAACATTTATGTCACTTATAAGGTCAAAGATGACTTTGGCTTCGGCACAAACTATCCTCGCCTGCTGAAGTTCCTTGATCCTGCTATTCCTAAATATTATCTGGAAGACGGCGCTGACAAGCTGACGGATACTAAGATTCAGGCAGTCTACCCCTATTGTAACGGTGATGGCAACTTGAACATCTACGGTCAGCCAATGAACGAGGAACAGATGGAAGGTGGTTCCAGCACCCGTTCACGTTGGGTGTGGTTTTTTGAGAGTGCCAACAGAGATCCTTACCATGTAAAGATTCACTCGAAGAACACCATTTCGTTTGGTGGTGGTACACACACAACTTTTTTCCAGACACAGGCCGTGCATTTCAAACAGGATGATGATGAGGACACGGAGCACATTGTCACGGGAGCCAACTTCCCCGGTATCTCGCAGGTGGCTGCCACAGAGTATATGATTCTCGGTGTGACGGGAAGATACAAATTGGTGACTACTCAGAAGATAGCGGCCGATTTGGATGGCGATGGTGATACAAATGATGTAGGTGAGAACGAGCGCCGCACCGTCAACTCTTTCGAACAGTACTGGAAAACCTATAACATGATCAAGCAGCATGTGCTGGGCATTGACTGTGTAAACGATCCAACTTATAAAGATGAATTCAGCACAGTAAGATCGACGTTTGTCATTCCTGACGAGCTGAGAGAAACGCTGAAAACAAAACTGGACGAAAAAGGCATTGGCGGTGGCAACTGGCATAGTTATACCGCCATCGCCAACGCACTCAGATGGAACGGCTTTAATAACGATGGCAAATCATCGAAAACAGTGGAGGAACTAGAGCACTGGTACCAGACCTTCGACATGGGTGATGGAACCTTTGACATTGAAGATGCCGACATCCCTCCCGTATTAGTGTTGCTCGACCGTCACGGATGGGAGATTATGCGTAAGCCTATTCCTACTAGCAGTAGTGATCCCCAAAGAGACGAGAAGTTAGCGGCATTAAAAGCATTCGACAGCCCGATGGTGAAGGAATATCTGTTTTGGACAAAGTCAACGAAATCCTCTGGCTGTCATAAATACCATAGTCTGGGAAATGCTATCACTGAGAGTGCTTCGAGCAGTACCCAGTTTAAGTCAACATCGTTAGCCACCTTGCCTCCACTCAACGCAAAGAACGCAAAGGGTAACGATGGTTCCATCAACGACCATTTTGTCACCTACACCGTGAAGGAGGAGTATGAGAAGAGCTATGATTATTCTTTGGACTATACAGAAACCAAAGCTAACAATAAGGTTACTGGCTACAGCATCACATCAGAGACGGGTACACCGTCTGCCTTTATCGTCCTGCAGAACGATAAGTATGCGCAGGCTAACGGTACAGCCATTGACGGAAAGACTGTACAGACGGGCGGTCTATCAGACATGATTATCAATCCTGATGCCACTGCCGACAGCGACACCGATGGCAGCATCGACAATGTGAACCTATGGTACGTCCAGCCAAACCTGGAAATTGACGACGAGATGGGCATACCTTGGTCTAATACAGTAGGTAACAGCAATGAGCCATATACGAAAGAGGAATCGAAGGTCAAGTATGAGGACAAAACTGGCTTCGACCCCTATAACATACAGTTGAAGAACGTCTCTACTGGCAAGTTCTTTACCATAGGCATGACTGATTCGAAACTGGAAGGAGGCGCCTATACGGGTGACTATTCGGGAGGCTCGAGCAGTGTAACGCTTGCTGCCCAGAATACTAATCCTTCTGCGAATACCAGTGAAAGCTATGACCACACTCACTTGAAGATGACCAACCAGACCTTCATGGCTGTGCAGGATGAGAATGGTAACATGCAGCTGATGCCACGCTTCGACCATAGCCATCGCATCAATGTGTTTACCAAGCTGGAAACACCATTGACGGAACCTGAGGGAGACCATAGTGGAGCTCAGACTACGCAATTGGTCCGCCCGTTGGTGTTCGACTACCATATCATTGATAACAACGGCAACACTGCTTTGCGCTATAAGACTGGTGGCGAGTTCTATCCTGCCATCCCCGAACACTTCAAGAGTCCATTGGCTGAGGAGTTCAAGTTCTATTATGGACATGAGGCAGGTGCTGCTGTCGCAAGTACTGAAGAGGCATGGGAGAATGCAGAAGTGATTAAGCAGAAGACTGCTACTGACGAAGCCGACATGACCACCAAGGCAGGAGCAATCACCGTTCCTGGTGATTACTACTTCAAGATAGGTAGTGCTGATACTTATACTTATAAGATGGTCACAATTGGCACGGAGATTACTGGATCGTTTGCTGCAGCAGGTATACAGGAGAGTGCCGAAATCAATGTGCGTTACACCTACGATGAGGACTACGACCACGACCACGACCAGATATTGCAAGGTAGATGGATGACTATTAAACTCAACAATCTTGATGTACAGGCTCAGGGAACAGTTGTTGCTGCAAACGATGAGACCAGCGGAACAGGCGTGTCGCTCTACACAGGTAGCAAGCCTGCCATGAATGATGCTGATGCGAAGAGGTGGCAGTGGAAGTTCCTGGCTAGTCCGAGCGTTTCTTCTTCTCCTTATTATGAAGCTCCTGACCCGTATGCTGTGAAAATTTACAACCGTGATGCCAATAAAGATAATAATCCAACAGCCAATCCAAACAAGATGGGAACGGCTATCAAAGTGAGTGGCAAAGATCGCTTTGTCATTCTGACTCATCCTAATGGCGACTATGCTTTAGCGGCAGCTGGTGACAGTTATAATTCATACTCTTTCTTAACTGGTGCCGGCATGACCGAACCGAGCGCAACGGCTGCATCTGTCGTGGCGGATGCTTCATTCAGCACGTCTCCCTCATACGGGATTGCTAATGAAGAACGCCTGCAGTTTATCAACGACGTTCCAGTCATATATACGTATAAAGTCATTACCAACGATAATCTTCTTGCCGCATCACAGACTCAAGACGAAAGCACGGCGCAAAGCCGAAACTTCATACCTTTCCTGCCTGAAGACATTCAGACTCCGCTGCTCAACCAGAGTGACTATTTGTATTACGGTACAGCTTCAGAATCTACAGGTGTCTATACAATAGTTCCTGAATCGAGGCTTAACACCCTCTATGGCTTGTATGACGATGTGGTGTATGTGCGCTATAATCCCTACAACGAGCTCAATTCACCCTATAAGGTGCCGAATGTCAAGGGTACTGCCGACGGGCATGTTATTAAGGGTAGCGGTTCTAATGATACCTCACTTGGCCTCCATGCCAATTTGCTTTACAACATCATTTGGTATAATGATGAGATGATGAAGAGCAGCGATGACGGTTCGGCAGTGCAAAACGAGAGCGGCCAAGCCCTGCAAGCCACAGGAAAATTCGAGTGGCAACTCGAAGGCAATGACCCATACGCCATCAAGATAAAGAGCATTGGGGCAACGAACGGCGAGACCAAGAAATATATTCATGAGGTAACGACAACGACCACCGAACTAAGTACTACACCTACCACCTTCATGATTCTCAACCGTGATGGTTACGACTATGGCGTGCTGGCGAAGACAGGCACACCAGTTGTTGGTGGTTCAGCTTCCATGCTCAGCAGTCATGGCGAAACACTCACAACTGGAGATCCTAACCATTTTATTATCTTTGCTTTGGCTACGTTTAAGGCCATCTACCGCCTGATTATTGGGAAAACAGGTTCCAAAATTACGATTCCTTATAAAGGTACTGAGACTGGAAATGTTCTGGTTGATGCTTACGAGATTACTGACGGTACGACGCAGCGTGATCTGACAAGTGGTACACCTGCAGGCTCAACCTATCAGTTGGGAACCAACGTTTATAGCTTCCTCAACAATGCTACTGAAATTGGTGACATCCTGTATTGTGTCGATGCCGGCTGCATCAGCCTTGGTGCCAAATTGGAAGTGCCCGAACAGTTGTATCGTCCAAACGTGAATTATAAATACTTCATTGGAGGAGTCTATAATTCTGACGGTACTTCTGCCGACAGCGAGATGAACACAAAGTATAAGGGAACAGAGCGAACCACCATGGGCGATGATGCAGGACTTCTTGGCAAGACGGTGCTCGTTAATATCGTTTATACCTTCAACGGCGATTTGGGAACAAATGCCGGTTCAGGCTTCGTGACTAGTGTGGATGACAACCTATGGTACACCTTCGAAGCCAAAGCAGCCACACCAAAGCTGGCACAATTTACGAGTAGCCTCCAAACCAAGAGCGGCTATGCTACTCACTATACCAACGACTACCTGTGGACACCGCTTGGCGACCCCTACGGATTCAAGATGTACAACCGCTACATGCACAAGAATTTAGGTAATACTACCACGGTGATGACGACCAGTGAGTTTAGCGAAGGCATCAATATTGAAATGAGTCCAAGCAATGCAGCCAATTCGGTCTATGAACTGTTGGCTGATGAATCGACAACTCCTGGTTATTTCCTTGTTCACCCTGTGGTCAACAAAGAAGGAACACAATATTACATGCGCGATAACGGCGGAACTATGCAACTGAGCGAGACTGCTACGGAATGGACTTTCGGACTGAGCGCGGATGTGATGAGACCTTATTATGAAGGAGCAGGCAATGTGGGTGGCCTTAATGAAGCAGGCAAGGCGGCCTATGATGCAGCAGTTGTAGAAAGTGATCCGTTTACAAGGCTTGTAAGATTGCAAGATGTGGTGTATAATCACGATAAGGGAGATGGTGTTGAAGGCAACTATATTGTGCATTACACCCCCGGCTACTATCGTCTGCATAACCAGCCAGGATCAGAGGGACTTAGCACGCCACGCTACGCCAGTGGCTATCTGCATTTGACGGAGACAGATCGCGATAATGATGCTAGTCGTGATGCTGACGATGACGGAAATACTATTGATGCTATCCCCATGCATTTCTACAGTCGCAAGGGCGTCAGCACGACCTTTGAAGGCGATGGCGGTCTTGGCACTGGCTTTACCGAAACAAATGCCACACGAGGTCCCATCCCTGTTCCCGCAACAGAGTACGACCCCTCTAGCATCTTCTACTTCTCAGGAGAAGCCGGAGCCAGCCCGTCATCCACTATGCAGACTCAGGGATTGTATGTCAACGGAAATAAGATGCAAGAAAGTTCTACTGGAGCAACATCATTTAATATTATTGATATCGGTGGTGGCGTTGTGGCGCTGTACAATGGAGATAATTATCTCAGCTACAAACAAACTGGCAATATCTACGATTTGAAGTACGGTAATTACGCTGACGAGAGTGCCAGATGGTGTATGGAGCCTGCAGACAATCAAGGTCTGATTGTGACAACAAATAGTGGCGGTGATGGTTATTATTACACTACGTTCTGTGCTCCATTTGATGTGGCTATCTCCAGTGCTGCAGCTGAGGCTTATATCTGTACGGCATGGGATACGGATATTATTCATCCTGCAAAGGTGCCTGCTAGCAACTCACATGCTGAAGGTAAGTTTGTGCCTGCTAGTACACCAGTTATCATACGTACAAATGACATTGCCGGCAACATCAAGTTGAACCTGCCGTCCAGTGCACCAACTACGCCCGCACTTAGCTGTGTCTTTACAGGTAAGTATCTGGAACAGTTGCTGGAAACAGAAATAACTGTAAGTGACAAGGTGTATTCGTTTGGACTTCCCATCACTGGCTACGGAATCACTACTACTAGTGGGGCTACTAATGGTAATATAACAGATGTTATTAAAAAAGACCAGGCTGATACAGGCGTAGGTTTCTATGTGAATGCCAATCCCAATAAGGAGTTAAGCGAAGAAACCGGTCAGTGGACTCCTAATAACCGCTACGTGCTGCATAATAAGATTTACTATCGTGCTGCACCATCTCCTGCCCGACAGAATACTCGCGGGGTGGAGTTCGTGCCTGTGGTGTTTGATGATGAGGAGAATGAGCCTGAGCTGTTTGGTATCAAGGAGGAGAACAGAAGGGTGTATGATAACCGTGTGTATGACCTGCAGGGACGTTGCGTGGCGACGGAGGAGCAGGTGAAGGACGGTACCTGGCGGCAGAACCTGAGACCGGGTATCTATATCATCAACGGCAGGAAAATCAGACTGTAATATTATGGAGAATCCTTTTTATATCACAGGTATAATACCAGAGCCCTATTTCTGTGACAGGGAGAAGGAAACGATGTGGATGGTGCGCACACTTGAAAACAAGGCACACATCCTTCTGACATCACCCAGAAGAATGGGCAAGACGCAGTTGATACGACATGTATTCGAACAGCCGTCTATCAAGGAAAGCTATTATACCTTTTATACCGACATTTACCCAACTACCAGTCTGCATGAGTTCGTGTTATTCCTTAGCAAGGAGATTTATTCTGTACTCGTGCCTAAAGGCAAGACCATACTTAGCAAATTCCTGGCGGGGCTTCACTCTTTGGCGGGAAGTTTCGGTTATGACCCTGTTTCAAATACGCCCACTTTCAATATCAAGCTGGGCGATATTCACTCACCAGAGCTGACGCTGGAAGAGATTTTCAGCTATCTGGAACAGGCTGATAAGCCTTGTATTTTTGCTATAGACGAATTCCAGCAGATAGCCAACTATCTATTTGTTAAAAAGCATTATCTTTGCAGTGAAATTTTGCAATATTTATGCAGATAGGCCCCAAAATAGGACTTGTATTGGAGGGAGGTGGTATGCGTGGCGTATTTACCTCAGGAGTACTTGATGCTTTTATGAAGCATGAGCTTTACTTCCCGTACGTTGTTGCAGTGTCGGCAGGTGCTTGTAACGGCTTGTCCTATATGAGCCGTCAGCCACGCCGTGCCCGCTATTCCAATATCGACATGCTCCAGAAGTACGGCTATATCTCACTGAAGAGTCTGTTGACGCAAGGCAGCATCTTTGACCCGAATATCCTATATGAGCGCTTTCCCAATGAGATTGTGCCCTTCGACTTCGAGACCTACAAGAATAATCCGACCGTCTATGAGGTGGTGACAACGAATTGCCTTACCGGCCGTGCCGAATATCTTTCGGAGAAGAATGACCAGCAACGTATGACGGCCATTGTCAAGGCTTCGAGCAGTCTGCCGTATGTGTCGCAGATTACTTTCGTCGACAACATCCCGATGCTCGACGGAGGCATCGTCGACAGTATCCCTGTGGTGAGAGCCGTAGATAAAGGCTATTCGCCAAATATCGTGGTACTGACTCGTAACCGAGGTTTCCGTTCTGGTGAATTGGATGTGAAGGTTCCTAAGATATTCTATGGTGAATATCCACGGTTGCGTGTGGCCTTGAGCCGCAGGGTGGAGGAATACAATCGGCAACTCGACTTGATTGAACGGATGGAAGACTGGGGAGAGGTGATTTGCATCCGCCCTGAGCGTCAGATGGAAGTAGATCGCATCTGCCGGGATGTTGACAAACTCGAACGTCTTTACGAGGAAGGCTTCAGTTTGGGCGAGAAATTCTGCAAAAGCAACAAATAATTATAGATTGTGCATTGTGAATTGTGAATTATTTCGTACCTTTGCAGCCGATTTAATTCAATAGTATAATGGGAAAAGTAATTCTGACCGGTGATCGCCCTACCGGAAAACTTCACTTAGGACACTACGTTGGTTCTCTTCGCCGTCGTGTTCAGTTGCAGAATGCGGGCGACTATGATCGTATGTTTGTGTTTATGGCCGATGTACAGGCTCTCACAGATAATGCTGATAATCCTGAGAAGATTCGCCAGAATATCATTGAGGTGGCCCTCGACTATCTTGCCGCCGGCCTTGATCCGGAGAAGTGCATCATCTTTATCCAGAGCCAGATTCCTGAGCTCGCCGAGCTTACCACCTATCTGATGAATCTCATCAGTGTGAGCCGTGTGCAGCGTAATCCGACGGTGAAGACCGAGATCAAAATGCGTGGCTTCGAGGGTGAAAGTGTTCCCTTGGGCTTCTTCTGCTATCCTGTCTCCCAGGCTGCCGACATCACCCTCTTTAAGTCGACCACTGTCCCTGTAGGTGAGGACCAGGAGCCCATGCTTGAGGTGACCCGTGAGCTTGTGCGCCGGTTCAACCAAATCTATGCTCCCGTTCTTGTAGAGCCGAATATCATGCTGCCCGAGAACATGACGGCCCGTCGCCTGCCAGGCACCGACGGCAAGGAGAAGATGTCGAAGTCGCTTGGCAACTGCATCTATCTCTCTGATTCTGCTGATGAGGTCTGGCAGAAGGTGCGCTCGATGTACACTGACCCGGAGCACATCAATCTGAATGACCCTGGTCATGTGGAGGGGAACGCCGTGTTTACCTATCTCGACGCCTTCTCTACCGATGAGGACTTTGCCAATTTCTGGCCTGAATACCAGAACCTCGACGAGTTGAAGGAGCACTACCGTCGTGGCGGCTTAGGCGATATGAAGTGCAAGAAATTCCTCAACCAGGTGCTCAACAAGTTCTTGGCTCCGATGCGTGAGCGTCGCGCAGAGTTTGAGAAGGATATTCCTGAAATCTATAATATATTAAAGAAAGGTACGGAGCAGGCCCGCGAGGTGGGTGCCCAGACGATGGACGAGGTTCGTAAGGCCATGCAAATCGACTACTTCAACGATACCGAACTCATCCGCCAGCAGGTTGAGCGGTTTGCTTCCAAATAATTAAAAGGTGCTCAAGCGAGCACCTTCTTATTTTTCCTCCAACAAGTCGGGGCGCAGCCTCCTGGTGCGCTCCAGGGCCTGATCCAGTTCCCATTGCCGTATCTTTGCTTCATTGCCGCTGAGCAGGATGTCTGGCACCTTCCATCCCTTGTAGTCGGCTGGACGGGTGTAGATCGGGGCGGCGAGGATATCGTCCTGGAAACAATCGGAGAGTGCCGACTGTTCATCGCCGATGACACCGGGTACTACGCGGACCACTGCATCTGCTATCATTGCTGCCACCAGTTCACCGCCCGTCAGCACGAAGTCGCCGATGGAGATCTCACGTGTGATGAGATGGTCGCGGATGCGCTGGTCGATGCCTTTATAGTGTCCTGCCAGGATGATGAGGTTGCCCTTCATCGAGAGCTCATTGGCGATATGCTGGTCGAAGCGCTCGCCGTCAGGAGAGGTGAAGATCACCTCGTCGTAGTCGCGCTCTGCCTTCAGGGCCGTGATACAGCGGTCGATAGGCTCACACTGCATCACCATGCCTGCTGAGCCTCCATAGGGGTAGTCGTCCACCCGGCGCCACTTGTCGAGGGTGTAGTCACGCAGGTTGTGCAGACGAATCTCTGCCAGTCCTTTCTTTTCTGCTCTGGCCAGTATGGACTCATGGACGAATCCTTCGAGCATTTCCGGTAATACGGTGATGATATCTATTCGCATAAGTAGAATTCCTTGATTTTATTGATATATTGTTCTCCCGTCTGTCGCCCCATTTCGTATACCCGTTGCATCTCTTCCGGATCATGGGAGATATGTCCGATGGGAATGGCGGTCTCGGGACGGATGACGAGGCAGCGGCCCTCACGTTCCGCCTGGCGGACATATTCCAGTTGCCTGTTGTACATCAGGTGCCGGGTATCCATTGCCTTGATCATGTTGGGGTAATGGCGCAGGGCTATTCGCATCAGGGGCATCAGAGGGTTGCGCTCTTTGATGAAGCCTTCGGGCTGGGTCAGGATAACCACGTTACGGTCGTAGCCGATACGCTCAAAGTATTCCAGCGGGATGGAGTCTGCCACGCCACCGTCGAGCACCTTCTGGCCTTCGAGTTCTACCACTTTGGAGGCCAGGGGCATCGAGGCCGATGCACGTATCCAGTCGTAGGTGAGTGGGGTCGACTCCTTCAGCTGCTTATAGACGGCTTTGCCCGTGGTGACGTCTGTGCAAACGACGTAGAATTCCATGGGGTTCTCGTTGAAGGCCTTGTCGTCGAAGATGTCGTATTTGGCTGGCACGATGTGATAGCCGAACTCGGCATTGTAGAGGTCACCGGTCTTGAGCCAGGACTGCCAGCTGCAATATCTCTTGTCTCGCGCGAACCTTTTATTATATCTGATAGCCCTTCCAGGCTGTCTCGACTTGTAGTTGCATCCGAAGGCAGCACCGGCAGAGACGCCAATCAACCCGTCGGGCTCAATACCTGCCTCCATCATCACGTCGGTGATGCCGGTGGTGAAGAGTCCACGCATGGCTCCGCCTTCAAGAACGAGTCCGCGCTTCATCGGTGCTTGGCGTTAGAAGTGGGTGATCACTTTCTTCTCCTCTTTCCTGGCAGCGGGTCTTGCCTTGGCCTTGCGCTTGATCTTGGCCTGAGCTACTACGGGTGCTTCTTCCTCCGACTTTCCTGTCTTCTTACCAGTGTTGATGGCGATACTCCGGGCGTAGGAGAGGGTAGGACAGCCGTCCTCGGTGATATCCACGCTGAAACGTAGAGTGCCGTCCTTCCATCCGTAGAAACGGGCTTGGTACATCTCCTCGGTGATCTTGGTCAGGTTGCATACCACGGAGTCCTCAGCCTCTACTTGGACATCACGGAAGAAGTTCTTGCCTCCCATGGCACCGTTGTTGACGAGTATCTCTGCATTCAGCACCGAGCCCTCTATGCTGTGCTTCATGATCTGCACGGTATAGTTGTTGACATACCAAGTGTCGAAGGGCAGAACCTTAGCCGTCAGTTTCAGACCGTCATAGTTCAGTGCAAACTTGGTATTGGTGGAACTCTTATCCAGTCCGATTTCTTCGGGGATATCCATCGAGCACTGGTACGACAGCACCGCCGTTTCTACATTGGTGTTCTCCTTTCGTGTGTCGATGTTGATATGGCAGTTCTCATCCTCGCTGTTGAGCGTCATCAGTGACGGCTTCA
>DFGG01000032.1:0-4468 GCA_002371695.1 bacterium UBA3756
CCCAGCTCAAGCAGATGCTCAGGGAGGGTGCGCGTTCCTACTTGCAGGACGAGGAAATCAATGAGCTGATACGTGAGAACGAGCGCTTCCAGCGGCTGAGCAGTCTCTCGGAGATGATCAGCGATGCCTTCCAGACGCCAGTCTCCGATGCCGACGGCCACTGGTGGAGCCTGAAGGAGATCAGCGAACTGCTGGCTCGCCGATTCCGCAGCTACGACCCCAAGACCAGCTTCCGCCGCCTCGGCTCCGAGCTCACCAACCATCCCTTGAAGATCCGCAGCCGACGCATCAGCAGCGGCTGGCAGTACTTCATGAAGGAGCGGTAGTCACGATTGGGGTAGCTGCCTAAGAAAGCCTTGCTTACGCTGATTGCGCCGTTTTTGAGGGCAAAACTGCGCAAGTCATCTTAGAGATGTAGCAGTTAGGCATGGAAAATCCTTCTTTTTGAGTCATTTTAGAAGATTTCTTGCCAAAAGTTTTGTTTGTTCAGAAAAAAGTCGTACCTTTGCATCGACAGTACCCGCCACGCTTCCCGAAGACCAGCGAACCAGGGCGGGTCGTTTATTTATAGACAATGATATACACAAAGCAAGCAATAACTCTCGAAGGCCAGATCAATATCCTAAAGCAAAGAGGGCTTATCTTAGATGACGAGGATGAGACTCTTAATGTCTTGGGACACATAAGCTATTTCAGACTTGCTGGCTATTGGAGACCTTTAGAACAGGACAAGCAGAGGCACGTCTTTAAGCCCAACAGCCATTTCTCGACAGTCGTTTCGCTATACCGCTTCGATACCGAACTGAGGATGCTGATCTTTTCTGCCATACAGCAGATTGAGATTGCAGTCCGCACGAAGATGATTCAGCATGTGGCATTGAAGCACGGGCCATTCTGGTTTATGGATACGGCTCTTGCCTCCAATTCCGGCATCCATGCTTTTTGCCTGAACAATCTGAAGCAGGAACTTTCACGCAGTTCCGATGAATTCATCAAAGAGCATTTCCGCAAATACAGTTCACCGTCTTTCCCTCCTGTATGGAAGACGCTTGAAGTAGCATCAATGGGAACACTCTCCAAACTCTACAACAACCTCAACGATTTCAAGGTCAGGAAGCGTATTGCCCACGACTTCAATCTGCCGGAACACCAGTGTATGGGTAGTTGGTTGCGTAGTCTTACTGTGGTGAGGAATGCCTGTGCACATCATGCCCGCCTGTGGAATGCCCATATCTCCATCACGCCACAGACCTCGGTGAAGATGCGTGGGACATGGATTAATGACCTTCAGTTCCCACAAGACAAGCTCTATCCCCAACTATGCTGCATCGCATATTGGCTTAACAGTATAGATTCAAACAACCATTTCACTTCAGACGTTAAGGCTTTACTCGCAAAATACCCGATGGCTGATGTTCGCGCTATGGGGTTCACGGCGAATTGGAAGGCAGAGCCGTTGTGGAAATAATTAGCGAATCGAGATACTAAATCATAAAATTATCTGATGACCTTCTTGCCCCGACGGACGTAGATGCCCTTGCCGGCAGAGCTGCGGGAGATGCCGGCAAGGGAGAAGTAGGTGTCTGATGCAGAGGATGTGGCAACTGGCGCTCTGAGGCTGGTGGCCTCGCTGTCGCAGAGCCGTTCGTACTCGATGGCTGCGAGGATGAAACCACCCAGCACCTTGCCCTCGGTATAGAAGTCGTCGCCCTTGGTGGCAGATATGCCAGCCCACTTCTTGGCAGCCTCACCTCCGGGGTCGGCAGTGAATAATATTTGTGTGCAAAGGTACACAAAAAAAAGAAAAAATTGCCGATTATCAATAATTATTTGTAACTTTGCACCCGATATGCCGATACATATACCTATTAATATACTCGATTTCATCTTCAAGGGGATGATGATCGGGATGATTGCCTCAGCGCCGATGGGGCCTGTAGGCATACTATGCGTACAGCGCACGCTGAACAAAGGGCGCTGGTACGGTATGGCCACTGGCTTAGGTGCGTCGGTGAGCGACATCATCTATGCCGGTATTGCCGGCTTTGGTATGTCGTTTGTGATGGACTTTATTACCAACGACCAGAACCGCTTCTATTTGCAGCTGGTGGGTAGCGTGATGCTGCTCTGTTTCGGACTTTATACCTATCGCTCTGACCCAACGAAGAAGATGCACCAGTCCGGACAGGAGAAGGGTACGGTGTGGTACAATACCTGGACGGCCTTCCTGGTGACGTTCTCCAACCCATTGATAGTCTTCCTCTTCCTGGCCATGTATGCGCAGTTTGCCTTCGTGCTGCCCAACCATCCGTTTGAGATGCTTGTAGGTTTTGCCAGCATTGTGGGTGGCGCACTACTCTGGTGGTGGGGACTGACATGGCTGGTGGACAAAATCCGCACGAAGTTTGATACCAACGGCATCCGTATCATCAACCAGGTGATCGGTGTGGCAGTGATTATCGGAAGTATCATCATGCTGTTGGGTACAACGACTAATCTGCTGAGATTTTAGGAACGTATTGTTACGGATTATTTCAAATCACGATGTTTATAGCTAACGAACTGAGAAAGAAGAATATAGCTGAATATCTGCTATATATGTGGCAGGTGGAGGACACAATCAGGGCATTCGACTGCTCACTGACAAGGATTAAGCGAGAGTATGTGGAACGCTTCGACTATAATGAGGAGCAGAAGGAAGAGGAGATTGACTGGTTTGGCAATCTGATACGGATGATGAATCAGGAAGGTTGCCGTGAACGGGGACATCTGCAGATCAACAAAGTGACGATGCAGACCCTCATCGAACTGCATACCCAGTTGCTGGCCTCGCCGAAGTTTCCCTTCTACAATTCGGAATACTACAAAGTGCTGCCCTTCATCGTGGAACTGCGCAATCGCGGTGCCAACAAGGAGGAAAACGAGATTGAGACCTGTTTCAACTCGCTCTACGGGGTGATGATGCTTCGTCTGCAGAAGAAGGATATCTCTCCCGACACGGCCCATGCCGTGAAAGAGATCACCACCTTCATAGGCATGCTCTCAGACTACTATAAGAAAGACAAGGAAGAAGGACTGAAGTTCGAATGAGGATATGAAGATACTGATTACGGGCTGTAACGGCCAACTGGGAAACGAGATGCAACTGCTGGAGAAGGAGAATCCCCAGCATACTTATTTTAATACAGATGTGGCCGAGCTGGACATCACTGACCAGGCAGCCATAGAGAAATTCGTTGAAGATAACGAGATTGACGGTATCGTGAACTGTGCTGCCTATACAGCGGTAGACAAGGCTGAGGACAACGAGACGCTCTGTCAGCGCCTGAATGCCGAGGCTCCTGCCTACTTGGCCCATGCCGTCGGACAGAGAGGCGGTTGGATGATACAGATATCAACCGACTATGTGTTTGACGGCACGAAGCATACTCCCTATGTGGAGGATGATGAGACCTGTCCCAATAGCGTCTATGGGCGTACGAAACTTGTGGGCGAACTGAACGTACAGAAACTCTGCGAACGCTCGATGATCATCCGTACAGCCTGGCTCTATTCTACCTTCGGCAACAATTTCGTGAAGACGATGATACGCTTGGGGAAGGAAAGACCGGTGCTGGGAGTCATCTTCGACCAGATAGGTACTCCGACCTATGCCCGTGACCTGGCAGTGGCCATCATGACAGCCATCAACGAGGGCATCGTACCTGGCATATACCACTTCTCGAATGAGGGGGTCACGTCGTGGTACGACTTCACGAAGGCCATTCACCGCATTGCCGGTATCAAGGAGTGTCAGGTTCGGCCGTTGCACACGGCAGAATATCCCACGCCAGCCAACCGTCCCCACTATTCTGTGCTCGACAAGACCCGTATCAAGACTGTCTACGGCATCGAAATACCTTACTGGGAGGACTCATTGGAAGAATGTATTAAGAAATTATGAATCAAGAGATAGATAGAAGAAGAACATTTGCGATTATCTCGCACCCTGATGCGGGAAAGACGACGCTGACGGAGAAGTTCCTGCTCTTCGGAGGACAGATACAGGTGGCAGGAGCCGTCAAGAACAATAAAATCAAGAAAACCGCTACCAGCGACTGGATGGACATCGAGAAGCAGCGCGGTATCTCGGTGTCTACCTCGGTGATGGAGTTCGACTACACGCCGGAGGGCAAGGACATAGAGTATAAGGTGAATATCCTCGATACTCCGGGTCACCAGGACTTTGCCGAGGATACCTTCCGCACGCTGACGGCCGTCGACTCGGCTATCATCGTGGTCGACGGTGCCAAAGGTGTGGAGACACAGACTCGTAAGCTGATGACCGTCTGCCGCATGCGCAAGACCCCCGTCATCATCTTTATCAACAAGATGGACCGTGAGGGGCGTGACCCCTTCGACCTGCTCGACGAGTTGGAACAGGAACTTGAGATCAAGGTTCGTCCGCTATCGTGGCCCATCAATCAGG
>DFGG01000032.1:4485-5140 GCA_002371695.1 bacterium UBA3756
ATCTACGAGCAGAAACTCGACCTCTTCACGCCCGACAAGCAGAGGGTGACGGAGAAGCGCGAAGTGGATGTCAACAGTTCTGAGCTCGACGATATTGTCGGCGAGCAGGATGCCTCTAAGCTGCGCGAAGACCTCGAACTGGTGGACGGTGTCTATCCGGAGTTCGACGTGGAGACCTACCGTTCTGCCGAGGTGGCTCCTGTGTTCTTTGGCTCGGCGCTGAACAATTTCGGTGTGCAGGAGTTGTTGAACTGTTTTGTCGAGATCGCCCCCTCTCCGCGGCCCACTAAGGCCGAAGAGCGCGAGGTGGAGCCCGAGGAGAAGAAGTTCACGGGCTTCATCTTCAAGATCACGGCTAACATCGATCCCAACCACCGCTCGTGTATCGCCTTCTGTAAGGTGTGCTCAGGTCAGTTCCGTCGCAACCAGCCCTATCTGCATGTGCGTCAGGGCAAGACGATGCGCTTCACCTCGCCCACACAGTTCATGGCACAGCGCAAGTCAACCATCGACGAGGCGTGGCCGGGAGATATCGTGGGTTTGCCTGACACGGGGGGCATCTTCAAGATTGGCGACACGCTCACTGAGGGCGAGCAGCTACACTTCCGCGGACTGCCCTCGTTCTCGCCGGAGCTGTTCAAGTATATCGAGAACG
>DFGG01000032.1:5184-6202 GCA_002371695.1 bacterium UBA3756
GACGACCCCATGAAGTCGAAGCAGTTGCAGAAGGGCATTGACCAGCTGATGGATGAGGGCGTGGCTCAGCTGTTCGTCAATCAGTTCAACAACCGCAAGATCATCGGCACCGTGGGCCAGCTGCAGTTTGAGGTCATCCAGTATCGTTTGGAGAACGAGTACAATGCCAAGTGCCGCTGGGAGCCTGTACATCTGTACAAGGCCTGCTGGATAGAGAGCGACGACGAGCAGGAGTTGGACAACTTCAAGAAGCGCAAGTATCAGTATATGGCAAAGGACAAGGAGGGACGCGACGTGTTCCTGGCTGACTCGGGCTACGTGCTGTCGATGGCGCAGGAAGATTTCAAGCACATCAAATTCCATTTTACAAGCGAGTTCTAAGAGATTGAAGATTAAGAATTTCAACTTTCTGAAGTAGATAAGTAGTCAGTAGTTAAGTAGTTAAGCCAAATGACTGCGTGGTGGAAAGCAGCCGATAGAAGTAATGGCTTATCTACTGTCCGAAAGGACGAGCGAAGCGATAACTACTTAACTCCTTAACTACAAAGAAGTTGAGCGAATGCGAAACTTGAATTAAGAATTAAAATAAAAAGATGATGAAAAAGTTAATGATGATTGCCGCCATGATGGTGGCTACGGTGACAGCCAGTGCACAGTTTGAGCCCGGTACTTTCTCGCTCCAGCCTAAGTTGGGTGGTACGGGAGCCATGTTGAGCAATATGCCTGTACTCGATACCCAGGGTGCGGGCGGAGTCAACTTGAAGTCGGACAAGACGGCCACGGGCGGCTTCATTATCGGTGGCGAAGCAGAATATCAGTTTACTAAAGTCTTCAGCCTTGCTGCTGGTGTGAACTATGCCCAGCAGGGAAGTGGCTGGAAGGACAAGTCGTTCAGCGTCAATGGCGTGAGCGCCGACTTGAAGGATGCCAAGATAGAACTGGGCTATGTCAATGTGCCCATCGTGGCCAATGCCTATCTCTTCAAGGGCTTTGCCCTGAAGGCCGGTGTGCAGTTCGG
>DFGG01000002.1:0-1424 GCA_002371695.1 bacterium UBA3756
ATAACAACAGAAACCTTCGCCGAGAAAACACGCAACGACCATCCCGCCGTGCTCGGTGCCTGCGGACTTCTGCCCTACTATCCTATATATAATAAGGTGGAGATGGCGAAGACCCTTTCCTGGGTTATGCAGAACTGGAACTGGCAGACCACCTGGGGCTGGGACTACGGCATGATTGCCATGGCAGCCGCCCGTCTGGGTGACACCAAGACCGCCCTCGATGCACTGCTCATTGACACCCAGAAGAATACCTATCTCAAGAATGGCCATAACTTCCAGACACCAGACCGTCTGCGCATCTACCTGCCAGGCAACGGTGCATTGCTTACAGCAGTCGCCATGATGTGCGCAGGCTGGGACGGCTGTCATGAGCCGCTCAATCCCGGCTTCCCTAACGACGGCACCTGGAATGTGCGCTGGGAAGGATTACAACGAATGCAATAACATTTAAATATTCAAAGAATGAAGACAAAACGAAATCTCATGTGGGCATTGCTGATAGCTGCCGCATCTACAGCCTTTTCGGCCTGTAGCAAAGAAGACAATGTAAGTTACAATCCGAGCGACCCTGAAGAAGAGACGCCCGTCGTCAGCGACACCGTTGCTCCGGCATTCCCTGGTGCCGAGGGACACGGACGCTACATCACAGGCGGACGTGGTGGTGAGGTGCGTCACGTCACCAACCTCAACGACAGTGGTGAAGGCTCACTGCGCTCTGCCGTCAACGGCTCAAATGCCAAGATTGTGGTATTCGATGTGTCGGGCGTCATCAGCCTGAATTCAGACCTCGTCATCGGTGCCAATACCACTATTGAGGGACAGACAGCACCCGCTCCCGGGGTGACAGTCAGACACCGCACCGTCAGGCCCGGCGACAACAACATCATCCGCTTCATCCGCTTCCGTCGCGGCGAAGAAAAAGATGTCAACGATGGTGCCGACGCCACATGGCAGCGCCAGAAGGACGGTATTGTGCTCGACCACTGCTCGTTCAGCTGGAGCATCGACGAGATTGCATCGTTCTACGACAACCAGCACTTCACCATGCAGTGGTGTACCCTGGGCGAGGCTCTGGCCAATCCAGGACACAGCAAGGGTGAGCACAGCTACGGTGGTATCTGGGGCGGTAAGGGTGCCTCCTTCCACCACAACTTCCTGGCCCACATGCAGAACCGCGTACCCCGGTTCTGTGGAGCCCGTTATGACTGGAACGGCTACGACAAGACGAAGTATGCCAACAGTATCCAGGCAGAGATTGTCGACTTCCGCAACTGCGTGATGTACAACTGGGGCAACGGCAACGGTTGCTATGGCGGCACCGGAGGTGGCAACATCAACATCGTGAACAACTACTACAAGGCCGGTCCAGCCACATCGAACAAGACCCGTGTCACACAGATTTCCGTAGCCTCATCCAGCAATGC